>JAWXUE010000025.1:0-19075 GCA_044432925.1 bacterium | reverse complement strand
CCTCAGCAATCCAACCACAACCTAAAATTCCGATATTTATCATAAAAACACCCCTTTTACATTGTTATTATATACTAAATGCGTGTAAAATAATACAATTTAATTAATTAATATGATATAATGTTAAAGGAAAGAAGAGATTATTATGAATAAATTAAAAATGGCTTTATTATTAAATAATATAAAAGAAATCCTACCAGGACTAATAGTATCTGTAGTTATAGCAATTGCAGCATATTTTATAGGATATGGATTAGAACATTTAGTTGGATTACATTTAATAGGTGGTTCTGTTATAGCGTTATTTATAGGTGTTACAATTAATTTCTTTTGGTGTCCTAAATGTTTAAAAAAAGGATTAGATTTTGCATCTAAAAAACTATTAAAATTTGCTATTATATTACTAGGAGGTTCTTTAAGTGTTAATATGATATTAACAGTAGGAGGACAATCTTTAGTAGTTATGGTATTTACTCTATTAACTTGTTTTGGTGGGGGATATATAGTTGGTAAATTATTAAAATTAGATTGGAAAGTATCAAATTTAATATCAGCAGGAACGGGAATTTGTGGGGGAAGTGCGATTGCTGCAATATCACCTGTAATTGATGCTGAAGATAATGATGTTGCTATGGCGATGAGTGCAACATTTATATTTGATATGATAATGATAGTATTATTTCCTATTATGGGATTTGCTTTAGGATTAAGTGATCAAGCTTATGGTTTATGGGCTGGTACAGCAGTAAATGATACTTCTAGTGTAGTAGCTGCAGCAGGAGCATTTAGTGAAGCAGCTCAAGAATATGCAGTTATGGTTAAATTAACACGTACTCTTAGTATTATACCTGTTGTATTAATATTTTCTTTTATTAATATGCGTATTAAAAGAAAAAATAGTAATACAGAAGTAGTAGAAAAGAAAAAAGTTAATATAGTTAAAATAATCCCTTGGTTTATCGTTGGATTTTTACTTATGGCTATTTTAAATAGTGTAGGATTATTTTCTGAGTCTTTTTCTAGTAGTACAAAAAGTGTAAGTAGTTTTATTATGATAATAGCACTTGCTGCAATTGGAATGAAAACTAGTTTTAAAGAAATGAAAGCAAGTGGTCCTAGACCTATGTTACATGGTTTTATTATATCTACTTTAGTAGTAATTGTAGCATTAGTAGTAGAGATTGCTATGGGACTTGTAACGTTTTAAAAAAATGAATATTAATTAAAAAATAACATAGTATAATATATGTATTTTTAATTAAAGGAGAAATGAATATGATTTATAACAATATATTAGAAACAATAGGTAATACAAAATTATTAAAACTAAGTAAATTAAGCGAAAAATATGAAAATAATATTTATGCTAAAATAGAATCAGGTAATCCATTTGGTTCAGTTAAAGATAGAATAGCATTAAATATGATTAATAATGCATTAGAAAGTAATTTAATAAATAAAGAAAGTACTATTATAGAACCTACTAGTGGTAACACAGGTATTGCTCTAGCTGCTATTTGTTTATATTATAATATTAAATGTATTATTATAATGCCTGAGAATATGAGTAAAGAAAGAATAGCTATTATTAAAGCATATCATGCAGAAATTATTTTAACAGATAAATCTTTAGGTATGAGTGGTGCAATTGCTAAAGCAGAAGAATTAGCAAAAGAATATAAAAATAGTTTTATTCCTTCTCAATTTGAGAATAGTAACAATCCACTTGCTCATTATAATACAACAGCTAAAGAAATTTACGATGAAGTAAATTTAGAATATTTCTTTTCTGGTATAGGTACAGGTGGTACTATTAGTGGATGTGGTAGATATTTTAAAGAACAAAATGATAATATTAAAGTAATAGGTATAGAACCTAGTGCATCAGCAATTCTAAACAATAAACCTAAAGGTCCTCATATGATTCAAGGTATAGGAGCAGGTTTTAAACCAAATACTTTATCTTTAGAATTTGTTGATGAAGTTTTAATGGTTAGTAATGAAGAAGCATTTGATGCAATGAATGAAGTAAATAAAGAAGAAGTAGCGTTTATCGGTATATCAAGTGGAGCAGCATTTTCTGGTGTAGTACAATATATCAAAAAGAATAATCTTAAAGATAAAAATATTGTTTTAGTATTTCCTGATTCATTAGTTAAGTATTTATCTATAGGAGAATAATATGAAAGATATTGTGAAAGAGTTATTAAAAGTTAGTAATAAGTGTACTTCTAATATTTTAAATAGGGATGAAATAATAAGATTTGTTACAGAAGTTAGAAATATATTATTTTTAGGATATAATGAAGTTATTGATAAAGATGTAGAAGTATATATTGAAAATAAATTAATTATAATTAAAGAAATATTAAATGATATTTTAAATAAATTAGAAATTAATAATAAAGAAGAAATAATTAATTCTTTTTTAAAAGAAATACCTAATTTAAAAAGTAAATTAAATGGCGATATAACAGCATTTTTAACGTCTGACCCTGCTGTTGTTAATGAAGCTGAAATAATAATTAGTTATCCAGGGTTTTACGCTATTTGTTTATATCGTATTGCAAATATCTTAGCTAAGTTGAATGTTTCATCAGTTCCTAGAATTATTAGTGAACATGCTCATTCTAAAACAGGGATAGACATTCATCCTAAAGCTAGTATTGCTAATAATTTTTTTATTGATCACGGTACAGGTGTAGTAATAGGTGAAACAAGTACAATAGGAAGTAATGTAAAAATATATCAAGGTGTAACATTAGGGGCTTTATCATTAAGTAATATTGAAGAATTAAGAAATGTAAAAAGACATCCTACTATAGAAGATGATGTAACAATTTATTCAGGGGCATCTATTTTAGGTGGTCAAACTGTTATAGGTAAATCAAGCGTAATAGGTAGTAATGTATTTATTACAAAATCAGTAGAAGCATTTAGTAAAATAATTTTTACTAATTATGAACAATTACAGAAAGTAAAAGGAATTTAAGTATGAATATTTTAGACTATATAATTATAGCATTTTGTTTAATGGAGTTATCAAATGTATTTATTTTATATTTTAAACCAAAATTCAAATATGGTAATGGTATTGCTGTGTTTGATTCTTATAAATCATCAGAAGGAAAAAAAGACATCCACTTATTTGTTAATTATTTAAAAAACTGGGTAGCAAATGTTAAGTTAATATTTATTGTTTTATTATTTGTTATAGTATTAAAAGGTAGTGATGAATTAAAAGTATATGCAACAATAGTATTAATAGCTTCTATTTTTGTTTATTATATTTCATTACACCCAATTATAAAAGAATTAGATAGAATGGGTAAAATAAGTCCTAAAGGATATTCTAAAACTTTATTCTGGATGATTACTGGATTTATAGCAATGTTTACAATAGGTTTAATTTTATATTTTGTAATTGGTTAATATGAAAAAAGTAATAATTATAATAATTAGTACTTTATTAGGATTAACTTTATTAAGTACAATAGGATTCTTTGTTTATACAAGTATTTATTACAAAGCTGAACAAAGTGCATTAGATATATTAGAATTAAGAGAAGATATAGTAGTTACTAAAGATATAACTTATATACCATCTACAACACCTTCAGATATAGGATTTATATTTTATCCTGGTGCTAAAGTTGAAAGTAATTCTTATTTACCTTTATTAGATATGATATCAAAAGAAGGTATAAATGTTTATTTAATTCAAATGCCATTTAATTTAGCTTTATTAGGTAGTAATAAAGCAGAAGAAGTATTTGAATTATATGAAAATGATAAATGGTTTATAGGTGGACATTCAATGGGTGGTGCTTTTGCTAGTAGTTATGCATCTAGTAATGAAGATAAAATAGATGGTTTAATACTATTAGGAGCATATATTTATGGTGATTATCCTATAAATAAATCAATAACTATATACGGAGAGCATGATAAAATACTTTCAGAGTTAGATTATACACAAAATGTACATAAAATTGATGGTGGAAACCATGCTTATTTTGGAAATTATGGTGAACAAAAAGGCGATGGAATTGCTACGATTACAAAATGTGCCCAACAAGAGCAAACAACAAACAAAATTAGTGATTTTACAAAAAATATGTAGTTTTCTGTTGTAAATAGACAATAAAAAAAGTATAATATGTTTATCTAGATTATAAATCTGTGAAATAATGAAATCGAGGAAAAATTTATGACATATATGACATTTAAGATTAAAAAAGATTGGTTATTAAATACTATATTAATTGGAAGTGCAGTTGCTAACTTATTATTAGTAATTTACTTTTTCATTAGTATTGCACATGGTGAAGGTGCTATGATTGCATTAACTGCTTCATCAAGTATTGTATTAACTGCTGCTAATGTTTATTTAGCAATTGCTTACTTTAAAAATTACAAAGTTGGATTAACAAGAGATTCAATTAGAATTTCTGATATTACAACTGTTAACATCCCTTATACTTCAATTAGAAGTATCAAAAAAGATCGTCAACCTTCAAAATACAAATTATACGATGCTGTATTAGTAATCAAATATAACAAATATGATTCTATTAGAGTTAATTGTGATGATTTAGAAAATGTTTTTGACAACTTAAAAGAGATGGTTCAAAAAGCTAACTTAGATAAAGTAGTTAATAACGTAGTAACTAATAAAGATGGTTCAAAAGAAATTCAACAAAATGTTGCTGGGCAAACTAAAATTATTCCTGCAACTAACTCAACAACAGGACAAACAATTATTAAACCTGCTTCTCAAATGACTGGTACTGAAGCTCCTAAAGCTCAAGGTACAATGGTTAGACCTATGGGAGTGCAAGGACAAACTCAAAACCAAACTACTCAAGGTACTATGGTTAGACCAGCAGTTATGCCACAACAAACAGCGCAAACTCAAGGTACATTAGTAAGACCAGTAGGACAAAGTCAAGGTGCATTAGTAAGAAACAACCAACAACAAGTTGTTAGAACTACTAACCCTAATCAAGCAACTCAAGGTACATTAGTTAGACCAGCAGGACAACCTGCAGGAACATTAGTAAGACCTGTAACTACAACTACAACAGTTACATCTCCTAATCAAACTCAAGTAGTTCCTAAAAAAACTATTACAACAACTACAACAACAACTAAACCAGTTACTGGTCAAGTTAATCCAACAGGACAACCTCAAGTTCAAACAAATACAATTACAAATCCAGATGGTACAAAAAGAGTTGTAACAACAACTACAACTACAAAAGTTAACGAATAAAAATTAAATAAAATTAACAAATTTCCTCCTCACGCATATTATAAAGTGGGGAGGAAATATGTCTAATATACTAACAAAAAGAGAAAAAGAAATATTTGATTATTTAGCTCAAAATAAAACAACAGCGCAAATAGCTCAACTTATAAATGTAAGTGACAAAACTGTTAGAAATCATATTTCAAATGTGATTGGCAAACTTGGTGTTAATAGTAGAACACAAGCTTTAATTGAGTTAATACGATTAAATATAATAACAATAAACTGATAATTATCTATACACATAAGATAATTATTTTTTTGCTTTTTATTGCTTTTTTCTTGATTTATTTTGCTTGATATAGTATAATTTATACCATAAAGTAAAATCTTGAAATAGAGATAAACATGGAGGAAATTATGAAAATTGAAAAATTAGAAAGAAGCCAAGTTAAAGCTTTCTTTACAGTAACAAGAAGTGATTTTAATGAAGCAGTAGATGCATCATTTGAAGTAAACAATCAAAAAGTAACTATCAAAGGATTTAGAGCAGGTAAAGCTCCTAAATCTAAATATTTAGCACAATATGGTGTTGAATCTTTATATTCTGATGCACTTGATTCAGTAGTTAATAAAATTATTAATGCTGAGTTAGTAACATCAACTGAATTTAAAATCGTTGGTGCTCCAGCATTAGATTTAGATTTTGAAAAATTATCAACTGAAGAAGATTTCGAAATCAATTTAACTTTTGATGTACACCCAGAATTTACATTAGGTGATTACAAAGGAATCAAAGTTAAAAAAGAAGAAGTTAAAGTAACTGATGATGAAGTTAAAGAAGAAATTAACAAACAATTAAATGATAAAATTGAATTAGTATTAAAGAAAACACAAACTATCAAAAAAGGAGATGTTGCAATTTTTGACTTCTCTGGTTCTGTAGATGGTGTTAAATTTGATGGTGGAACATCTGAAAACTATGAATTAAAAATTGGTTCAGGTCAATTTATTCCAGGTTTTGAAGATCAAATGATCGGAATGAAAGCAAACACTGAAAAAGATGTTGTTGTTACATTCCCTGCTGAATATCAAGCAGCTGATTTAGCTGGTAAAGAAGCAGTATTCGCTGTAAAAGTACATGAAGTAAAAGAAGAAGTTGTTCCTGCTTTAACTGATGAATTAGTTGAAGGATTTGCAATTGAAAATGTTAAAACAGTAAGTGAATATAATACACATGTTGTGGATAAACTAACTACTGCTAAACAAAATAATGAAGATAACAGAGTTCAAAATGAAATCTTAACAACTTTAGTAAAAAATACTACTATTGATTTACCTAAAACTTATATCAACAATAGATATAATGAATTAATGAGAAATATCGAAGCTCAAGCTAAACAATATGGAATTGACTTTGATTTATTCTTACAATTAACAGGAAATGATAAAGCTACATTACAAGCTCAAACTAAAGAAAGAGCTGAAAATGATGTTAAATTAGATATCATTTTAGTTGAAATCGTAGAAAAAGAAAAAATTGAAGCAACTGATGAACAAATCAATGAATTCATTACTTCTGAGGCTACAAAACATAATAGTACTAAAGAAGCATTTGAAGCACAATACGGAAGAGATATCTTCGCTTATAACTTAAATGTTCAAACAGCTTTAGATTTAGTTAAATCTAGCGCTAAAGTAACTAAATAATAAATGAAGAGGTGTCTAACTGACACCTCTTTACTAAATTTAAATACGAGATAAAGGAGTAAAAATATGGAAAATATATTATCATTACCAGCTATTGCAGTTAGAGGTTCAGTACCTATTCCTAATAATGATTTAAGAATTGATGTAGGAAGAGCTGTATCTTTAAATGCATTAAAAGTATCAGAAAAAGAACATGATTTTAATATCATTGTATTATTCCAAAAAAATCCATTAGTAGAAGAAGTTACTGCTGAGGATTTATATGAAGTAGGTACATTAGCAAGAGTAACATTAAAATTAAAAATACCTAATAATCAATTACGAGTTAAATTATCTTTATTAAAAAAAGTTAAAATAGAAAAAGTAACTCAAGAAGAACCTTACTTTAAAGTAGATTATACTCTTTGTGAGGAAAAAGAAAAAGATGATACTGAAACAGTAGCATTAGTTAAATTAGTTGTTGAAGAGTTATTAAAAAACCCACCATTATATTTAAATAACCATGATGATGTAATGAAAAAAATTGAAAGTGGAATTGCTAGTGATCAATTATGTGATATCGTAAGTTATAACTTAAGAACTGCAAAAGATAGAGCATACTATGTATTAGAAGATAGTTTAAATAACAGATTAACTACTGTTTTAAGTGATTTAAGAAATGAAAAAGAAATACAAGATATTGAAAATAGAATTAATGAAGCAGTTAAAAAAAGTGTAGATGAATCTCAAAAAGAGTATTACCTAAGAGAAAAAATGAAAGCTATTCAAAATGAATTAGGTGATAAAGCTAAAAAAGAAGAAGATATTGATGCTATGAGAGAACGTATTGCTCAAGCTGAAATGCCTGATGCTATGATGAAAAAAGCTTTAGTAGAATTAAGAAGATATCAAGATACACCAAGTCAATCTGCTGATAGTCAAATTCTAAAAAATTATTTAGATTTTATTATTGAATTACCTTGGGTTAAAGAAAGTGAAGATAATCAAAACTTACAACAAGTTATTGATGTATTAAATAAAAATCACTATGCCTTAGATAAAGTAAAAGATCGTATTGTTGAATATTTAGCTGTAAAAATTATGACTAATAAAACACCACAAACAATCTTATGTTTAGTAGGACCTCCTGGAGTTGGTAAAACTTCTTTAGCAAGTTCTGTTGCTCAAGCATTAGGTAGAAAATTTGTTAAACAAAGTTTAGGTGGAGTTAAAGATGAATCTGAAATAAGAGGTCATAGAAGAACTTATATCGGAGCATTACCTGGTAGAATCTTAAAAAGTATGCATGATGCTAAAACAATCAATCCTGTTATCTTATTAGATGAAATAGATAAAATGGCATCAGACATCAAAGGAGACCCTGCTAGTGCAATGTTAGAGGTATTAGACCCAGAACAAAACAAACAATTCTCTGATCACTATATGGAAGAACCATATGATTTATCAAAAGTATTATTTATCACAACAGCAAACTATTTACAAAACATTCCTGCTCCTCTAAGAGACAGAATGGAAATAGTTGAATTATCAAGTTATACTAAATTTGAAAAATTCAATATTGCTAAAAATCATTTAATTAAAAGACAATTAGATTCTCACGGTATTACAGATAAACAATTCTCTATTACTGATGATGGTATTATGTATATTATTGATGGATACGCACCAGAAGCTGGTGTACGTGAATTAAATAGACAAATTGGTGCATTAGTAAGAAAAACAATTAAAGATATTTTAATTAAAAAAGTAGATGCAGTTCATATGACTGTTGATAACATCAAAGATTATTTAGGTAACCCTAAATATGATAACTCTAGAAAAGATAGAGAAGATAAAGTTGGTGTTGTTACAGGATTAGCATATACAGCTTATGGTGGTAGTACATTAGACATCGAAGTAACTTCTTATGAAGGAAAAGGTGGAATTGTATTAACAGGTAAATTAGGAGATGTAATGAAAGAAAGTGCACAAACTGCATTATCTTATGTTAAGTCTCAAGCGAAGAAATTTAATATCGATCCTAAGTTTTTCTCAACACATGATATTCATGTACATGTACCAGAAGGAGCTACTCCTAAAGATGGTCCTTCAGCTGGTGTAACAATGACTTCAGCTATAGTATCAGCATTAACTAATACTAAAGCTAAAGCGTCAATTGGTATGACAGGTGAGGTAACTTTAGTAGGTACAGTACTACCTATTGGTGGGTTAAGAGAGAAAGCAATTGCTGCACAACAAACAGGAATTAAGACTATTTTAATACCTAAAGATAACGTAAAAGATATTGAAGAAATCCCTACAGAAGTTTCATCTACTTTAGAGATAATTCCTGTATCTCACATTGATGAAGTATTAGACTTAATTTTAGTTAAATAATAAAAAATATTAAAAAAACGAATAAATCTATAGAAAAACAATAAAATTCTATAGATTTTTCTTTTTTATTGATAAAACGAAATTTGTCGAAATAAAAAATATTTTATAGAAAATTAATTGATTTACACATAACTTGTATGGTATAATAAAAATAGTTTTTATATAAAAAAAGGAGTGAGTAATTTGAACTTGTTTAGAATTGTTCCAGATAATTTTTTCTCATTATTAGCAAGTCCAAATAAATCTGTATATTTTGATTGCTTAGTATTAACATTTAAGGCATATGAAGATGCTTCAATTTTAGGTGTTGATAAAAAACATGTTGTAGAAGTATTATCGGATTATTTAGATAAAATGAACAAAGAAGTTGTTCTAGAAGATGATGAAGAAGGTAATGACAACCAATCTAAAGCATATGCTATTTTAAGAAAATTTGAGCATCATGGTTGGATTGATACTGACGTTACAAATGATTATGAAGAGTTAATTACATTTAGAGATTACGCTATTACTGTAATAGAAGCATTAATGCAAATTAAAGTTGATGATTTCTATGGGGATGAAGAAGATTATGGATTTGACCCTACTGACCCAGATAATATCGGAAGATCAGCAGAAGAGTTCAAAGGTTACATCTATACTATTTACTTAGTGTTATTAAATAAAGATGCAACTGATTATAATTTCGTAATGGATTCAGTATATAAAAATACAAAAGGATTCATGAGAGAATTACGTAAATTAGATGTAAGAATGAAAGAATATATTAAATCAATTGTTGATTCATATGAAATCAAAGATTTAATGGAAAACTTAATTAAATATAAAGTTGAATTATTTGATAAAACTTATCATAAATTAAAAACTAGTGATAATATCAATAAATATCGTTTATTTATTGTTAATTCATTAACTCAGTTAGTTAATAACCAAAGTGCTATAGAAGTTATAGCATCAGGATATAGATACAATAATGTAGATACTGATGCTGCACCGCTAAAAGCAATGCAGGATATTCATGAGATTATTGATCTATTCAACTCACTTGATGATTTCATTAGTGAAATAGATAAGAAAAATAAAACTTATTTAAATTCAACAATAGCTAAAATTCAATTCTTATTAAATGAAGAAGCGGATATTACAGGTAAATTAAACTCTATTATGAAGTTTATTACTGAACAAAACAAAAAAGGAAAAATGAAAGATGCATTAAAAGTAATTAGTCCTTTATATACATTAAACACAATGAAACACTTAAATGTTAATTCATTATATACACAAAGAGGAGTATATAAGAAGTTTGAACCAGCTAAATTAGAAATGGCAAAAACTCCTTTAGATATTAATAAATCTTTCTTAGATGAATATAAATCAATTTATACTGAAAGTTTAGTTTACAAATTTACTATGGAAAACATGGTAGATGGTGTGTTTAGAGCAAGTGCAGTATTATCATATGCTGCTGATTTAGCAGAAATATTAATGGTATTATTCGCATTAATTTATGCAGATAATTCAAAAAATCTAAAAGTTAGAAGATTAGAGTGTGATATTGATCACGTTAAATATATCTTAAAAGACTTTGAAATATTCATGGAGGACAAATAATGTTAGAATCATATGAAAAGTTAAATAATAGTACTAAAAATACATTTTCTGATATTTGTAATAAATTATTAGCAAATAGTTTTTTAGCAAGAGACAAAAGAGATAATAGGGATTCATATTTTTTCGTAATAAGTTATAAAGAAATGTTTGATGATTTCTTTAGAATATTAAATTACGAGCTAGTAATTGATAAAAACTTAGGAGCAATCCAATTAGTAAGTGATTCAGTAAGTCACTTATATAAATTAAAAAAAGAAGAATCAATCATTTTATTATTATTAAGATTACTTTACCAAGAAAAAATGAAAGAAACTACTTTAAATTCAAATATCATTATTACATCTAACGATATTCATGAGAAATACGAATTATTAGAATTAAGAAAAAAAATAACAAAAACTGA
This sequence comes from bacterium, assembly GCA_044432925.1. Taxonomy (GTDB): domain Bacteria; phylum Bacillota_I; class Bacilli_A; order Acholeplasmatales; family Anaeroplasmataceae; genus JAWXUE01. The sequence goes on along the minus strand of JAWXUE010000025.1, from coordinate 7,724 downwards.
CTTAGTAACGGTGTTAAGATTATTTAAAAGATATAATCTATTAGAACCACTAGGAGATATAACAAACTCTTCTACACAAATCGTTCTTTTCCCAACATTACTTCAAGCTATAAGCACTCAAAGTGTAAATGAAGTATTAAATGCTATTGCTAAATTAAACCAAGAAGGTGATAAAAATGAAGAGGCTAACTAAAATCCGTTTAATTAACTGGCATTACTTCGGTAATGAAACAATTAATATTAAAAACAATGTTTTATTAACTGGGCAAAATGCTACAGGTAAATCAACTATCCTTGATGCCTTAACTTATGTAATTACAGCTGGAGATACACAGTTTAACTTAGCTGCAAATGAAAAAGGTAAAAGGGATTTAAGAGGATATGTAAAATGTAAAATTGGTGCAGATGACAAACAATATTTACGTGATGGAGACGTTACAGGACATGTTGCTTTAGAGTTCTATGATGAAACTAAACAAGAATATTTCACTTGTGGTACAGTTATTGACTGTATTGGTGATGTATTACCTGCTAAATCAATTTTTTATTCAGCAATGCAAAGATTAGATGATAACAATTTAGTACAAGCTAATGGAGTAATTAATTCTACTCAAGATTTTAAAAAGTTTAATCCTAAATTTGAAATCTATTTAACTAAAAAAGAAGCAAAAAGATCATTTAGAACATTATATGGTTCTTTATCAGAAGACTTCTTTAAATTAATACCTAAAGCTTTAGCGTTTAAACCTATTGGGGATGTTAAAGACTTTATCTACCAACATTTATTAGAAGAAAAACAAATTGATGTTGAAAATATTAAAGATTCTATTCGTTCTTATAAAGAATTAGAAAGAATGCTTAATTTAATTAAAACTAAAATTAACTCATTAAAAGCTATTGAAGAAGTATCTTTAGATATAGACGCTACACACGCTAGAGTTGATTACTTAACTTATATGCATCAGTTATTTGAAGAAAAATCAATGATCTTATTCCTTGATAAACAAAAAGCTGGTAAAACTAAATTAGAACAACAATTAAGCGATAAATCTCAAAGTATTAATCGTTGTATTGATTCTATTGAAGAATTACAAGAACGTGCTAAAGAGTTATACAAAGTTTTAGCTAATGATGATGCATTTAGTCAAAATGAATATTTAGATAAGCAAATCGCTAAAAATAAAGCTTTAGAAGAAGAAACATCAATTAAATACCAAGAATATTTAAAACAAGTTTCTTATGTTAACGCCCTAACAAGTGATTTAAAAGAATTTGATGATAACCAAGTAGTTAAAAAAATTAATAACTTATCATTAAATACAGTTAAAAGAGAAAATGTATCAGATATGAAACTTAAACTTGCTGATTACGAACAAGAATTAAGAGTATACTCTAGTTACTTAAATCAAAAAATTGGTAGTTTAGAAGTACAAAAAAATTCTACATTAGGTGAGATTACTAATATCTCTAATCAAATTAGAAGTTTAGAAAATAGAACATTAAGATATAACCCAGAAGTTACTGCTTTAAAACAAGAAATTCAATCTGGATTAAAACAAATTTATGGTACTGAAATATCAGTTTATATCTTAGCTGAATTATTAGAAATAACAGACAAAAAATGGGCTACAACAGTTGAGGTTTACTTAGGTAACCAAAGATTCAACTTAATAGTAGAACCTCGTTATTTTGATGCTGCGTTACAAGTTTATAATAGAGTTAAATCTACAAAACAAATTTATAACGTTGGTTTAGTAAATACTAAGAAAATTTCTAATTATAATACATGTAGTCCTGATAGTATGGCTAATATTATCACATCAGAAAATGTAGATGCTAAACGTTATATAAATATGATTGTTGGGAACTTAATTTTATGTTCTGATGTTAAAGAATTAGAAAACTATAATTCAAGTATTACTGTTGATGGTATGGTTTATAAGAGTTTTACAGTTAGAAGTATGAACTTCAACGCTGTTAAAAAACCATTCATTGGAGCTAATGCATTAGAAGATCAAAAAGCTCAATCAATTACAGAAGCTGCTGCAGCTAAAAAACAATATGATAAGATTGTAAAACAAATTGAAGAAATTAAAACAGTTTCTCAAAATGTTGCTAGAATTGATTTAAAAGAATTAGAAATCAATTGTAGTTTATTTAGTGATTTACAACAAATCAAAGAAAATATTAAAGATTTTACACAACAAAAATCAAACCAAAATATTTTCACTGCTAAAGATATGCAAGATGATTATAATAATTTATTAGATAAAATCAAACGCTTAGAAGAAGATAAAATTCAGTTAGTAGAAGAAAGAGGAAGTATCTCTAATCAAATTGCTAATGCTGAAAAAGATATTAATGAATTAGAAGATGCTAAAACAGCTATTACTAATAAGTTAATTGAAATCAGATCTAACTCTTTAGAAATTGAAGTTAAAGCTCAAGAGGAAATGGCTTCTTTATTATCTGAGTCAAAAGATGTTAACAAACATTTATCAGACTTCAATAAGAAAAAAGATGTTGAAAGATTAAACTTTGAACAACTAGTAGATAGAATTTCTGCTCTACAATTAAAATATAATCAAGAATACCACTCAGAGCATGCTCTAGGTATTACTGAATTATATAAATACTTAAATGAGTTAGAAAAACTAGAAAAATCTGAAATTATCACTTATGAAAATAAAGTAAGAAGTGCTAGAGAAGATGCTGAGTTATTATTCAAAGAAGATTTCTTAAGTAAATTAAGAAATTATATTATGAGTGCAGAAGATGAAATAGCGAAAATTAATGATACTTTATCTACATTCCAATTTGGTGAAGATAAATATGAATTCGTATTCCCTAAATCAGAAGAATTCTCAATTTTCTATGATATGGTAACTGAAGATTTAGAAACAGTAAATGAAGGATTCTTCACTATTGATTTCGAACAAAAATATAATGAACAATTAGAAATGTTATTCTCTGCTTTAGCTGTAGATGAAGAAAATTCTCAAGGTTCAATTAATAAATTTACAGATTATAGAACGTATATGGACTATGATATTAAAATTACAAACTTAGATGGTGAAAATGTTTATTATTCTAAAGTATCTAAAGAAAAATCAGGGGGGGAAACTCAGGTTCCTTTCTATGTAGCAATTCTTGCTTCTTTCGTTAGAATTTACCAAAAGAATACAAATAACTTAAATGATGCTATCGGATTAGTAATGTTTGATGAGGTATTTGATAAAATGGATTCACGTCGTATGCAATCGATGATGGGATTTATTAATACATTACCTATCCAAATATTCCTAGCATGTCCACCTCAAAGAATGGAAATACTACAACAATATACAGATACAACAATTATTACAATTAGAGATAACAAAACAGCTCAAATTGCAAATTTAGTATCTAAAGACTAGGAGGATTTATATGGCTATTTTTAAAAAGAAAACTAATGAATATGATAACGCTGCAAATAAAATGAATTCAACATCTAAAAGTTCAGAAAGAATAATCTTTGAACAATTATCTGATAATTCAGAACAAGTAGCTTCTTTAGTAGATCAATTAAAATTAGGTAAACCTTTAATGTTAGATTTTAGTAGATTAAATGTTACTGAAGGTAATAAAATGTTAGCATTCTTAGCAGGTGCTTGTTATGCAAGTGATGCTAGACAAGTATTAGTTAAAGAAAAAGTTTATTTATTTGCTAGGAACATAGATTTCTTAGATGGAAGTCTTCAAGAGTTCATAGCTAATTTATAATGTTAAAATTTAAGAAATTAGAACAATTAGTAGATAAGGTTTATTTAAGTAATAAACCTTATCTTTCTAAATTTTTAGACGAATCTGAAATTAATTATTTATCTAATCATTCAAAAATTAATATTGAATTTTATGGTGGTTTTGATAATTGTAAAAAGAAGAGAGCTTTTTTATTTCCTAAAGATTATGATATTACCCCAAACTTTAATTTAACTGTATTTAAAATAAACTATAATAAAAGATTCTCATCAATACATCATAAGCATGTTTTAGGTACTTTAATGGCCCTAGGGATAGCTCGTGATGTTATAGGTGACATTGTTATAGGTGATGATATTTACTTTGCTGTAACAAATGAAATAAAAGAATTTATTTTAAATGACTTCAAAGTAATTAATCAAACAACTATAACTTTAGAAGAAACTAATGATATTATTGAGATTAAAGATAATTTCATTGAAAAAGAAATTTCTGCAAGTTCCTTACGTGTAGATTTAATTGTATCTAATGTTTATAATTTATCTAGAAATCAAATTACTGATTTTGTAGATAAAGATTATATTTTAATTAACAACCAAGTTGTTAATAAAAGTTTTAAACAAGTAAACTTAAATGATACAATAACTTGTAGGACAAAAGGTAAATTTAAAATAATAAATATATCAGAAGGTAGAAATAAACTAAGAATTAAGATAAATATATACACCTAAGAGAAATCGAGAAACAATTTATCATATATTTATATTACTTATTTTGTATAAAAGTAGTGTAAAAATGTGGATAACTATTATTAACTTGATTTTATTATGGTTTTTTTGTATAATAAAGATAATGTAATGATAGAGACATGTTAATTTAAATCATTTATTTTAGAGAGCCTTTGGTTGGTGTAAAAAGGTATAAATATTAAATTAGAATCACTCTTGAACAAGTAGAAGAATAAATTTAGAACTACTCGTATTTCTGCGTTAAAGAACAATTGAGTGCTAGAGAAATCTAGAACTAAGGTGGTACCGCGAATAATTCGTCCTTAGATATTTTATCTAAGGATTTTTTTTATGGAGGAAAGTATATGAAAGACTTTAAAGACACATTATTAATGCCTAAAACACCTTTTGAAATGAGAGGTAATTTAGGAGTAAAAGAGCCTGTAATTCAAAAAAGATGGGCTGATTTAGATTTATATAATAAAATTATTGAAAAAAATAAAAACTGCCCTGAGTTTAATTTACATGATGGGCCACCATATGCAAATGGTGAGATTCATGTTGGTCATGCATTTAATAAAACTTTAAAAGATTTTGTAGTTAGATATAAAAATCAAAGTGGTTTTAAAGCAAGATATATCCCAGGATGGGATACTCATGGTTTACCTATTGAGAATGCTTTAACTAAATCAGGAGTAAATAGAAAAGAAAAAACTCCAACTGAATTTAGAATTCTTTGTGAGGAGTATGCTAGAAAACAAGTAGCAAGACAAAGAGAAGGATTCGAAAGATTAGGTGTTATGGGTGAATATGAAAATGCATATTTAACTTTAAATAAAGAATTTGAAGCTGATCAAATTAGAGTATTTGCTAAGATGGTAGAAAAAGGTTTAATTTATAAAGGATTAAAACCAGTTTATTGGTCACCATCAAGTGAATCAGCATTAGCAGAAGCTGAAATTGAATATATTGATAAAGAAGATCCATCAATCTTCTTAAAATTCCAAGTTAATAATGGTACTAAAAATTTAAAAGATGTTAAGTTAGCTGTATGGACTACAACACCTTGGACACTACCAGCTAACTTAGCTGTTTGTGCTAACCCTACTGTTGAATATTCATTAGTAGAAGTTAAAAAAGAAAAATTTATTGTTGCTACTGAATTATTAGCTAAAAATACTGAAGATTTTAAATGGGAAAAAGTAAAAGTATTAGAAATTTTAAAAGGTAGTGATTTATTAGGTTTAACTTATGTTCATCCTTTATTTGATAAAGTTTGTCCTGTTATTAATGGGGATTATGTAACTACTACTGATGGTACTGGTTTAGTACATATTGCTCCTGGTCATGGTGAGGATGACTTCTTAGTTGGTAAAGAATACAACTTAGAAATCTTATGTCCTGTTAATGAAAGAGGAGTAATGACTAAAGAAGCTAATCAATATGAAGGTTTATTTTATGAAAAATGTAACACTCAAGTTATTGAAGATTTAGAAAAACAAAATAAATTATTATTAGTTAAAATGGTTAATCACTCTTATCCACATGATTGGAGAACTAAAAAACCTATTATTTATAGAGCTACACCACAATGGTTTGCTTCAATTGAACCTATTAGACAACAATTATTAGATGAAATTAAACAAATTAATTGGGTACCAAAATGGGGAGAAGTTAGAATTTCTAACATGATTGCTTCTCGTGGAGATTGGTGTATTTCAAGACAAAGAGCATGGGGAGTACCTATTCCTGTATTCTATTGTGAAAATGATGAAGAAGTTTTAGATGTTAAAGTATTAGAACACATTGCTTCTTTAGTTGAAAAAGAAGGAAGTAATGTTTGGGTAAGTAGTGAAGCTAAAGATTTATTACCTAAAGGTTATAAAAATCCTAATTCACCTAACGGTAAATTTAGAAAAGAAACAGATATTATGGATGTATGGTTTGATAGTGGTACATCTTATATGTTATTAAGTAGATTAGGTTTAAATAAACAAGCTGATTTATATTTAGAAGGTAGTGATCAATATAGAGGTTGGTTTAACTCTTCATTAATTACTTCAGTTGCTACAACAGGTAAATCTCCATATAAAACAAATGTTACACATGGTTTCGTTTTAGATGGTGAAGGTAAAAAAATGAGTAAATCTGTAGGTAATGTAGTTGATCCTAATAAAGTATTTAAAGAATTAGGAGCAGATATCTTACGTTTATGGGTAAGTAGTGTTGAATATAATGTTGATGTTAGGATATCTAAAGATATGTTAAATCAAGTTTCTGAAACTTATAGAAAATTCAGAAATACTTTTAGATTCTTAATGGCTAATACTTCAGACTTTAATCCTAAAGATGCTGTTTCATTTGATAAATTAAATGAAGTGGATAAATTTATGTCTGTTAATACACAACAATTAGTTAATGATTGTATTGAAGCATATGATAATTATGAGTTTTCTGAAGTTTATAGAAAAGTAACAAACTTCATTACTAATAATTTATCAGCGTTTTACTTAGATTTTACAAAAGATATTTTATATATTGAAGAACAAAAAGGTCATGCTAGAGCAAGTGTTCAAACTGTTTTATATGATACTTTATTAACTTTATTAAAGTTATTATCTCCAATTATTCCTCATACAACTTCAGAAGCATATGATTTCTTAGAGTTTAAAGAACATAAAGATATTTATTTTGAAGATATGCCAAAAGTTAAAGATTTATCAAAATACGATACTTTAGTAAGTAATTGGAATCAATTCTTAGAAGTAAGAAATGAAATTTTAAAAGCTTTAGAAGTAGCACGTACTGAAAAAATCATTGGTAAATCATTTAATGCACATTTAATTTTAAATTTAAATGATGAACAATTTAAATTATTTAATAATTTAAATTCTAACTTAAGACAAATCTTAATTGTATCTAAATTAACTATTAATAACACTAAAGAATTCTCTGTTAAAGTAGAAGCTGCAACAGGTGAAACTTGTGCTAGATGTTGGCAAGTTGTTGATAAACTTAACTCAGATAATGCATGTCCTAGATGTGAAGAAATAGTAAAAAATATTAAATAATAAATAATCAAATTAAAGACTGAATTCGAAAGAATTTAGTCTTTTTTATTTATATTCTTAGTTTAATATTTATTAACTTTATAAATTTAATATTAATTTTTAATAAACTATATTTTTATATGTTTTTAATCTATTTTTCTTTATTATTAGGTCTTTGACAATTATAAATTTATCATTTATGACA
>JAWXUE010000024.1:0-19117 GCA_044432925.1 bacterium | reverse complement strand
GCCCACTGTGTATATGCATTAGTATCACCTAATTCAACAGCTTTTTCAAATAGACTTATTGCTTTATCACAATCATGTTCACATCCATTACCTGAACAATATAAGTAACCTAAACTTATAATACTTTTAGTAAATGTTGAATTTTCAGTTTGTTTTAATAATTCATAACATTTAACTAAATCTTTTTCTACACCCTCACCATGATAGTATGAATTAGCATATCCATGGAAACAACATTTACTGTTGTTTTCTAAACCAAAGTTAATACATTTCATTTTATTATCATAATCTTTTTTATCACAGAAGTATTGTGAAACAAAATAAGTATATCCAAAATCATCTAAATATAATACTTTAGATTGATTAAGTTGTTTTAATACATCTTTATATTGTGATAAAAATTCTACTTCTTTAGTATTTAACTCTATACCACAGTTGTTACATACAACATTTTCACCACTTACATTTTCTAACTTAGCTAAACATTTTAAACAAATCATTTTAATTTCCTCTTTTCTATTTTATTATATTTTTATAAATTTCTAATGCTTTTTCTTCTGTTAAATCATAATTAAGATAATCATCTTTTGCTTTAAAATGTATATCAGTACCAGTACTACATAACAAGTTATATTTTTTACACATTTCTTCTAAAAAAGAAACTTGTTGTTTTGTATAGTGTCTATAATATACTTCTAATCCATCTATTTTAAGTTTTACTAATTCTTTTATTATTTCTTCGATTCTTATTTCGTCTATATCAAATTTACCTGTTTTATTTAATACTTGAAATGGGTGAGCCCAAAATACTTTACCTTTAGCGTTATGGACATTTTTAACTACATCTTTGATATTTAGAAATCCATAATCATCTACATAGTTATTTATTATATTTCTTTTAGCATATAGTTCAGTATCTGCATAACCTTTATTTACTAATTCATCAGCAAGGGCAGACTTAGATATATTGTTTTCATCTAAAAGTTCAATATTAAATCCTAATGCTTTAAGTTTGTTATAAACTTGTTTCATTAGTTTTTTATTATTGTTTTCACTTTTAGATATTTCTTCTTTTAATAAATCTATTTCAAAATTATAAGATAATATATGTAATGTTATATCTTTAAATTTTGCACTATATTCCATACCTGTTATTAATAACTCTTTGTTATTTAATGTATCATAACATTCTTGTACACCTGATAATGTATCATGGTCTGTTAATGCAAATGTTATATTATTTTCTTCCATTAACAAAGCAATATCTTTTGGTGTTTTTCTTCCGTCACTACAAGTTGAGTGGACGTGTAAATTTAGTTTCATATTATAACCTCATTTCATTTTTATATTATATCACATTATGTATATATATGGGTAAATTTGTTGTAGTGTGTTTTAATAAATGGCTTATTAAAGAGAATATTTGTTTTAAAAATAAAAAACTACTCTAGATAGTAAGAGTAGCTTTTATAATCATTAATATTAATTTGTTGTTCTTGGTATGTGATGTATTTCACCTGTATATTGAGTCATTTCTTCTTTTGTCATATGTACCTCCTTGATTCTTTAAGATATTATAACATTTTTTAGAAATTATATTAATTTAGATAATTGTTCTAATAAAACATCTTTTTCATTTGATTCATTTGTTGTGAATTTTAACATTGGAATATTACTTAATTTAAGTACTTCTTCTTTTTTAATATCTCTATAAAATTGAGTAGTTCCTTTTTTATGAAAATCATAACCATTTACTTCTATTGCTAAAAGAGGTTTTTTATCTAATTTACTATAAATTAAGAAATCTAATTTAGTATTCTTATTAGATGCATATTTTAATAAATCATAATTTAATATATTTTTATTTTTTACAATATCTAAAAGTGGATATTGAAAACAATAATCTAAATGTGAAAACTTAACATCATTTAAAATATCTGATAGAAATACATCAAATATTTTTTCACTATCAAATTCAGTATTTAATTTATTATTTTTTAAATATTCTTTTCTTTTATCAATACAGTCTTTGTATAACATATCAAAAATAGAATGTACATTACTATCTGTAATTTCAAAGTTATTATAATTAGCATAATCAATTATCTTTTTAATATTAGATTCATTATTACTTGATGAATTGTTAGTAACTAAGATAAACTTATTTATTGCTCTTGATACAGCTACATTAACTAAACTAGCATTATCTGTAAATTTAGATATTTTATTATCTACTGTTGTGAAAATAATAGTTTCTTTTTCTCTTCCTTGAAATTGATGTATTGTATCAACTTCAACATCTAGATTAGAATTATTAATTAAGTTCTTTTGAGCATTATATGGAGTTATTATTCCAACGTCTACTAGATTATCTTTTATTATTTCTTCTTTTATTATATCTAATTCTCTTTGGTTAGTATTGTCTCTACAATGATTACCTACTGGTGTTAAAATAACTCTGAATGGATCTTCTGTATCATTTTGACTATATATAATTAATTGATTATTATAATAAGCTTTATTGCAATAATCGATAATTTTAGGATGACATCTATAATGTTCTTTTAATAGAGTTCTTTTTACATCAGGTAGTGTTTGTATCACAGATTTTAATGCATTATTATTTTCTAGTTTATACTGACTTTTAATATTATAATTTTCACCGATTTTTTTTATTGCTTCTTCATTTGTTACTATACTATCTAATTGTTTTAAGTCTCCAACAAAGATTATATTTTTAGCTACTGACATAGCTAATATTGCATTTATTGAATCTACTTGTGATGCTTCATCTATTACTACATAATCATATTTAAAATTTTTAAATACTGTACTTATACTATGTGTTGTAGATAATATAATAGGGTATTCATTAATTATATTTGCATTAACTTTTTGAAACTCTTCTCTTTTTCTCTTAGAGATTAAATTATATTTTCTTTTTAGATAAGAATCGAATAATTCTCTAGAATCTTTATAAAGGTTTTTTTCATAATTATCTTTGTTATATTTATTTATTGTGTTTAATAAAGCTTCAATATCTTTTGTATATATTTCTAATTTTTTATTATAATATAAAACTTTGTAAAAATTTAATAAATCATAATAGTTGTTAATTTCATTTATAGATTTATTTTTAGAATAAAATAGATGATATCTTATTTGCAACTTACTTAAATTACTATATATATTTTTATGCTTAGATAATAGTTTAACTTTTTTAATTATTTTATTTAAAGATATTTTACTATTAACATCATAAGAAATATCATTTTCTATTTTAAAATTTAAAAGTTCTTTATTTAATTCATTTCTTTTCATTTCATATGTTACTTTTTTATTATTAAGTTCAAATAATTCACAACTTTTATCAATTTTATTTTGTAATAAATTTATACCTTTATCTATAAGGGTATTATATAAGTAATCAGGATATTCTAATTGATTTTCAAAAAACTTTTCATTATTATTTTTACTTCCTAAAGTAGCACATAAAAAATCTAAATTATTCTTTTTTAATTTTTCTTGTATATTATATACAGCCGAATTATTTGATGATACTACAGCTATAGTTTTATCATTATAAACTGCATTAGCAATAATATTAAGAATAGTTTGTGTTTTACCACAACCAGGAGGGCCATCAATAACACTTATTTGATTAGTAAAAGCACTTTTCACAGCATTTATTTGTGATAAGTTAGAACTAAATGGAAATATATAATTAATAGGTTTATATGTTTGTATTGTTTCTCCTAATAAATAGTTATATAAAACAATATCAGGAAATACATGTTTTATCTCATCTACTTTATATTTTAGTGATTGTGTTATTTGTTCGTTATAACTTTCTGGGTTTTTCATCATATAATTAATAATATCATTTATATAATAAAATAGTTCTTTTGATTTAATTAAAGCATTTTCTATAATAGAGATACTTTTTTGTGGATATAACTTTTTATATTCTTTTGTTTTAATAAAATACCATATATTTTTATTTGTTTTGTATTTTGTTATTGAAGTAATATCAAATACATTTTTATTATGTATTTTAACTAAATAGTTTTTAACATCTAATGTTTCTTCATCTATTATTTCTTCTACTAACATTCTATTATAAGGGAATGGTGTAGAATTGTTTTTATAATAAACAAAACAACTTCCGTTATTATTATAAATAACTTTGTTTACATTTAGTTTTAATTCATTTTTTATAATACATTTCACACAATCACTCCCTTATAAATTATATTTATTTTAAAATTCTTTTAATAACTCAGCGTAAGAATAATCTATTAATTCATTACTATGTGTGGTTCACTATCAACTATTCTAAGTAAAATATCATTTGTTTTTTCTTGTATAATACCTGTTTCATATCTTGTTACAGTAATTTTCCCCATACCTAATAACAAAGCTAAATTAGATTAAGATAAACAACATTATTCTTCAATTTCTTTATATTTATCTGTTAGATTAATATAATTTTCTTTTGATGTTTCTTCGTCATAAAATTCTTCTTTATCTTCAATACAATAAAAATAAGTTTCAATGTAACTTACTTCCTTATTTTTTATTATCTCTTTTACTAATCTTTGTTTAGATTCTATCTGTGTACCACAAAATGGACATTTAGTTTTTTTCACTATGAACGTACCTTTCTTTTAAATGGTCTTTCATTATATTTTTAATTTTAAAGTTATTTAACTTATGATATATTATTTAACTCTTTATTTAAAATATTGATGACATTTTTTTAATTTTATATCGCCATTTATACTGCCATTTACTCCGCCATTTATCACGACATTCACATTGTTAATATTTATATTCATTTCTTCTACATATTTATCTAAATTAACGATTTCACTGTAAATTAATAATTTTATTAAATAGTTCTTCATTAAAACAATAAACTTTTTTAGAACTTCTTTTGTTAAAACTTATAAAATTATCATTTAATAATTTTTTTATTGACTCTCTACATTTTGTTTCCCCGAGTGACAATATGTTGCACAACTCATTAATTGATTTATCTTCATCTTTAAATAATTTAATTTGAAATAGTAGAAAAAGTAATTTATATGAATAATCGTCTAATTTTAAATTAAAAATAAAATTATTACCATTTTCTATACTAATTATTTTTTCTATTAAATACTCTTTAGTATTAATAAATGCTTTTTCTATTATATCAATAAAATTATAAACAAAAGTTGAAATATCTCCTAAATTATTGTTTTCATTAGTATGCTTGAAAGCTTCATAATATTGACTTTTATTTTCATTGATTGTTTGACTAATACGAAATGCAATAATTGGATTATAATATTCTTTTAAGTAGATTGATGTGATATATCTATCCATTCTTCCATTACCATCGTAAAACGGATGAATATAAGCAAATAAATAATGAAAGATAGATACTCTTATAGGTAAATCTATTTTTTTATCATTAAGAATACTTATGGAATGCTCCATTAATAATATAATATTACTTTCTGGCATTACTCCTGTATGAATGATATTTCCACTTTGATTTTTTAAATAAACTTCGTTTTTTCTAAAAATCATCCCATCTGGTATATCTTCTTCATCATACTTTTCTACTTCATCTAACAACATTGAATTATATATTTCTCTTATATCATTAGAATTTTTTATTTCTATAAACTCATCTAGAACTAATGATTTATATTTATTTATTAAACTTGATATTTTACTCGGCTTTTGAGTGACATCATCCACTTGATCTAATATAGAAATTATATCTTTTCTAGTACTAATAACACCTTCTATTTCATTTGTAAAAAGAATTTCATCAACGATACACTTTTTTTCATATGCATCTTTTTCTATTGGTGGAAGTTTTGATAGTAATGAACTTACTTCTTTATCTAACGTTGAAATATTTAAACATTTACTATGTATTGAAAAATGATTAAAATAGAATGCGGTATTTTGATTTATTTTAAAATTGAATTTAATAGTATTCTCAGAATCAAATCTTTGTTCATATATTTTTTTATATTCACTCTTATTTTTGTAATACAATTTTCTTAATGAATCATAACTCATTATAACACCTCTTTTTATTTAGTATATACTAAACATTTATCCATGTAAATAAAAAACTTATCAAAATATTTGTTTTGTGATAAGTTTTTTATTATATTTAATTATATTATAATAAAAGTATCATTTTATAAAAAATATATCAAGTATTTATATTGAAATTATTTATTCTAAAACTAATAGCTTTATCTAGAGATATTATTTCACATTTATTAAAGTATTATTTCAGTATGTGCAAAAAATGCACATACTTGTTTTTATATAATTTATTGAGTATGTTCCGAAATGGAACACACTGATTTATTTAAATAAAAACTACCCTAACATTAATTAGAGTAGTAATTTTTTCTATTGGTATTTCTTTATTCAGATTAATTTAATTAAATTATTTTTATTATAATTTATATTTTATCGCAATATTTTATAGCCGGATTTTATCGACGATTTTTTTTCAATATTTAAATTAGGATTTCTATCTGAAAAATCAATCAATTCATCTCTTATACCATAATATTTAAATGGAGTTACGAGATTTTGAATAAGGGCTTAACGAAGCGATAATTCAAATGGAACACAATGATCAAATAAATCAAATATATCTTCTCCATCCATTCTATTTGGAGTAGCTGTTAAACCTAGTAAAAATTCAGGATTAAATTTATTTAATATTATTTTATAACTACTAGCTACCGCATGATGGTGTACATGTCATTGCGAGAGTTATTTAATTTATATTAACTATTCTAATAATAATTTTTCACTCACTTCAATTTCTTCGATTGATTCTATATTTTCACACTTTCTTCTATTTTGAATTAATGAATCATCCCATATTTTGAGGATTCCCATTTCAGTAACTGATTGTATTTTATTCATTATTAAAGAATTTTTATACATATTAATATCTAAAGTTGGTTTCACTAACATATCTTCGTTCTTACATAAATCATTTCTTTCCAATGAAATACCTTTTGTTTTCAATTCTAAATATTCAGATAATCTTCCTTGATAATTTACTTCCAAAAATTTTTCAAATCCAGAATAGTATCTCCTACTTGAAACATCAAATGCAAAATATATACGTAAATCCCACTCTATAGGATCAATGAATATATGATTGAAGAAATCTATATCTACAATACAACCATGTATTCTACCTGAAAAATTTAATTGTTTTAAAACACTTGATACAGCTTCCTGAAGGGTTCTATAATCCATCGAGGATTCTTTTAATAAATCAGAAATGACATCCATATTGTTATAATAATATTCAATGTTTTGATTAGAAATGTTTCTTTGAGCAAATCCATCCAACAATTTCAACTGTTTTTTATCGTTAATATTAAAAAACATATAGATTTCTTTTTTCTTTAACATTATTACATTTTCCTTTAAAACTTTACTTTGGTATAATTGTCCTCTTTTAAGAAACAAAAACTTTGAATAATCATCAATACTTACAGAATATATTCCGTCATTATAATTTCTAAATAAATCAATATCATGATCCATAGTAATAAACTTCATTTCAAAAGTATCGTTATTATACCCTATTTGATTATCAGAGATGAAAGTTGAATTATTATGTTTAAATCTTTGATTTTGATGTGTATGTCCGCTGACATATATAAAATTATTACTAACATATTCTTTACACCAATCTGTTTTAGGCATGTGTGAAAAAATAACTACAGGATAATTTGTTAAATGCCTTAATAGAAATTCATGTCCTTCATTAAATTTTTCACTTTCTAAAACTTCTTGTTCTCTAGTAACATTTTCGTTATATAATCCAATATTTGCGTTATAGTTTGGGTTTGAACCAGAAAACCCTGTACCTCCATATATACATAATGCTTTTTCATTAAAGTATTTTTCAACCTCTTCCACAGTTTTAGTGTTAAAAAACTCTAATGTGTTAATATGTGTCTTATATTTTCCTATAGATATAAATTTATTATTTAGTAAATTTAAACTAATCTCATTAAATAATTCAATATACATTTTATTTGTTTGTTCTAAAGGTTGAGTTTTATATTCGTGATTACCTAATATTATAAATATGTGTTGTGAGTAATATACCTCACTTAACACTTTATAAAACTCTTTACTAATTTCAAAGTTTGCTGAGACATCACCTAATATAAAGGCAAATGTTAAGTCATTTAATTTTACATTCTCAAATAAATCTTTAGCAACTTTTCTAACATATCTTAGTATATTGTTCTTATTACCAAACTCACCAAATTTATTTCTTATTTTATGATCTAAATGTAAATCACTAATATAATATAATTTTATTTCTCCAATATTAAACTTTGTGTTTGTAATTTGAAAATTTTCTTGTTTTACAATTTCATATGTTTGTAGTTTGTCATTCTCACAAGTAATTGATTCATAGAATGAGTCATCATACAACTTATACTTTATTAATATTTCTTCACTTAAATAAGAATTAGTAAAATCATATTTAGTTATGTCAATGTTATTAAAGTTATACGTTAATAGATCTGCATCACTTAAATCATAATTTAAGTATTCTATAAAATCATAGAACGAGTCTAAACTTATTTCATAAGATTTTCTATCACATACAAACTCTATAATAAATTTATTATCGAAGTACTTTTTAGATGTGATGGATAAAACTTCCTTTGTTAGAAATAAATAAAAGAATTCTTTAGTCAATTTATTACTTATATATAAATTTTCAAGAATAAGATTTGATGTAGATGCTACTGAATCATTTTTTTTACTTATATAATTAGATAATACTTCATAAGTGTAATAGAAATTATATAATTCACTAGGAATATAAGCTAAAGAACTTTTCCTCTTCATTGCTATATCACATATTTCTCTTGTTTTGAATTTTTCAGGAATATATTTTAAAGAAGAGGGTGATTTAGTTACAGCCAACATACACAAATCATGTGTTATTAGTTCTTCTTTTATATAAGCTATATTATTCCCATTTTTTAACACTCTTTCTTCTGGTGTTTTAATAAGTATTCTCCTCTCGTAATTATATAGATTTTCAATACAATGGTTATCTGTTTGTAAATATTAAACCCCGTAGGAATGGGAACCATTAAAGAAAGTTCTCATTTCTAGACTTTTTTGTTTGTTTTATAAATGTTTTCGACATATATATGATGAAGAACATGAAATTGATAGAGCTAAAAGTTATTTATTTTTTAATTTAATTTTATTAACAAATTTATAAAAGTCATCTTTTGACTCATTAATACAAATTTTTCCAGATATATTCCTTTGAACTTCAGGTGTCCAATATATTTTTAAATTTTTCTTAGATCTTGTTATCGCAGTATAAAAAATATTTTTATCAACATTTTGTTCAGTATCAGAAGTAATGACAATTTTAACATCATCGAACTCTAGACCTTGCGATTTATGAATTGATAATGCATATGCTATTTGAAATGGAACTTCATTTACATAGTCATCAAATTGATTTTTACTTTTCTTATATTTCGTAATTGTCAAATTGATATATTGATTATCTCCAGATTTTTCATAATTAGAATGAAGGATATTATAGCATTCATAATCAAACACTTGAATTTTAAAGTAGAAATGTTTATGGTCAGATGAAATCGATATTATATTTCCCTTTAAATTATTATAATATAAATTATCATTAGAATTTTCTACAAAAATAATCGGGTCATTTATTTTATATAAATTATCTCTGATTGAATATGAATGATTTCGATTCATAGCTTGAAGGGTTCTATTAAGATTATTAATACCGTATAGACCATCGTATTGAAGACATAGTATTATAGCATCTTTTTTTGATGAATAATAAAACAATTCTTCAAAAGATGACGAAGAAAAGTTTCCTCTAGATAAAAATTCATCAACCTTCTCTTCACTATTCCTTACTTCACTCCATAAAGTTAATAACGTTGAATCTTCTGCTCTGAATATTTTAGTAAGTTCTGTAGAATGTTTGTCAAATATATACTGATAAAATCTAAACCAATTCCCAAAATTAATCGATTCGATTTGCATTATATCCCCGAATAGAAATATTTGCTTAAATTTATTTTGTTCAAGTACACTTAACATATCATCATTAGAAATATTACTACATTCATCAACTATCAGTACATCATATGTGTATGTTCTTTTATACTTAAATTTAGAAATCACTTCAAACTTAATATTACTACATTTGATTTTTCTTCGTAAGTTGTTTAATGCTGTATAAGTATTTGTTAATATAAGTAATTTTTTGTTATTAAAAATTTCACATAAAATATCAATCGTATAACTCTTACCAGTTCCAGCAGCACCAAATACCGCGTGAATACAAGATGAATATGTTAATTTTTTTAATAATTTTTCCTTCTCGATATCTATCTTATTTAATTTAACATAGTTTCTTATATCATCCGCAAAGTCACTATTAATATTTTCATCAGTATACTGATGAATTAACTCTAGAATACAATTTGTTTTTTCTTCGTAATCTCTTATATTACAATAGTTATTCCAAATATTTATTTTACTAGTTGTTTTATATATCTTCAAGTTTAGTGATTCGATTAACTCTTTATTTTCATCATCAAATTCAATATATAACTTATTATTAAAAATTGATTCTACCTTTATGAAATATCCAAAAATTTGATCTTCCTTACCATGTACATCTATACAATTTAATAAAGTTTCTAATTTGGGGATATGCTGTATTAAGTTATTGAAAAAAGGCAATTGTTCAAAAGGATAAACTCTATTAGAAATATTCAAATACATATTAAGTTCTTCAGTGTTTCTAGGTAACTGATTTTTTAAAATTTCATTTCTAATATAATAAATTAGGTAATACAATACATTTTTATCATGATTACACTTTATATGGTATCTAACCTTTGATAAAACTTCAGAAATTATAGAATATTTTAAGCCATTAAGATTATCTGAACAAACTTTTTGAAAATCATTATCGGTAAATTTAACGACATCTAACAAATTCATTTTATTTTTTGTTAAATACATCATCCAGTTATAATAATCTTTATTCCCTTTAATTTCCTTATTACATCCTACTATTTTGCTTATTTTAGTAAGTTCACATGGTCTAATTGCTATAGTCCAATTTGTAACAATTTTAACTGGCATCGATATACCAGATACATTGATAATATCATCTCTTAAATAAAGATTAACTGAATAATTAGTAGGAATATCTATTTCAGAAAAAACAATAAATTTATCTAAATTGTTTGTTTTATCATAACATTCACTTATTGATAGTTGATAAAATCTTTTATTTCCAACTTTAATGACACTTACGTTGTTTATATAATATTTCCCACTTCTGCTATTCCCTTTGCTATTAAAACAGTTGCAAATTGCAGTATAATAAGCATCAAATGTGTCTTCTAATTCCAAAGGAAATTCATGTAAATTTTCAACTATATCAATCCCATGAGACTTTAATAATACTTTTATGTTATAAATATAATCATAATATTTAAGCATTAATCTAGTAGAATTAGTTTCATTTGGTCTGAAATGTGAAAGTGATGCTTGCAAGTATGAATGAAAAACCTTAAGAAATCTTGTGTCATTGTTATAGTTAAGATTTTTAATAGCATTTTGAATATCATCATAATTATATGTTCGCTTTCCATCTGAAGTTTGAATCCTATGCAGATAAACAATTACAATTTCTACTAATGTTCTTAAATCTTTTAGAATAACCTGACTATAAAAATCTCTCTCTGTTTTGCTTTTATCAATTGACTTTTCTATTGAATTGTTTATAATTTTAATTTGTTCCAGTAAGTCCATACAGTCCCCCCTTACGCTTATAAGATTAACGAAGTTTTCTCCATTGAACAAGTTTAGAAATTGGTTGTGTAGTTTTTTCATATGCTTCAGTTATATATTTATCGGGATTATTTATAAAATCATCGTATTTGACTAAAACACAAAATCTATCACCTTCGCTATAATGATCACATTTGTTCTTCTTTAAATAATAATTTTTATGAAATTCTCTAATGACGGTATCATCATTAATATTAACATAATTAATTTTTTTGCCGCAAACTTGACACTCATATGAATCACCATAGATATTTGAATACATCTTAGGTAATACTATACCAAGTAAACCGCTTCTTCTGTTACCTTTTCCATCATACAAAGTTGCTTGAAGTTCTCTAATGATAAAACTTTGTTTGTTCCCTTTACAATCACTACCTTCATTTTCAGAGGAATTTTTACCAATCAAAAATATTGTAACGCTTGTGTTACTCATGTATTCTTCTCTAATTTTCTGTAATACATAATCTATATCTTCTGAATCTATTTCCACATCTAAAGATTTTACTTTTATTTTTTCTCCCCCCAACAATTCAACGATTTTGTCTTTATAATCCATATCCTCTTTTTTAAAACTTAAAAAACATCTATTTGACATATTTATCACCTCTATTAAATTCTTTTTTTATTTTCACTAAATTATATAACTTTCTATCTCCACTATATAGAATAATATTTATATTTGATGGTTTACTAAATGTTAAATTACTTATTTCAAGTGTATATAACATTATTTCTAATAAATTTTGATGTGTAATATTTGCTTTGTTAGGAATTCTAGTAATTCCACTACCAAGTAAAGGAATATCAATTTCTTTTTGATTATAATTACTGTTCAAATTGCCCCACATTTCCATTAAACATTTTACATATTCGACATTAGTAAGATTAGCCTCATTTTTTTCATTAAATCTTGAAAATGCAAGTAAAAAATAATTTCCATGTTTATGCATGGTTCCTAATTTATACTTTACCTTTTTCCCTTTATTTCTTTCGTTATTTTCCATATATATATTCTTTTCTTGATCTTTTGTTATTTTTGCATCAAATGTTAGTATATAATCGTCTGGAATTTTATTTTTTATAAATTTACCATTTAATGATGAACTCGATATTATTATATCATCTACTTCTGTATCAAAGTATTCATTAAATGCTATTACCTTTAAATTGTTATTCTCTTCAAAGATATCACCAAACTTAATATTGATTGTTGTATTATTTATTTTTAAAGTTGCACATTTACCAGTCTTATAAAAGTCAATGACTGTTAATATCATTATAGAAATCATTGTACAAACACTAAAAATAAGCAATGTTAATGGTATAACACTATTCTCTAAATAATAATAAACATAACTAAGTGCAAAACTAATCAAACTCATAATAGGTAACATAATCTTCGAAACATTATCATAAATCATTCTTAATTCGATCATATTTTATCCCTCACTTTCTTTATCCATATTTTACCATAAAAACAAAAAGTCCGACATAGTTTGTCGAACGATTATCTCATATTTTTATCAATTCGTGTTGAATTTATTTATTTATTTATTTATTTATTTATTTATTTATTTATTCTTTTAAACAATCCTTTACTAAATAATTTAGCAACTTTCTTATAATTTCTAATTTTTTTTAGTTATTTAATTATTTACTCTTACCTTTGTATTTATAACTGTATTACCTGCTATTTTTCTTAATACTATCAATTAACTCTTTTATATCAATATTATGATTATAATTATTATAAGAATAAATAATGTGTTTTAAATCTATTAAAATAGTATGAATTAAATGATATGTCTCTTCATTATCTTTCCACAATGATTTAGAATTACCAATATATTTCAATTCATCATTATAATTAAATATATTATCATTTTTATTATAAGGTAATAAAAAAGCATTATATATTTTCTTAATATTTAAATTTTTAATTTTATTTAACTGTTCTAAATACTCTGCATAAATAATTTGTTTAGAAATAGAACTTGTGTCGGGTAAATGAGAAGTATCTCCAGTTGTACCAAATCTATAATATTTAGCATCTAATATATATCCAACATTATCTTTTATCAATATAGTGTCAGGTCGAAGTTTACTACTTTCGAATTCACTTAAGCCTATTATTTGCCATGTCGCTTTAGGATAAAAATCTTTTATCTCTTTAATATTACAAAAAATTTTATTAATCATATATTCATAAATATAATGATAGTTATCAACACCATAAACAATATCTCTACTAGTAGAATATGAAGATAATCCTTTTACAATGCTTATTAAATGATTTAATTTATTTCTTTTTACATCATCAAATGTTTTAGATAATTCATCAAGTAAAGTTGTTAAATATTTTTGTTTAATTAAATTGTTAAACGGCTTATTAACAAGAAAATTCGATTTTATATTGAAAAGAAATCCAATTACATCTATACTCCTCTTTAAACAATGTTTATATATATCAACTAATAAATTGTCAACAATATTTTTACTCTCTACTACCATATTAGTATAGATAACATTATTGTTAGAAATTATAGGGTTTTGCTCTAAAGTTCTTTTCCAATTTACTTTACCATTTTGATTTGTTTTATAAACTTTTTCTCTATTAACTATTATTCCATTTTTAAAGTAATCATCTATCAAAAATAAATATGATGATAGTGAATATTCATCTCCTGATTGATCATTATTGATATTTGTTTCTTCTTTAGATAATTCTTTATTAATGCTAAATGTATTTAAAAATTTTAAAATATCTTCTTTTGTTTCTAAATCAAAAGATTCTGGATAATAAAAATGTATTTCGTTTTCAATTATTTTTATCCCTGTAAAAGAGTCATTAGTTTTATTAGTAACTTTATGCTTATAAAAATTATTAATTGAAGATACCATCAGAAAATACCTCAATTGATTTTTTATCATTTGCTTTAGAAATATAACTTTCAATTAAATCATCTAATGTTTTGGCATTTCTAAACCATCTACTTCTTTCAAACCTAGCAACATCATTCCATAAGTATTCAAGTACCTTATGTGCAAATTCTTCAATTGAGGAAATTGATTCTTCATTGTTAGTATCTATAACTTTTTTATCTATGAAATATACACCTAATTGTTTATCTTCTGATTGTATTATATTATTGTTTTGTACAATAAAATCATTTATTTTTGTTACAAATACTTCCCAAGATATATTCATACCTGGTACATCTATATCTTTGTATTCATGCTCATCAGTAAATGTATTTTTTAATTTCTTAAAGTTCCATCTTCTTTTAAATGCTGTATCTAATGTAAATACATTTTGATCACTAGTATTCATTGTAGCTATTAATGACATATTAGATGGTATAACAATACTAGTTATCTCTTTATTCAATTCTTTTGTTAAATATTTTTGTAAATTGATATTGTTAATACTATATTCACTTGTTCCTGTATCATCTCTATCTAATAATTGGAAAATATCACCAAAAATAGATGCAGCATTACCTCTGTTTAATTCTTCTATAACTAATGCTACTTCTTCATTAGGATTCGATAGAGCTTGTTTTAAAGCTATTGCGAAAGGTCCTGGAGTGAATTCGTAAGTAACTTTATCCCCATTTACAACAGGTAAAATCTGACCAATAAAATCTGTATTAGTATATTCTGAAAAGAAAGTAGTTCTATAAACATTATTTTTTCTTCCAGACAAAATCTCATTTTTAACATGATATGATTTACCGCAGCCTGGAGTACCATAAACTATCACATTATTACCACTTCCAAAGTATTGGTCGTTGTTTTCTTCATCTTTAATTAGTTCTTCTACAAAAGGATTTTCAAATCTAATTGTTAATAAGGCAGTATATAGTTCATGTGTTGTGATATTCAATTCATCAGCTACTTTAACTATTTGACCTTGATGAGATATAAAAGATTGCTCCGGTTTAATATTTAATTTTTCTAATATCCATTTTGTCCAAGATATAGTATAGAATTCTGTAAATATTTCAGGAAACATCATATATAAATATTTGCTAACCCAAGATCTATTAAATAAGTTTCCTAAAATATAGCTTAAATCCTTCCCTATTCGTGCATAATTTATATCATCTACAGTATTATAAGATAAATTTTCTAAGTAATTAAATGCTTTAATAAATTTCTCTTTAACACCTTCTGTGTATAATATTGCTTCTTCTTCACTAATTTTTTTTATATTTTTAAAGTGAGAACCACTTATCCATGATTCTTTTGTGTCAGAATAGTATAAGGTATATTTAAAAGCAGCTCCACCACCAACACCCCCAAATTTCTGGTATGTTTTATCAAATTCTAGAGCATATATTAAACTTTTACTATCCATAGTTTTTTTAGCAAAGATTCTATATAGTAATTCTTTTCCTTGTAGTTTATTTAAAGCTGATATACCATACTTACTTTGAAAATCAGATAATATATATTTTATGTTATCTCTATTAATGTTTAATTCTTTAACAGTATTTAATATTGTTTGTTTTAATTGATTGTTAATTTTATATTTTATTTCATTATCATTATACAGCCATGTTGAATTAAATTTTTTCATATTTTTTACTCCTTTTTATATTTTTTTCAATATCGGTAAATCTGCAAGAGCTATATCGAAATTATGGAATTCATCTTTTTTTATAAAGCATTTATTAATGTGTTCACTTAATTCTAAATCTCCTTCAATTAAATCACATAAGTATGCATGCATTGTAATTGAAAATGTATTATACTCATGATTAACAGTTGTTATAAATTCATTTACTTTAATATTACTATTTAATTCCTCTTTAATTTCTCTTTTAAGTGCTTCTTGATGTGTCTCACCTATTTCTATTTTGCCGCCAGGAAATTCCCATTTTAGACCACATTCACCTTTCGGTCCTCTTTGGCAAATAAAATATTTATCATCTTTTTTTATAACAGCACATACTACTTCGTAATGATTTTTCATTATATGTCCTCACTTGTTACATTAAATTCTAAGTGATATCTTTCTGGGACATTATTATCTAATTTAATATCAAATAGTAATGTGCTAGACCCAGCAGTTGAAGATTGTCTCATATTAGTAAATATTCCCTCTCCGAAATATTTAAATGGTTGCGTAATCCCATCTTCTGATTCAACTTTGCGCACAAATAAATGTATTTTTTTTGCAGCAAGAAGTTTTTTACCTTCAGAATTATGAATCGTTGCGTTTTTCACACTCTCCCATTGGAATAAAGATTCATTTAAAAATTTATCTTTATAGTTAAGCAACTCTGCTTTTGACTTATCCTTCTTTAAACCGATAAATACACAAACTTCATTATTTGCTAAATATTTTGTACCTTGCATGTACATTAAACTTTCTTCTAGTAATACTCTCATAACTTGTTCTTTGTAATAATTTGCTAAATATTTGAATTTTGTATCATAAATACCAAATTCTTGTTGGTATCTGGTTTTAGCATATTGTATTAAATCTATTAAATAATCAGATATATTATCAGAGATTTTCGAAACATTTAATTCAAAAAATAAACCATCTTTTTTAATAATATTCTGTTTTAGCAAATGATGTATCGCATTATTTATTGTTTCTTTAGTAACTCTATTACTTTCAAAATCATAAGAATATATTTCATCTAATGATTTAGGTTGATCTAATAGAAATTCAATAATAGCTATTTCATCAATTCTCACAATCGGAACTAGATCAGATATATTATCTATAAGGTTATTTTCTTCATCTGTTAAAAGAGGTATGTTAACTTCATCCATTTTCACTAAGAAATTATAATAACTTCTATTTTTACCACTTAAAGATGACTTCATAAATAAATCTAAGTTTGGTGCACAATCATTAATTAAATAATCAACATGTAATGGATAAGTTTCAACTTTTAAATACCTTTTAAAACTTTCATAATCACTTTTTAATATTTTCTTTGTATTGAAGCTACTTTTCTCTAAAAAGTTAAGCATTTCTATTTTAGATAATTCATCTAATTGAATCTCTATAGGTAATTCAAGTGATGTAAAATTAGTGCTAATCAGTTTTCTTAAATATGGCTTATCTACATTAGTATCAGATAATGAACTTAGTGCTAAAGCTATTTGAACTGAGCGTTGATAATTATTACCGATAAAGTCTAATACAGTTAAATATTCTTTATTCTCAAATTTTCTTAATCCTCGCCCAAGTTGTTGTAAAAATATAGTTTGAGACTCAGTTGGTCTTAAAAATAGAACCATATTTATAGCTGGTATATCAACACCCTCATTTAATATATCTATTGTAAAAATAATTTCTAATGATTGTGTATCACTTTGTAAATCATTAAAAGCTTTAATTCTTTCACCTGTACTGTTGTTACCTGATAAGGCAATAGTGTTATATCCAGTTAAAGCCAATGCTTCAGAGAGCATTTTAGCGTGCTCTACACTTTTGCAAAATGATATACATTTTAATTTTCCTTTTTGTCTATGTTTTTCTATTTCAGACTTTATAAAATCAGTATGAATTTTATTAGATAGTTCTTTGATTAAATTAGGATTTCTATCTGAAAAATCAATCAATTCATCTCTTATACCATAATATTTAAATGGAGTTACGAGATTTTGAATAAGGGCTTCACGAAGCGATAATTCAAATGGAACACAATGATCAAATAAATCAAATATATCTTCTCCATCCATTCTATTTGGAGTAGCTGTTAAACCTAGTAAAAATTCAGGATTAAATTTATTTAATATTATTTTATAACTACTAGCTACCGCATGATGACATTCATCTAATATGATATAGTCAAAATCTTTAGAATCAAATATATCAATATTTTTTGACAATGTTATATTCGTCGCAAATATCATATCACTATCTATACTCTTTTCGTTACCTGTATATAGTCCATATGAATATTTCGTTCCAAATATATGTTTGAACGTTTCCATTGTTTTAATTAAGATTTGTTCTCTATGAACAACGAATAACATTCTTCCTGGATTAAAATTTCTAACATCAAGAGCTGCTAAAATGGTTTTACCTGAACCAGTTGCTGAAACAACTAGTGCTTTATTATTACCCATATCTCTATATCTTGATAATTCTTTTAATGCTTTTTTTTGCATTAAATTTGGTTTAATTTTTGTTGTGTCACCAAAA
>JAWXUE010000023.1:6958-19307 GCA_044432925.1 bacterium | reverse complement strand
TTTGAATGCTTTTTTCTTTATCATTTTTTATAATTAGTCATATAATGTAATATAAAAGAATATAATTTATATGTAAATAAATCTAGTAGCAGTTTATCGTTGTTTGAATATACTATATTGAGGAGGGGTATAATTGAGTGAAATAAGAGAAATAGTTACAAAAGCTGTCATTGCAAAAGGTAAAAAAACTTTAAATTTAACTGAAAAAATTTCAACAAGTATTAAACCATATAGTATACTAGGATGTTGGATTATTAATCATGAATTTGAAGCTACTAAAACTAATCTAGATTCTGTAAAAGTTATAGGCGAATTTGAAATAAATATTTGGTATTCAGAAACTAATAATACTAAAACAGATATTATTAGACAAAAAATACAATATACAAAAGATATTCAAATTAAAACAATAGTAAAAGAATTTATTGAAAATACTGATGATATCTTAGCTAGAATTATTCAACATCCAACTGTAACAAACGCGAAAATTTTCGATGAATATGTAGAAGCAGATATTAATTTAGAAATTCTAGCTGAAATAATCGGAGAAACTAAAATGAAAGTTACCGTTTTTAATCCAGAAACTACATGGGAAGAAGAAGTAGAAGTGACAGATATGGACATTAATGAAGACTTCATAAATATTAAGTAAATTGTAAAAAATTTACTTTTTATTTTTTTAAAAAAACGGCTTAGGTATGAGGTAAAATTATATAATTTAAAGATGTGTTAAATAAAAGCACGTTTATTCCACATTTTTTTCGGTTTTTTTACAAAAAAAGATAATTCTTGTATTGAAAAAACCGAAAAAATGTTGTATTATAGATATAAACGCATTTTGTTGTAGGTTCTTCAAAATTGTGGATTTTAAAAATTATATAGAAGAGGTGCTTTTTTATGGAGATTAATTTAGAGGAAATGACAATTACACTTAAAAATACTGCAGAAGATATTTATGCTTTAGCTAAAAAAATATCAACTAAAAATGCTGTACAAGTTGCTGAATTATTAAGTGAAACAAATCAAGGGTTACCAAGAGTTTTAAGAACAAGAGCTTTAAAAATGGTTCTTAACGATTTTGTTAAAATAGCAAAAGAGTTACCGATCACTACAGAGTTATTACACCGTTTAAACTGGTATATGGAATATTCTGATTACCAATTAAATAAATTCTTTTTCACTTTAGCTAATAGTGGAGATACAAGATTTCATGAAAATGCTTGTACTGAAAAGTATAAAATAAGTTTATGGATTTTAACTTTAGTGAATGCAGAGAGATTAAATATCACTGAAGAAACTATCGAAAAATTATTAGGGTTAGATGAAGCATTCTCTAAATTTGCTGAATATAATGAAACTCTAAATAGTTGTTTATATGATTTTGATGGTCATATTGATGTTATTCCGGATAAAGATTATTCAAGAGTAATGTTTAAAAGTTCTACAGTAGCTGAATTAAGAGAAGTTGCAGCTAAATATGAAATTAATGTTCCTAAACGTTTAAATCGTGCTCAATTATTAGAAGTAATCGTTCAACGTTTACAAGAAGAAGATAAATACGATGAAGCTGTTCATGCAAAAATTAAAGATATGAAAGTTGTAAGTTTACAACGTTTCGCAAAAGATAATGATATTAAAGCTTCTACTGAATTAAGAAAAGATGCAGTTATTGACTTTATGTTAAAAGCTGTTGAAGGTAATCAAACTAACTTAAGAAGTTTACCTTATGTTGATTTAATTGTTTTAGAAGAAGAAATGTTTGAAATGAAACCTGAATTCATTAGAGATATTGATTCACGTTATTACTATGAGTTTGATGAAGATGGAGAAATTGTTTCAATGTCAGACATTGAAGATTTAAAATCTAAAATCGAACAATTAAAACAAGAGCAAGAATCAGAAAAAGAAAGATTAGATCAATTAAAATCTGAAGATACTCCAACTGAAGATGTATATGCTGAACGTGTTAAAGAATTAGAAAAACAAATCGAAATCTTAAATACAAATCAAAATCAAGAAAATTTATCAGCTGAAGATTTAGAAGCTCAAGAAGAAAGATTACAACGTATGTTTGATGAGCGTATCAAAGAGTTAATGGAAAACAATGCTCAAGAACAAATCACTGAACAAGTTGTAGTTGAAGAAATTATTGAAGAGATTGAAGGAGAAAATCCTCAATATATCTCTGAAACAACTACTCAAGTTGAGGAAGTTTATTTAGATGAAGCTAAACAAGCAGAATTAGCAGCAAAAGAAGCAGAATTAGCAGCTCAAATGGCTGAAAAAGAAGCTGAATTAGAAAAACAAATGGCTGAAAAAGAGGCGGAATTAATTGCTAAAGAAAATGAATTAGCGGTTCAATCTGCTGAAAGAGAAGCAGAATTATTAGCAAGAGAAGCAGAATTAGCAGCAAAAGAAGCAGAATTAGCAAAAGAAGCAGAATTAGCAAAAGAAGCTGAATATGCAGCAAAAGAAGCAGACTTATTAGCTAAAGAAGAAAAAATGCAACGCGAAGCAGAATTAGCAGCTAAAGAAAATGAATTAGCAGCAAAAGAAGAAGAAATTCGCAGAGAAGCTGAATATGCAGCAAGAGAAGCAGAATTAGCAGCAAAAGAAGCAGAATTAGCAAGAGAAGCAGAATTAGCTTACAAAGCAGCTGAATTAGCAGCAAGAGAAAATGAACTTGCTGAAAGAGAAGCTAATGCTCAATATTATGATGAAGAACAATTCGTAACAACTGAACAAGAAGTTGTATATCAAGAAATTTATGATGAACAACCACAAGAAGTTGTGTATCAAGAATTATACGAAGAACAACCACAAGAAGTTGTATATCAAGAATTATACGAAGAACAACCACAAGAAGTTGTGTATCAAGAAATTTATGAAGAACAACCACAAGAAGTTGTATATCAAGAAGTTGTATATGCTGAACCTCAATATATCCAAGAAAATGTATATTCAGAAGAAACAGTTTATGCAGATCCTCGTTACATGGAAGAAACAGTTCAAGTAGAAGAAACTTTATATGAAGAGCAAATCATCTATGGACAAACTCAACATATTCAAGAAACTACATATATAGAAGAACCTATTTATAGCAATGTAGAAAATCAAGTTATTTCTGCTCAAGAACAACAATATGGTGATCAACAATATGATCCTTATTTAGATTTAGCTCCAGTACAACAATATAATATTCCTGTAGGAAGAGTTGATGAAGTATCATTCATTTCAGTTGATGAGTTAGAACAATTTAATCAACCAGCAACTGTTTTATATGATGAACCATTATATATGGAACAACAACAACCTGTATATAATCAACCAGTATACCAACAAGTACAAGAAAATCCTGTATATCAACAAGTACAAGACACACCAGTATACCAACAAGTACAAGATACACCTGTGTACCAACAAGTAGAAGAAAGTCCTGTATATCAACAAGAAGTTGTAACTGAAGAAGTAGTTCAAACTCCAGTATATGTTTCTGAAGAAGAAGAAAATGAAAACGAGAGAAGAATTATTACAACACAACAAGCAATCATCGATGAACAAAGAAGATTATTAGATGAAAGATATTTAGAATCTAGAGAAGCTGAACAAGATAATTTATCTGATGAAGAAGCTGTTGAACAACAACAAACAATGTTAAAAGAGCACCAAGAATATTTAGAAAAATTAAGACTTCTTGAAGAACAAAAAGAAGAATTAAATAGAAGAGAAGTTGAAGTAAATGAAAAAGCAGAATTATTAAATGCTAATGATGAAGAAACTGTTGAAATTGAAAGTGAAACTGACTCTAGAAAAGCTAGATATAATGAAATTGAGAAAAAAATCAATGCTTTAACTGCAGTTGAAGAAGAACTTGAAGAAAAAGAAACGACAACAACAACAGTTACTGAAGTTGTTGAAACTGTTGAAGAAGTAGTTGAAGAGACTCCAGTTAATGATTTAACTGCAGATCACTTAAATAACTTATTTGAAAATAATAAAGAAACAGAAGAAAACGGAAGTAAAGTAATTATTGAAGAAAAAGATGATACTCTTCCTGAAGAAAAACAAGTTATTCAAACAACTGTTGAAGAAACTCAAATTCAACATACTACACCATTAGAAGATTCTGGTTATGTAAACTTAACTAAAAAACAGAAAAAAGCTAAATTACAAATTGAAAAATTATTAAAAGAAAAAGCTAAATTAGAAAAATACAAATATGTTAAAGATGCTAAAATAGTTAAACAACATAAAAATAAGAAAAGATTAAGATTCTTATTAACATTCTTAATTATTACATTAGTAATTGCATTATATTTATTCATCGTTTTAGGTGGTTTATACGCATTTGATTCAAATAATATAATATTTAGTTTTTGGTCTTTTGATCCTCAATCAGCATTTGGTAAAATCCATGTAAATGTTATTGATGTTTTATCATTCAAAAATTATGATAAAGTATTAGAATTTGTTGGGAAGATTTATTCTCCATTAGCAAACTTACTTAAATAAAAAAAATAAACAAGTATATAGTCTTTTATATACTTGTTTTTATTTTACATAAATACATAAAAATGTTATAATAATTATAATAAATTATTCAAAAAAGGCGGTATTATATATGAATATAGAAGATTTTAACTATGATAAGTTTACACCAATGATGAAACAATATATCGAAATAAAAAACAAAAATAAAGATGCTATTGTTTTCTTTAGATTAGGTGATTTTTATGAAATGTTTTTTGCTGATGCAATAGTTGCATCAAAAGAATTAGAAATAGCTTTAACAGCTAGAGATGCTGGTCAAGAAAGTAGAATTCCTATGTGTGGAATTCCTTTTCATGCACACCAAACATACGCAGAAAAATTAATTCAAAAAGGTTATAAAGTTGCTATGGTAGAGCAAGTTGAAGAGGTATCTAAAGAAAATCCGATTGTTAAAAGAGATGTTGTTAGGATATATACTCCTGGTACATTAACATCTTTAGGTTTAGACTCTAAGAAAAATAACTATTTAGGTTCAATTAGAAACTTTAGAAAAGATTTTTATTTATCAATTTGTGATGTATCTACAGGTGAACTATATATAATGACATTTGAAGATTATTCTGAGTTAATTAATGAGATTGTTACTCAAAATATTAAAGAAATTATTGTTGATGATACTATTAATAAAAAACATGTTGATATGTTAGAAAATCATTATCAAATAATGTTAACATTTTCAAATAATACAGAGTTACCGCCATCATTTAACAATTTAATTAAAGGCTTAGAAAATGATGATGAAATAAAAACTTTAGCATTATTATTAAATTATTTATTTGAAACTCAAAGAACAGAATTAACACATTTAAAAGATGTAACAAGATATGAATCAAAACAATATATGAAAATTGATATTCATTCAAAAAGAAATTTAGAGTTAACTGAAACTTTAAGATTAAATCAAAAAAATGGTTCTTTATTATTTTTAATAGACAAATGTGATACTGCAATGGGAAGTAGAATGTTAACTAGATGGTTAAATCATCCATTGATTTCAAAAAAAGAAATTGTAAAAAGACAAGATGCTGTTGATGCATTTATGAATAATTTTATAGATTCTAAAGAAGTAGAAAATTCTTTAAAAACTGTTTATGATTTAGAAAGAATTTTAGGTAGATTAGTAGTAGGTAGTGCAAATGCTAGAGATTTAGTCCAACTAAGAAAAACATTATTATCTATTCCTACGATTAAAGAAAGTTTAAAAAATTTTAATAATGATGTATTAAATGAATTAGAAAATAAAATCGATCCTTTAAACGAATTATGTTTAAAATTACAACTTAGTTTAGTTGAAACTCCACCTATTGGTATAAAAGAAGGTGGAATGATTAAACCTGGTTACAATGAAAAATTAGATGAATTATTTGAATTAAAAGAAAATTCTAATCAATGGTTAATTGAATTTGAACAAGCTCAAAAAGAAAAAACAGGAATTAAAAATTTAAAAGTTGGATATAACAGAGTATTTGGTTATTACATTGAAATATCAAAATCTAATATTGGACAATTAGACTTAGAAGGTTATGATAGAAAACAAACTTTAGCTAATGCTGAGCGTTATATTACTGAAGAACTTAAACACTATGAAGGATTAATTTTAAACGCTAGTGATAAAATTATTCAATTAGAATATGAAATGTTTTTAGATTTAAGACAACAATGTTTAGGTTTTATTAAACCATTACAACAATTAGCGGATAATTTATCTACAGTAGATTGTTTATTAAACTTCTCTAAAATATCTTTAAAATATAATTACAATAGACCTACAATGCATGATGGGTTAGATGTTGAAATAATAAATGGTAGACACCCTGTAATCGAACAATTATTAACTAATGAATATGTAGCAAATGATGTTATTATAAATGATTATAATACAATATTAATTACAGGTCCTAATATGAGTGGTAAATCAACTTATATGAGAATGTTAGCACTTATTACTATATTAGCTCAAATTGGTTGTTTTGTACCTGCTAGTACAGCTAAACTACCTATATTCGATCAGATATTTACAAGAATTGGTGCATCTGATGACTTAATGAGTGGACAATCAACTTTCATGGTTGAGATGCAAGAAGCTAATTATGCTATTCAAAATGCAACTAAATCATCATTAATTTTATTTGATGAAATAGGAAGAGGTACAGCAACTTTTGATGGTTTAGCATTAGCACAAGCTATAGTTGAACATATTCATAATAAAATTGGTTGTGCATTCTTATTCTCTACGCATTATCATGAATTAGTATCATTAGAAGAAAATTTAAAACATTTAAAAAATGTTCATGTTCATGCTAAAGAAGAAGGTAATAAAATTATATTTATGCATAAAGTATTAGATGGTCCTGTAGATAAATCTTATGGTATCAATGTTGCTAGTTTAGCAAGCTTACCTAAAAATATAATTAATAGAAGTAAAGTTTTATTAAAAGGATTTGAAGAAAATTCTACTCATATTAAATTAGATAATAATATATTTGATTATGAGGAAGAAGAAAAAGTTGAAATACCAACTGAATTAAATGAAATATATCACGAATTAAAGGAAACAAATATAGATAATTTAACACCTATTCAGTGTATGAATTTACTATACAATTTAAAATCTAAAGTTAAATAGGGGAATAATTATGGCGAAAATAATTCAATTAAATGAACAAATATCTAATATGATTGCTGCTGGAGAGGTTGTTGAAGGGCCTTTATCAGTTGTAAAGGAATTAGTAGAAAATTCAATAGATGCAGAAGCAACAAAAATAGAAATATATCTTAAAGAGTCTGGTATTTCTTTAATTGAAATTATTGATGATGGTTTTGGTATGGACCCTGAAGATGCTGCTTTATCTTTCAGTAGACATGCAACATCAAAGATAAAAACAGAAGGTGATTTATTTAGAATTTCATCTTTAGGATTTAGAGGGGAAGCATTGCCTTCAATTGCATCTATTTCTCATATGACTATGATTACTAGAAGTGATTCTCATGAAGGTTATAAAATTAAATATGAATTCGGTAAAAGAGCTGAGTCTTTAAATTTCGCTTGTAATAAAGGTACTAAGTTATCTATTGAAAAGTTATTTTATAATACTCCTGCTAGATTAAAATATTTAAAAAGTCCTAATGTGATTTTATCTTCAATAGTTGATGTTATAACAAGATTAAGTATTGCTTATCCAAATATTTCTTTTAAATTAGTTAATGATGGTAATACGATGTTTCAAACACGTGGTCAAAGTAATATGCTTAATTTATTAACTAATATTTACGGTGTTAATGTTGGGAAGAGTATCTCAACTATCACTAGAGAAAGTGAAGGGTTTAAATTGACTGCTTATATGGCTAAACCAGAATTTACGAGATCTAGAAAATCTGAAATTACTGTTATCGTTAATAGTAGATATGTAAAAAGTAGTTTAGTTGTAGACTCTGTTGTTGAGGCTTATAGAGATTATATTCCTAATTTAAGATATCCTATTTGTGTTATTAATTTAGAAGTAGACCCTTTATTAATTGATGTGAATGTACATCCTAATAAAATGGAAATAAAATTTTCATTAGAGGATACAATTTCATATTTAGTTAAAAGTTCTATTCTAGATACATTATCTGAAAAAACTTTAATTCCTGAAATAATTACTCCTACAAAAGTTGGAACTTATGAAGAAACTTTAATTGATATTTCTAATAACTTAAATATTGAGGCTAGTAATAAAACTAATGATGAGATGTTTAATCCTAATTACGTAATTAATGAAGAAATAAAGATTCCTGATCATATTAAAGAAAGTTCTTTAGAGTATAACGAAGAAATTGTTGTACCAGAATTTAGTGGTGTAAAAGAAGTAGAACAATCTTTAGAAATTAAACAAGAACAAAAAATAGAACCTTCAAAAGAAAAACTTCCTTATATGGAATATTGTGGTATTATATTTGGAACTTATTTATTATTTCAAAATAATACAGGTTTATATTTAGTTGATCAACATGCTGCACAAGAAAGAATTAAGTACGAACATTATTTTAAAATGTTTGGAAATCCAAAAAAAGAGTCTATCGATTTACTATTACCTGCACCTATGGAATTTACTTTAAGTGAATCATTATTACTAGAAACTAATTTAGAAAAATTAGAAGAGTTTGGTTTAGTTTTAGAACAATCAGGTCCACAAAACTTTTTAATTAGATCTATTCCTACTTGGGTTAAAGGTAATGACCCTGAATATATAGTTGAAAAGATAGTTACTTATTTAGTTGATAAGAAAACTTTTGATATTGGTTTATATAGAGATTCTATGGCTAAAATGGTAAGTTGTAAAGAATCGATAAAAGCTAATAATCACACAAGTAAAGAAGAAGCGATTTCTCTTTATGAAGAATTAAAAACATGTATCAATCCATTCACTTGTCCACATGGACGACCTTCTATTGTTAAGATGTCTGTATACGAAATTGAAAAGTTATTTAAAAGAGTAGGATGAAAAAAGTAATAGTTATAGTTGGCCCTACAGCTATAGGAAAGACTAGTTTATCAGTTAATTTAGCAAAAGAAATTAATGCTGAAATTATTAACGGTGACTCTGTATCTTTATATAAAAAATTAGATATAGGAAGTGCTAAAATAACTAAAGAAGAAATGGGTGGTATCCCTCATTATTTAGTGGATGAAATAGACCCTAATATTCAATTTAGTGCAGCTGATTTTCAAAAGAAATCTAGAGAATTAATTGATAAAATAGATGTGCCTATGATTGTAGGTGGGACTGGTTTATATATTAAGTCTGCATTGTATGATTATGATTTTTCTGCAGTTAAAAGAAGTAATGAAACAGAAGACAAATACAAAGATTATACTAATGAAGAGTTGTATGAAGTGTTGGTGAAACTAGATAAAGATAGTTGTGAAACTATCCATCAAAATAATAGAAAAAGAGTTTTAAGAGCAATTGAATTAGCTAATGATAATAACAAGATAAGTATTAATAAAAATAAAGATAATCCTTTATTTGAGCCATTTATTATTTATTTGAATTTAGAGCGAGAAGTACTTTATAAAAGAATAAATCAAAGAGTTATAGATATGTTTGATTTAGGTTTAGAAAAAGAAGTGAAAGATTTATTTAATCAAAATATTAAAGTAGATGCTATAGGTTATAAAGAATTTTATCCTTACTTTAATAAAGAAATTGATAAAAAAACTCTTATAGATACTATACAGAAAAACACAAGACATTTAGCAAAAAAACAAACAACTTGGTTTAAAAATCAAATGAAAACAAATTTTTATGATGTTAGTGAAAAAGATGTTTTTAACAAAATATTAAAAGATGTAAAAGTCTTTTTAGGAGATGAGTAATTTGAACATATATTTAATTGGAATGCCTGGCGTTGGAAAAACAACTTTGGGTAAGGAATTAGCAAATGAATTAAACTATAATTTTATTGATACAGATGAATTAATTAAAACAAAAACTAATTCTTCAATTAATGATTTATTTCAAAATGAAAAAGATTTTAGAAAGATCGAAAGTGAAGTAATTAATAATATTAAAGGTGAAACTAACTGTGTTATATCTCTTGGTGGTGGTGCTGTTTTAAATAAGGATAATGTAAATAATTTATATGGACTAATTATTTATCTATATACAGATTTAGTAACTTTAAAAAGTAGACTTGATATCTCTACTAGACCTTTATTTAAAAAAATTAGTTTAGAGAAATTATATAACGATAGAATAGACTTATATGAAAATTGTTCTGATTATAAAATTGATAATATAAATATAGGTGACTCTATTAAACAAATTGTAAAAATTATTAATAAACCTAAAAAGAATGTATTAGTAATAAATGGACCTAATTTAAATATGTTAGGAAAAAGAGATGAAAAACAATACGGTAATTTATCTTTACAAGAAATAAACGATTTAATGAAAAGTTATGATATATTTGAATATAATTTTTTTCAAAGTAATATAGAAGGAGAAATTATAAATAAAATTCATGAATTAGATAATTATGATTACTTAATTATAAATCCTGCTGCTTATACTCATACATCAATTGCAATTAAAGATGCATTAGATATATTTAATATACCTAAAATAGAAGTGCATTTAAGTGATGTTAATTCAAGAGAAGAATATCGTAAAATAAATTATATTAGCGAAGTATGTACGACGAATTTTGTTGGAAAAAGGGAATTTAGTTACTTAGATGCAATAAACTATTTAAAAAAATTAAATTTATGATATAATAATAGTATTAAAAATAAATAGGGGTGATTTCAAATTGGATATACAGAGGAATATCTTAGCAATTGAATTTGGAAGTGTTAATTTTCCAATATTAATAGCAATGGTTATATTAGTGGCATTATCGGGTTTTTTCTCGATGTCAGAAACGGTTTTTTCAAGTGTAAATTTAGTCAGATTAAGATTGAATGTTGAAGAAGGAAAGAAAGGCGCTAAAAAAGCTTTATATTGCGCAGAGAACTTTAATAATACTTTAACAGCTCTTTTAATTGGTAACAATATAGTTAATATAGGTTTAGCTACAATATCAGTTACATTTTTTGCAGGATTAATTCTTAATAATGCAAATGTAGCGAATATTGTTTCAACTGCAGCAATTACGATTGTAGTTTTAATTTGTGGGGAGATAATTCCTAAAACGTTAGCTAAAACTTATTCAGATAAATTAGCATTATTTCTAGGGAATATCATTTATGCTCTTCAAATGGTACTTTATCCTTTTGTAAAAGTATTTAACTTAATGCAAAAAGGTGTACAAGGAAAAGAAACAAATGAACCTAAAGTAAATGAAGCAGAATTAGAAGTAATATTAGATACAATGGAGGAAGAAGGTGCCATTGAATCTGATGAAGTAGAAATGATTCAAAATATTTTAGAATTAAATGACAAAACAATAAGAGACATAATGACTCCTAGAGTTGATGTTGTTTTTATTGATATTAATCAAACAGTTGAACAAATCAAAGAAATATTCTTTGACACTAAATATTCTAGGGTTCCGGTTTATGATGCTGATAAAGATAAAATTATTGGTATTTTATTCGAAAGAGAATTTTTAACAAATTATATTAAAAATCCGACTTTTAATGTGAAGTCTATTTTAAAACCAGTTACTTATGTATCTACTAGTATGAAAGTTAATAACTTAATACATGAACTACAAAAAAACAAAATGCATATTGCTATTGTAAGTGGAGAGTATGGAGAGACTGCTGGGGTAGTGACAATGGAAGATGCTTTAGAGGAATTAGTTGGTGAAATTTATGATGAACATGATAATCATGAAGATGATATCTTAATCAAAAAAATTACTACAAATAAATATAAATTAAATGCAAGTATTTACTTAGAAGATTTATTTGATGAGTTAGAATTAGGTAAAGCACCTGATGTTGAGGCTTCTAAGTTAAGTGGTTGGTTATATTCTTTAGGAGAATCAGTGCCTAAGGAAGGTCAAGAATATATTCACTATTCAAAATTCATTAAGAAAAATGATGAGGATGATGATTACATAGATGTATCTTATAAATTAACTTTTAATATAACAAAAGTTGAAGATCGTAGAATTATTGAAGTAAGATTAATAGTTGAAGATTATTTAGAAGAAGATAAATCAGAAGAAAATTAATATTTAAAAGCTTTGTTGCATAGTATTGTATAGGTGATATTATGCGCAAGGCTTTTTTTATTTTATTTTGTTTATTATTTATTCCTACACAAATTAATGCTGTAGGAACTGAATCAGTGTGTTTAATTGATGG
>JAWXUE010000023.1:0-6858 GCA_044432925.1 bacterium | reverse complement strand
ATTAATAGTAATGAATATGTAATTGGTGGTAAAACTGGATATACAACTAAAGCAGGTAGAACATTAATTAGTGTGTATGAAAAAGATGGTAAGCAATTAATTTGTGTAACTTTTAAAATAGCAGATGACTACAACTTACATTTAAGGTTATTTGAAGAGTATATTGATAAAGTTTCATACAAATTAATAATAGAATCTCAAGTGTTAAAGCAAGAATTAGAATTAGATTATTATCCGCTTGTAAAAGAAGATATTTATTTACCATTAGTTTCAGATGAGAAGATTACAATTAAATTTATATTTTATGATGTAGTAGATGATGTATGTGGGAAAATTTTGATATATCAAAATGATACGTTATTATACGAAGACTTATTATATTGCTATAGGTTGATTTAATGATAAGTATTATTTGGTTATTAATAATAATATTTAGTTTGTTGTATGGACTATTAACAGATGTTGTATTAATAAATGATCTAATATTAAATGTTTCATATAATTCATTAGATACTTTTTTTGAAATAGGTTGTGGTATTGTTTTATGGTCAGGAATACTAGAAGTGGCTAAAACAAGCGGTTTTTTAAATTTTTGTACTAAAAAAATAAATGTATTAACTAGATTAATATTTAAAACAAAAGATAAAGAAACTCTTTCTTTAATAAGTACTAATATAATTTGTAATTTCTTAGGATTATCAACGATGGCAACCCCGTTTGGCCTAGAGGCCGCAAGTAATTTAAAAAAAGAAAATAATGGAGATTTAAATATATTACTAATAATGAATTATATAGGAGTATCTTTGTTACCTATTAGTATGTTAACTTTAAGAAATTCTTTTGAATCAATTTATACATTACAAATAATTCCATACATACTTATAATTGGAGTTTTTAATACTATTTTAGGAATTGCATTAGTGAGGTTAGTTAAATGTTTTACTTAAATTATTTAATACCAAGTTTTATATTAATAGTATTTATGTTTGCTATAAGAAGACCTAAAGAAGTATATAATAATTTTTTGATAGGATTAAATAAAGGTCTAAAAGCATCTTTAGAATTATTCCCTTATTTTTTATCGATGGTATTTGCTACTTCACTATTAGATAAATCTAATTTGTTATTTGATTTATTTAGTATATTTAAAATAGATTATCCAGAGTTATATATACAAGGAGTATTTAAACCTATATCAGGAAATGCATCTTATGCAATGATGTATAACATATTTGAGATTTACGGTGTTGACTCAAAAGAAGGTATTGTATCTTCAATACTTCATTCATCTTCAGATACTACTTTTTATGTTGCTACAATATATACATCTATTTGTTGTATAAACAAAGCAAAAACAAGTGTAGTTGTTGGGATATGTTTAAATATATTAACATTTATAATTTGTCTATTTATATATAAATATTTGTAATATAATGTTATTTTTAAAAATATATTTGTTTAATAAAAAAAGGAGGAAACTTCTTTTTTATTTTAATTAAAAATAAATTGAATTTAATAAGTTTTTTAATTTGAAATAAAGTTATTTTTAGTGTATAATATATGAATAAATATTATAGATAATGAGGCATGTAAATATGAGCGTAGAGCAAATTAGATTACAAGCTTTTATGGCGAAATGTGGAGTTGCATCTAGAAGAAAAAGCGAAGAAATGATTCTTAAAGGTGTAGTTACAGTGAATGGAGTAGTCGTAAAAGAACTTGGTACAAAAGTAACAAAAAATGATAAAATTTTAGTAAATGGTTCTGAAATATATAAAGAAGAACATGTTTATTATGCATTAAACAAACCAGTTGGGTTTGTAACAACAGTAAGTGATGAATTTGAAAGAAAAACTGTCTTAGATCTTTTTCATAAAGCAGACTTAGCTTATAGAATTTATCCGATAGGAAGATTAGACTATGATACTCAAGGTTTATTATTATTAACTAATGATGGTGATTTAGCTAATAAATTAATAAGTCCTAGAAGTGAAGTTGAAAAAGAATATCAAGCTAGAGTTAAAGGGATAGTTGGAATGAAACAATTAACTACTTTAATGAAAGGTGTTGAAATTGATGGATATAAAACAAAACCATCAATTGTAGAAATTATAAGTGTTGATAAAAAGAATGACTCTTCATTATTAAAAATAATATTAACAGAAGGTAAGAATCACCAAGTAAGAAAAATGTGTGAAGCAGTAGGACACCCGGTTAAAAAATTAACAAGAATTAGATTTGGTACTATTTCTATTGACGGTTTAATTAAAGGTGAATATCGTAGTTTAAGACCACACGAAGTAAAACAATTATATAGTTTATAGGAGTAGTATATGGAAAAATTTCAAGTAGCTATTGATGGACCAGCTGGTTCTGGTAAATCAACAATTAGTAAATTAGTAGCATCAAAATTAGGATTCAATCATATTGATACAGGTGCAATGTATAGAGCAGTTACACTTGAGGCATTAAATAGAAAAATTGATATTGAAAATGAATCAGAATATGGTTTTTTAAATGAAATTGATTTTGAATATAAAAATGATAAAATTTTATTAAATGGAACTGATGTTTCTAAAGAAATTAGATCTACTACTGTAACAGCAAATGTTTCTGCAGTTGCTAGGCTGAAAGTAGTTAGAGATTCAATGGTATCATTACAACAAAATGCAGCAAATAAAGGTTGTGTTGTTATGGATGGTAGAGATATAGGATATGTGGTATTGCCTAATGCAAATGTAAAAGTGTATTTAACAGCATCTGTTGAAGAAAGAGCAAGAAGAAGATTACTTCAAGAAACTAACGCAACATTTGAAGAAATATTAAAAGATATAGAAGTTAGAGATTTTAAAGATTCAAATAGAGAGATTTCCCCTTTAAAACAAGCGGATGATGCTATCTTACTTGATACAACTGGAATCTCAATTGAACAAGTAGTAGAAAAAATTATTATGTTAGTAAAAGAAAGGATATAAAATTATGGAAAACAATATTATGGAACAAGAATTCAATATGCCTAAAAACAATCAAATTGTAGAAGGTACTGTTGTTTCTGTTAAACAAGATTTAGTAATAATAGATTTAAATACATTCACTGAAGGGGAATTATCTTTAAGTAATTATTCATATGATAATTTAAATACTTTCATTGGTTTAGTTAATATTGGAGATAAAATAACTTGTGTTATCACTGAAATGCATTGGAAAAAAGATGACAATTCAATTACAGTTTCAAGATTACCTTTAATTAAAGAAGAAAATAAAAAATTATTAGATAAAATATTTGATGAAAAACAAACTCTTAGTGTTAAAATTGAGAAAAAAGTTAATAGAGGATATGTAGCTAGACATTTAGGTGTTGAAATCTTTATTCCTGAAGGACAAATTGATTTAAAATTAGATGAAACAAAAGATTATGTTGGAGAAACTGTTAATGTCTCTTTAATAGATAAAAAAGAAAAAAACTTTGTTGGATCGGTAAGAGTATTATTACAAGAAAACTTAAATGCTAATAAAGAAAAAGAGTATAATGATATTAAAGTTGGAGAAGAAATTACAGGTACTGTTTACAAAATTGAAAAATTTGGTGCCTTAATTAAATTTGAATACAATATCGGATTATTAAGAATTTCTCAAATTTCTCATGAGAGAATAGATAGTGTAGAAAAAGTATTAAAATTAAATGATAAAGTAACTGTTAAAGTTATAAAAAAAGAAGAAGGTAAAATTGACTTATCAAGAAAAGCCTTATTAGAAACTCCACATAAAATTTATTCTAAAAATAATAAAGTAAGTGATGTAGTAATAGGTACTGTAATTCAAAAATTACCTATTGGTATAATTGTAGAGTTAGAAAAAAACATTACAGCTTTAATTCATAAAAATGAATTTTCTTGGAATCCAAATGATAATTCAATGGCATTCGTTAAAATTGGAGATTCTTTAGAAGCTGCTATTATTACTATGGATGTAGAAAAAGAAAGAATTGGTTTATCTAAAAAAGTATTAATTGATAACCCATGGAGTAGAGTAACGGCTCAAGTAGGCGATTTAACTGATGTTAAAATCTCTGAAATTATTTCTGGTAAAGGTGTAACTGTTAATGCTTATGGTGTTGATGGGTTTATTGCTCAAAGAGATTTAGTGTTTGCTGAGAATCAACATAAAATTGAAGATGCATACCAAGTTGGAGATGAATTAAAAGCAATAGTTGTAGAAGTAAATCCAAGATATTGGAAATTAAATTTAAGTGCTAAAAAACATGCTGATGCAGTAGAAAGAATTCAATTTGAAGAATTCATGAGTGAAAACGAAGAAGAGGAAACAACAATCTCTTTAGGTGATGTTTTCAAAGATTTATTAAAATAAGAAATTAAGTAGGTGTAATTATGAGAGGTCGTATAGCGATTGTTGGGAGACCCAACGTAGGAAAATCTACACTGTTTAATCGTATAATTGGAGAAAGATTATCGATCACAGACGATATGCCAGGTGTTACCCGAGATCGTATATATGCGAAGGGTGAATGGCTAAGTAGAGATTTTAGATTAATTGATACAGGTGGTATTGATTTAGTAGATAGTCCATTTTTAGTGGAAATAAAAGCCCAAGCTCAAATAGCAATAGATGAGGCAGATGTAATAATATTTGTAGTAGATTGTAGAACAGGTGTAACAGATAACGATACATACATTTCTAGAATATTACAAAAAACAAAAACAAAAGTTATATTAGCAGTTAACAAAGTAGATGATAAAAAATTTACTGATATGTTATATGATTTTTATTCTTTAGGATTTGGAGAGCCAATTCCTGTATCAAGTATACATGGTGTTGGGGTAGGTAACTTATTAGATATAGTTATTGATCATTTACCAGAGAAAAAAGAAAAAGAATATCCAGATGCAATGAAATTCTCATTAGTAGGTAGACCTAATGTTGGGAAATCATCTTTAACAAATGCTATTTTAGGAACTGAAAGAGTTATTGTTTCTAATATTCCTGGTACAACAAGAGACTCAATTGATACTGTTTTTATCAAAGATGGTAAAGAGTATGTAGTAATTGATACAGCAGGTATCAGGAAACGTGGTAAAATATACGAAAACGCTGAGAAATATAGTGTTATTAGAAGTATGGATGCTATTTCAAGAAGTGATGTAGTGTTATTAGTAATTGATGGTGAACAAGGTATTATTGAACAAGATAAGCATGCATCAGGTTATGTAATTGATGAATCTAAAGCAATAATATTTGTAGTTAATAAATGGGATGCAGTTAAAAAGGGTACAAATGAAATGGAAAAAGTAAAAGAAGATATAAGAAGAGAATTTAAATTCTTACCTTATGCTCCTATTACTTTTACATCTGCTCTTCATAATAAAAGAATCCATACTTTATTCCCTGAAATTGAAAAATGTTATGAGAATTATAGTAAAAGAATTTCAACAAGTGTATTAAATGATGTTATCATTGATGCAGTTGCTATGAACCCACCAGCTGAATTTAATCATGGTGTAGCAAAATTCTTCTATAGTAGTCAAGTAGCTGTATGCCCTCCAGCATTCACAGTTTTTGTTAACGA
The DNA here is from genome assembly GCA_044432925.1 of bacterium. Taxonomy (GTDB): domain Bacteria; phylum Bacillota_I; class Bacilli_A; order Acholeplasmatales; family Anaeroplasmataceae; genus JAWXUE01. The sequence continues at coordinate 1,274 of JAWXUE010000023.1, read as the reverse complement.
TCCAAGTTATGTGCATTTCTCGTACATGAGATACTTAGAAAATCAAATAAGAAAAAACTTTGATTTTGAAGGTACTCCAATAAAAATACTTTTAAGGAAAAGAGATTAATAATATGAAAATAAGTGTAATAGGTGGAGGTTCTTGGGGAGTAGCCTTAGGACAAGTATTAATTGATAATAATCATGAAGTATTAATTTATGATATTAACAAAGATACAGTAAATTTAATTAATAACGATCATAAACATCCTTTCTTTGATTGTGATATTAGTGATAAAATTGTTGCAACTAACTCATTAGAAGAAACATTAAACTTTAGTGATAATATTTTATTAAGTGTACCTACAAGTGTAATGAGATTAGTAACTACACAAATAAATGATTTAATAAAAAATAAAAAAACTTTTATAAGTGTATCAAAAGGTATAGAACCAGAGACATTATTAACAATAAGTCAAATTTGTAATGAAGTATTAGGAGATAAAATGGAAGGGTTTGTAACTTTATGTGGTCCTTCACATGCTGAGGAAGTAATTTTAAGACAAATTACTGCATTAGTAAGTGCATCAACTAACAATGAATCGGCTTTATTAGTACAAAAATTATTTTCTAATGAATCATACATGAGAGTTTATACATCTACAGATGTTCTAGGTGTTGAAATTTGTTCTTCTGTAAAAAATGCAATTGCTGTAATAAGCGGTATCGCATCAGGTTTAGGACATGGAGAAAATGCTAGAGCAGCTTTAATAACAAGAGGTATTGTTGAAATGTCTAGTGTTTTAGATGTTCTTGGTGGAAAAAAAGAAACAGTATTTGGTTTAACAGGTATTGGTGATTTAATAGTAACAGCAAGTTCTTTAAATAGTAGAAATTTTAAAGCTGGATTAAAAATTGGTCAAGGTGAAAAATTAGAAGATGTTTTAGGGAACTCTAAAATGGTAGTAGAAGGTGTACGTACTGTTATTTCTTGTAATGAAGTTGCTAGTAAATACAATTTAGACTTACCTTTAATAACTACTTTACATAAAGTGTTATACGAAGGGTTAGATCCTAAAGTTGGATTAAACCAATTATTAAGTAGAAAATTAAAAAGTGAATAACATAATTTCCTCTCATGAATAATATAATATCATGGGAGGTTTTTTTAATGGATTTTGGAAAGATTTGGGACTTTATTGCTGATAAAAATATTGAACCTAAAGATATACTTGCTTTAGTCGAAGAAGTAAAAAAAATGGATGTAAGTGATGAAGATAATTTAAGAAGAATTA
>JAWXUE010000022.1:0-19450 GCA_044432925.1 bacterium | reverse complement strand
TATTTAAAGACCCATATTCTTCTGGTACTTACGATATTGAAGTAATAATTGAAAAAGAAAACGATAAGTTTTTCCTACAATATTACATGTGTACTTGTGAAAAAGAACTTTATAGTAATATTTGTGATCATACTACTGCTTTTATACTTTATATTATGAACACTTATAAAATAAGTAAAGTTAAACAAGAAAAAGTAAATGCTTTTTCTAGAGAACAAAGACTCCAAAACGATTTAATTAATTTTTTAAATGTAGAATCTGATATAACTGACGTTAGGTTAATACCCCATTTTGTAATAAAGAAAAATAATGTATTTTTAAAATTAAAAATTGGATTAGAAAAATTATATTCAATTCAAAATGTTAGTGAATTTTTAGAAAGAGTTTCAGAAATGAATTATTTTTCTTATGGTAAAGAATTAGAGTTTACACATACAATAGATTGTTTTGAAGATAAAGCTGTTAAATTAATTGATTTATTAGATGTTGCTGATTTATATACAGAAACAAAAAATAAAGAATTAAAGTTAGTTCCTAAATTACTTTATAACATTTTAATATTATTTAAAAATGAAGAAATATCTTTTACATTAAATAATGAAGAATATACAGTAATTAATAATTTAGAAGAAAGAACTATTTCTATTAGTGCTAATGAACAATTTATAACTTTAGAAAAATTAGATTTATTACATTATTTAAAATCAATTAATGGATTAGTTGGATTAGATTGTAAATCTACATACTTATATTCATTAAATAAACATGAATTAAAATTATTTAGTATGTTAGAAAATAATTCTCCTTTACCTATCAATTTAGTTAAAGATGAGTTTATGACTAATATTTATCCTAAGGTGAAAAATATTGTTAATATAGATGATAAACTAAAAAATTTATATCCTGATGTAGAATTAAAAATTGAATCATATTTTGATTTAATAGATAGTGTTTTAATACTTCAATCAAAGTATTATGAAGAAGGTATAAAAAAAGAATTAAATAATATATCTTCGTTAAATAAAAATGTAATAAAAAAATATCTTTCTATATTAGAAAATTTTAATATTAAAAATAATAAAATTACAGATGTTGATCAAATAGTTGCTTTTACTGAAGCAGACTTAACGCCTATTAAAAATTTTGGTGCTATTTTCTTATCAAATAATTTAAAGAACTTAAGTGTTAATAATAGTCCTAAAGTTATTTTAAAAGCAAATTATAAAGTTAATTTAATTGAATTAAATGTAGAATCTCAATATACAAGTAATGAATTAGAAAGAATAATAAAAGCTTATAAAAGAAAAGCTTCTTACGTACAATTAAAAGATGATGTAATAGTAAGAATTGATGATGATGTACAAAACATAGTTGATATGATAGATGACTTTGATTTAGATTATAAAAATTTAAAAGATGCTACATCTAAACCTGAATCTTTTATAATGAAATTTGTTAATGATGACGATGTTGTTGTTGATGAAAAGATTCAAGATGTTATAAATGAATTAAAAAATTATAAAGATGCTAAATATGAATTACCAGTTAATTTAAAAAATATTTTAAGAAGTTATCAATATGAAGCATTTAATTGGTTAAAGATAGTTTCTAAATATAACTTTGGAGCTGTATTAGCTGATGATATGGGATTAGGTAAGACTTTAGAAATGTTATCTTTAATATCATCAGATAAAATAGATAAACCTAGTTTAATAGTCGCTCCTACATCACTTATTTATAACTGGTATAGTGAATGTGTTAAATGGTGTCCTAATATTAATGTTAAAGCAATAAACGGTACATCTACTCAAAGAAAAAATATCATTACCGCCCTAACAAATTCTAAGACAATATATATTACTTCATACGATTCATTAATTAGAGATATTGAATATTACACTAATGAATTTAGATTTTTAATAATCGACGAGGCACAATATATAAAAAACCATACTACTAGAAAAGCTAAAGTTACTAAGAGTTTAAAAAGTGAAATTAAATTCGCCCTAACAGGTACTCCTGTTGAAAATTCATTAGCAGATTTATGGAGTATATTTGATTTTATAATGCCTGGTTATTTATCTTCTTATAATACTTTTAAAGATAGATACGAGAGATTAATTATGTCTTCAGATAAAGAATCATTAGAACTATTAAAGAGCAAGATAACGCCATTTATTCTAAGAAGAACTAAGAAACAAGTACTTAAAGATTTACCTGATAAAATTGAAGAAGTTTACTATGCTGAGTTAACTGGTGAACAAGAAAAATTATATCATGCTTATATTAATCAAATTAAAATAGCATCACAACAAAAAACAAAAGTTGAAATACTTTCTATGATTACTAGATTAAGACAAATATGTGTAGCTCCTAGTATGTTCTTAGAAGATTATAATTCTGAGGAAGCTAAAATTGATTTAACAATTGAATTAGTTAATAAAGCTATTTTTGGAAATCATAAAATACTTATCTTCTCTCAGTTCACAAAAGCATTAGATATTTTAAAAGATAAACTTGATGAATTAGATATATCAAATTTAATATTAACAGGTGATACTAAATCAAAAGAAAGATTAGATTTAGTTAATGAGTTTAATAATCAAGATGATATAAAAGTATTCTTAATATCTTTAAAAGCAGGTGGTACTGGTTTAAACTTAGTATCTGCTGATACAGTTATTCATTTAGATCCATGGTGGAATTTAAGTGCTGAGGCGCAAGCTACAGATAGAGCTCATAGAATGGGACAAAAAAATACTGTTAATGTAATTAAAATTGTATGTGCTAAAACAATTGAAGAAAGAGTATTACTTCTTCAAGACAAAAAATCAAAACTTGCTAATTCAATTATAGATAATGATGAAGCAAATTTCAGTGTACAACCAGATGATTTATCATTTTTATTATCTTAAAACTACTATTAATTTAGTAGTTTTATTTTTTATTTAGTTTTACTATCAAACTATTTGACATTCCAAACTTAATATGTAATAATTATATTATGAAATATATTAGGAGGATTTATTATGAAAAAGTTTCAAATTGTTGTTGATAGTTCAAGCGATATGTTAAAAGAACATTTTGCTGATGAAAATATATTATTAAATATTGTACCTTTGTCTATTCATGTTGGAGGGAAAGACTTTATTGATGAACCAGGATTAAATATAGATGTTATGTTAAAAGAAATGCATTCTTTAAAAGAAAAATCTACTTCTTCTTGTCCACCTGTAGGAGCATTTGAAGAAATGTTTAATAAAGCTGAAAATACTATTTGTATTACATTAAGTTCTAAATTATCAGGTACATTTAACTCTGCAAGATTAGCTGCGGATATGGTTGATAAAAATGTACATGTAATTGATTCTAAATCAACAAGTGGTGCATTAGTTTTAATTGCTGAGAAATGTTATGAATTAATGAAACAAGATTTATCATTTGATGATATTGTTAAACAAGTAGAACAATTTTCAATTGATACTCAATTATTATTCGTATTAGATAGTTTTGATAACTTAGTTAAAAATGGACGTATTAGTAAAGTATCTGGCTTATTAGGTAGTTTATTAAATATTAAACCTATTGCTACAGCTAATGAAGTAGGTGAAATTACTTTAGTAGAAAAGAAACGTACTACTAAAGCAGCACTTAATCGTTTAGTAGAAATGATTGGTGAAACTGTTAGTAATATTAGTGAGAGAAACTTAATTATAGCTCATTGTTTTGATTTAGAAGTTGCTACTGAAATTAAAAAACTTATTTGCGATAAATACAATTTTATTAGTGTTAGAATTCAATCAATGAAAGGTTTATGTTCTTTTTATGCTTTAGAAAAAGGGATCATTGTATCATTTTAATATAAATATAAATAAAAAAACTTAGTTACTATTATACGTAACTAAGTTTTTTATTTGTTTAATTTTATCTTCTATAAAAACTACTTCTACCAATAAATTCTCTTAATAAAGAATTACAAGGTATCCATTCATCTTCAATATCTTTAAAATACTTTAAGAATTTAACTAATCTATTTGCTTGAATAAAGTATACAGAATCATTTGGAATTTTTTCTAATAAAGGTAATGCATATTTTTTAAGTACACATAACTCATAAGTTAATTCTGAGTTAAATACAAAATCAGCATTTTCTTGATTAGGATATATCCATCTAAACTCACCACGTCTAACACTAGACCACATACCTAATGTTTCCTCAGCAGGAGAATTTCTAAATTTAAAATCTCTTACCATTCTTCTTAATAATCTGATATCAGTAATACTAATAGGATTATGATTATCAATATGCATTTGTACTTGAGGTGAAATATAAATACGGAACTTTTGGTTAGAAGGAATTGATTCAGTTAATAATTCATTTAAAGCATGAATCCCTTCAATTAAGATTGGAGTATTTTCATTCACTTGTACAACTTTACCTAATTCTCTTTTACCTGTTTCAAAGTTAAAATGAGGTAATTGTACTTCTTCACCACTAATTAATGCTAACATGTCTTTATTGAATAAATCCACGTCTAACGCGTTTATATGCTCTAAGTCAGGAGATCCATCTTCATTTTTAGGAGCTTCACTTTTACCTAAATAATAATCATCAATAGAAATCATAACAGGATTAATTCCTCTTATCATTAACTCTATTTTTAATCTATTAGTAAAAGTTGTTTTCCCACTTGATGATGGTCCAGCAACCGCTATTAATCTAATATTTTCTATTTTCTCTTTTATTAAACTTCCTAATTCAGCAAGTTGCATATTATGTTTTGCTTCACATAAATTGATAAATTCAACTTCTTCTAAATTCTCAATTTTTTTATTCATTTGAGAAATATAACTTCCTTTAATCATTTGTCCCCATTTGTTTGATTTTTTTAATGCTGTTGAAAAAGTAGGTGCATCTTCAAACTTAGGAATAACCCCACCAGCTTCTGCTCTAGGATATTGTAGAATAAACCCAGGGAAATATGGTTTAATTTTAAACTCATTTAAATAAGAAGTACTAGGTAACATATATCCAAACATATAATTTAAATATTTATTACACTCATAAAAATGAACAGTATCCTCAGGTCTATAAGCTAATACTTCAGCTTTATCATTGTATTGTAATTTTTTATAATTTACTAAAGCTTCTTTTTTATTTAGAGTAGTTCTAGTAATTTTATAATCACTTTTTATAATTCTTTTAATTTCTTCTTCTACTTTAGTTAAATATTTTAAATCAATTTTATTTTTAGAATTAACTATATCGCAATAAAAACTTCTAGAAATACTTGAGTTAAATACAACATCAGCACATGAATCAATATTACTTATTGCCATAGCAGTTACATAACGTAGTGTTGCTTGGTATACATTAACAGCATCACCATTAGTTAAATCAAGAAATTCAACAGTACAATCGCTATTAACATTATAAGTTAACTCTCTTAATCTATTATCTACCTTAGCGCAATAAGCATTAATCTTTAATTCTTTTGCTAAAGCCTCTAAATTAACTTCTTTATCATAATTATATTCTTTATTATTTACTTTTATTTTCATATAAATTCTCCTTTTTTGTAATCGTTTTCTTGGGTATTATATTATAACACAATTATATGTATGGGTCAAACTTTATATTAATTATATTAAAGAAAAAAACCTAATCAATGTTTAGGTTTAAAAATTAATGCATTTATAAAAGATAAAATTATAACAATTGATATACCAAAAGAAACACTTCCTAGTATACCTTCAAAAAATCCAAATATTCCTACTTCTTGATAACCCTCTAGAGCACTATGAATCATTGTATGTCCAAAACTAGTAATAGGTATTAATGCACCCGCTCCTGATATTTCAATTAATTTATCATAAAAGTTAAAACTATCTAATAATACACCACTAACTACTAATATTGCTGTTATATGTCCTAAAGATAATTTAAAGATATCATAAACTAATTGACCTATCATACAAATACAACCGCCTATTAAAAAAGCAAATAAAAATGTCATTATTCCACTCCTTGTAAACTAATAGCATGTGCTATAACAGGAATAGATTCTTTTTGTAACATCATCGTTTGATTCATTAACGCTCCTGTAGCAACTACTAATACATTTTTTAATTCTTTATTTTTTAATTTATTATAAATATAACTGCTAACAACAACACCAGAACATGCACAACCACTTCCACCTTGGAATGTTTTATTATTAAATGCATCTGTAATAATGCTACCACAATCATCATAATTTTTAGCATAATTATATTTTTCTATTAAAAAATCACGAACAATACTTTTACCTATTCTAGATAAATCTCCTGTTAATATTAAATCGTAATCTTTAGGATGTAAGTTTAACTCTGTAAAATGTGTTAATAATGTTTCTATAGCAGCCGGAGCCATTGCACTTCCCATATCATTAACATTACTATTTTGAATATCAACTACCATTCCCATAGTAGCACTTTTTATTTTAACATCACTTTTCTTTTTGCTTAAATGACAAATAGACCCACCTGTTGTAGTAAATGTTTGTGTACTCTCTTTAAACCCACCATACTCCACAGGACTTCTAAATGTTCTTTCCGCTGTTAGGTTATGAGAAGAAACCATTGTTAATACATTATTAATATTATTATTTTCCATCATTAAAGATGCTACTAAAATAGATAAAGTATAATTAGAACATGCTCCAAAAACACTAAAAGAAGGAATTTCATAATTTTTTAATGCATATGTTGAAACTATTTCTTGATTATTTAAATCTCCATTTATTAAAAAATCAAAGTTAAACTCACACATACTTTGTTTTGTTTTAATTAAATCAATTAATGTAGTTTGTATTTTTATTTCTGCTTTTTCAAAACTTTTTTCTTTAAAGTAAATATCTTCCATTATAAGATCTACATAAGGTGCTATTATGCTTTTTGCTTCATTAGGAGAGATTATTGTTGCTGTATTACTTAGATAAACATTATTAAATGTATATGTTTGTTTCATATTAAACCAAATACTATTCTAAATAGCCCTATAACAATAGTTGCTACTACACCATAAACAATTACACTACCTGCTAATTTAAACGTATTAGCAGCAATTCCTAATAACATCCCCTCAGGTCTATACTCCATTGCACTACTAGCCATACTATTAGCAAATCCACTAATAGGTACTATTGTCCCTGCGTAAGCTATTTGACCTATTTTATCATATAAACCAAATCCACTTAATAATATACTTATAAATATAACAACAAATAACATAATAGAAATACTGTTTTCTTCATCTATTAGTTTTGCTACTTCTAATACTCCTTGAGAAAATAAACAAATCCCACCACCAAACACAAAAGATGATAACAATCTTTTAATATGATTCTTTTTAAGTGTATGGGTTTGTAATGAGTTTTGATAATATTTTTTACTTAATTTCAATTTTAATCACCGATAATATTGTTATCTTTATTTACAAAATTATGTAATTAATTTTTTATTATGTTATATATTTCTTTTACTTCTTTTAAAATAATACTTCTTTTTTTATTTAAAAATTTTGATGTTTTAGTAATACTATAATTTCTTAACACTACTAAATTATATATTTTCTTTTGATAATCATTTAATAAATATTCTTTAGTATCAATAACTTCTTCTACATATTCATCTTTTAATAAGATATCATAAACAATTTCTTTTTTTAATTCATATTTATTAATAATTTCATTAATACTTTTATCTTCATTTTCTTTTAAAATCTTTTGATATTTAAAATATTCTTTATTATAAGAATAATTATTATAAGACTTTAAAGTAGAAATAATTTCTCCTAATATATATTTAGATAAATAATTAATTTTATGTTTCTCTTCTTCTAAACTACATTTATTTAATCCTATAACTAATCCTAAATATGCAGATTGTACTAAATCACTTTGAATAATATTATAATTTTTATATCTACTAGCTATACTAACAGCTAAAAATTGATATTTAATAAATTGTTCATTATTCACATAACTTTTTTGTTGCATGAATAGTCGTACCTAAACCTTCTAATGAAGTAATATGTAATGTATCACTAAATACTTCTATAATAGTAAACCCAAGTCCACTTCTTTCTACATCACTTTTTGTTGAGTAAAGAGGTGTTTTCGCTTGTTCTATATCTATTATTCCCATACCATAATCTACTACTTCAATACTTAACTCATTATCATTTATTTCTAAATTCATTGATACTTCAAAAGAGTCATCACTATCATACCCATGTACTATAGCGTTTGTTACTGCTTCTGATACAATTGTTTTAACTTCATTAATTAAAGAAACAGTTGGATCTTTTTCTAATATAAAAGCACTTGCTATATTTCTAGCTAATGCTACGTTTTTAACATCTGATTTAAATCTTACACTTACTTTATTCATACTTTTTCTAAATAATATTTTGCTGATTCTTCATTATCTTTAATAACACATATTTTAGGTAGCCCTGATAAAACTACTATTTTTTCTATATAGTCATTTAGATTGCATAATATTACTTTTCCTCCTCTTGCTTTTAATTGGTTGTATCTTCCTATTATTATCCCTATTCCACTACTATCCATAAATTCTAAATCTTTTAAATTGAATACTATATTAACAACTTCGTATTTAACTATAACCTCTAATAACTTAACTCTTAGTTCTCTACAAGTTGATTGATCCATTTCACCTTTTAATCTAATAAATAATGTGTTTTTTCTTAGATACAAATTAACGTTTAAAGCCATCTTTCTCACCTCAAAAATATTATAAAATTAAACATTTTTATTTTATACTTATTCGACAAAACTTCTTATTAATTATTTATAAAATAATATAAAAAAAAGATAATATAAATTAATATATTATCTAAATTTGTTTTATCTTGTTGTTGTATATCTATAGATGAATAAACTTTGTAGTTACGACATTTTTAACTAAAGTTCCTCTTTATATTTAAAGCAATTTGTAGAATGATTATTCATTACTCCTATTGCCTCTAAATAAGAGTATGTTGTTACACTACCCATAAATTTAAAGCCTCTTTTTTTAAGGTCTTTTGAAACGGTATCTGATAAATAATTTGTATTTGTTAATTCTTTATTTCTTATTACTTTGTTATTTGTAAAAGACCAAATGTATTTACTAAAACTTCCATACTCTTCTATTACTTTAATAAAAGCATTAGCATTAGTAATAGAAGCTTTTATCTTAGCAATACTTCTTACTATATCAGAATTATTAAGTAATTCTTCTATTTTATTATTATCATAATTAGCTACTTTATAAACATCAAAGTTATCAAATGCTTTTTTAAATGCTTCTCTTTTCTTAAGGATAATTAACCACGATAAACCACAATGAAAAGATTCTAATACGAAAAGTTCAAATAAGTGTCTATCACAGTATGAGGCAACACCCCATTCATTATCATGATAGTTTTTATAAATATCACTATTTTCTAAATTAGGCCAATTACATCTCACAATACTTCTCCTTTAGTAAATACAAATAAATTGTTATTACTTAAAGATTCATTAAAAGAATAATCTAATTCACTAAATTCTTTTAATAAAGAAATATCAGTTATTTTATTAATAGTCATATATCTTAATATTAATCCTCTTAACATTTTATTGTATGTACCTGATGTTGTTAATTTATTATTTTTATATTCTTTAAAATCAATTGTTATCATATTATTTGATTTAATCATCTTAGAATATTCTTTTGAAGCTAAATTAATTACTAATTCATCTTTATAATCAATATTCCAGTACTTATACAAGCTTTTATCAGTAAAGTCTAATCTATATTCATTAATTAAATCAAGTGGTCTTAAATCGCCATATAAAGCAGATAATATTATTAAGTGTTCATTTAAATAATCTATATTTAAACTAGTAACATCTAAATATTTAAAAGATATTCCATTATAATAAAATATTGCTTGATGTTTATCTTCTTTAATTACATTTAATTCATTATTTATTTTATTAGTTATTTCTAAATTATTAGGAATACTACTTCCATAATTATTTTCTAATTTTTTTAAAGTTTTAGTTGGTGAGAATATTATTTTCATACTGTATCATTAAACTTAGATAATGCATCTGTTAAATAATTAATGTTTCTTTCATCAAAACAAATATCTTTTTTAGTATGTATTTTATCTAAGTAATATCCAATCGTTTTATTTTTTCTTAAAAATGCTATACCTATAGCTATAGGATAACCTGCTTGATCAGAAGGATACATACTAAATCCTCCATCAGGTATAATCGTTTTAATTTCATGCTCATCAAAACAATTTAATAAGTTTTCTTTATATAATTCTTTAGTTTTTTTATTATTGTAATGAATAAACAAATGATCTCCATCTGATACACAATCAATATTTATTAAAAATTTATCTTTTAATATTTTAGAATATTTATGTTTAAATGCTCTTGAACCTAATAACATCTTCTCTTCATTATCAAAAAATACAAAAGCACAATTTTCTTTATTCATTACTTTATTCATTAATTCTATTAAACTAACAACACCAGATGTATTATCATTATAATTGTTTTTGTTTGGTGGGCCATTTAACAATACATATAAAGGTATTATTGTAGAAAATAAAATACCTAAATATAAATATTCCATTATATTACTTATACCTAGTTTTTCTAATAAAAGAAAAATTAAAAAAACAACAATAGTTAAGAAAAACATTACTACAGTTGCCATTAAACAAATAACAACTTGATACATAATATACCAAAAAAGTGACTTTGGAGTCATTAAGTTAGGAAATGGTAATTTAGGTGGTGTATCATAGTGCGCTGTGTAAATATATTTAGCTTTTTGTACATCTCCTATTATTACATTACTTCCTAAAAAAGACTTTTGAATATCACATTCAAAGTTTTCGCTAAGAAGTGTTCTAAATGCTTCTTTTTGTTTCTTTGTTTTTCTAATTACATACTCATTAATAATCTTATTACTTAAATCTATCATATAATCAGCTCCTATCTAAATTATAACACATCAAACAAAAAAGAACTTAAAAAAGTTCTTATATTTTGTATTTTTTTAATAGATGTTTATCAAATCTATAATAAGCATCTGTTAATTTTTCATTTTTTTCTGAATCTGTTTTTTCTACTAATGCATAGTATAAAGAATCAGACTTTAAATCACTAGTCATTAATAATACATCATTTAAATATTCTTTAAATCCTTCAGGAGGTAATGTTTTAAATGAATAATCTAATAACATTGATTTCATAGCAAGAATATAAGTAATCTCATCATAATTTAATTGTTTAAAATCTTTTTTTACTAAAGTTTTATTCATAACACTCATCCCAGCATAAGTACTTCCTACAGTTAAAGAAACCCCTGTTATTGTTGCTATAGTAAATGCACTTATAGTTAAAGGTAAAGATAGTGTAGCTAAAACTACAGGAGCAACTAACACACATGATGCTATAGATATTCCTGCTGCAGCTGTTAATGCATATTTTTGTTTATCAGATAAATTTGCTGCACCTATTTTTACATAAACTTCTTTAAAAGAAATTTTTAATGATTTTAAAAATGATTCATCTTTCCATAACATAGTAGAAACTGTTTTTAAACTTATATCATCATAAATATATTCTTTTTGTTCATTAACAAGTGTTATACTAAATAAATATCTTGAAATATCATTTTCATCTTCTTTAAATGTTTCATTAATTAAATCTAATACTTCATCATAATCTACTGTTTTTTCAGATATTTGTTTAATTTTATATTCAACTATTTCTTTTTCTTTTACTAATTTTTCTGTTTTAATACTATTAATATCATTTTTTACTTGATAAGTAACTTTAGTAAAGATATTAGCATCATCAGTAGGAATAACTTCTTGGTGATTAAGTATTTCAGTATTGATTAACATTAAATCAATATTTAATCTTAATAAGTGTAATTCTTCTAATAATCTAGATTGAGAATTATTAATTGAATTGTAGTTTTGTTGTGCTAACTTCATATTATATTTGCTCCTTTATTATTTTTTCTAATTGATCAAGATTAATTTTCTCATAATTTTTCTTTAATAATAAAATTAATTCATTAACTTGTTCATTAGATGTTACTTTTTGAAAATTACTTTGACAATACTTAATTATTTCATCTTTAGCATGATTATCATTAATCTTGTTAAATAATACAACAAATGAATGTGGTATATCTTTATAATTCCCTGTTATATACTCCTCAACATATTTATATATTGAAGGTCTTGTTTTATTTGTTAATCTAGATAATTCCGTAATATTTACTTTTTTATAAAAATCACTCATTTTATCACCTCATTTTAATTTTAATATAATAGTAATATATTGTCAATTTAAATTTACATTTTTTTACAATTACATTTAAACTCTTTTACTTTTATTATTAAATAGTTTATAATTATTTTAAGAGGTGAGATAATGAGTTTAGATATTATTAAAAAATCAATTTTTACAAAAAAGAAAACAAAAATAAAATTAAAGAGTTTTATTATAACATCTTTATTAATTCTTTTTATTAGTTTTATTATTAATACTATCATTTGTGTACCTAAAATGATTTTACCTAGTAATAATTCTGCTACAGCAACAGTTACTAAAATTATTTCAGTTGAAGAATATTATTTAGATGATGAATTCTTTAGTTATGATTATAATGTTGTGGTATCTTATTATGTTGATGGAAACCTTTATACTGACACTACCTATTTAGTTTTATTTGAAGAAATAGATGTTAATTATCAAACAATAGTATATTTAGATGATTTAAATCAAATAACAAAATTAGATATTAGAGTAACTATTATTTATTTTATTATATATTTAATATTAAATATATTTGGTATTATGGCATTATGTTATATACTATTTATCTATTTAACTAGAAGAAAAATATATATAGAAAATATAGAAGCGCTTGAAGTTGTTACAAAAAAAGAAATATCTGATAATCCTTTTGAGAAATATGATAACAAAGAGTAGAAATACTCTTTTTTTTATACAAAAAAACTAGGATTTCTCCTAGTTTAATCGAATCTACCAAATTTTATATCAGCTATACAACCATGAGTTGAAGCATTACTTACAGCATTAACTTTAAGTTTAATTTCACTTACACCCTCAGGTATATATAAATCTAATTGAATATAAGTACTATAAGCACTTATAGTAGCAGTTGTAGTTTGTAATACTCCATCAAAATAAACTGATAAAGAAATTCTACAGTTAGCTGTTGCATAAGAATCATTTCTTACAGCTTCAGTAGCAGAAAATTTTAATGAAATAGTATCATAATTATCATTAGCAATAGTTATATATCCAGCGTTATTAATATTATATCCAGCGTAACGTTCTTCTGTTGAACCATTATACACTCCAGCGTCCGCCTTATATGTATGATTACTACCATTTACAAAATTATCTGTATTATAATCTTCTTTATTACTAACAATTAATAAAGGTATATTATATGTTCTATTCATATCATATAAATCATTTTTATAATTTAGAATATATTCAATAGTATAATTACCTCCTGATAAAACAGAAGTATCTGTACCTACACTATTACCAAATTCATCTTTTATATCAAATGAAATGATAGCTTTTGTTAAAATATCAGAAAAAATTCCATCTATTTGTTTGTTATTAATATTACCTTCAATATCAATTGATTCTCCTGAATCAATAACAAATGAATTATTGTTAAATCCCATCCATATTGAAGGGTAAGTATAATTAGATGATGCATATGCTTTATCTGATACCTCAGGGAAAGTATACCCTCTATTTTTACTAACAGAGTGACTTGATGTATATCCTTCTACAGTACCAAGTGTTGTATACCAAAGTTTATCTGTTAAATACCATACATTATCATCAGGTAACTTTTGATAACTCCATGCATGATACCCAGCGTATGTACCACCACTTGCATAAATACTTTTCATATTTAATCTTTGTGCTAAGAAAACTAATCCCATTGAATTACCATTACATTTAGCTTTTAGTATTCCCATTGAATTATATAAGTTTGCTCCATCAGTATAAGTTACTTTACTATTATAAGCATCAGTTACATATTTCCATTTTTGAGCATAAGTCATATCATCTTTTGCTGCTGATAAAAATGTTTCTGAGTTTGATAATATTTGTTCTACTCTATCTTCATATTGTTGTGTAGTTAAGTTTTGACAGAATAAACCCCAAGTTTTTATTAAACCTGTTGTTGTATCTGTTGAGTAATAAATAAATATATCCATGTTAAATAACATAAATGTACGAGGTTCTGATTCAGAAACTCCTGTCATAATGTTATTAACATCTCCCTTACTTAAATAAACTTGATTATCATATAAATTAACATCTCTATAATGATATGTTGTACCATAAGCAGCACGATATTGTTCTCTCCAAAGATCTTCATCGTAATCTAATCCTAAGTTAACACAAATATCAAATAATCTTTTCTTTTGTTCAGGATAACCTTGTCTTCCTTGATACATATAATTTGCATAAGGTTTTTTGAAATCTTCTAATGTCCAAGTTTGAGAGTAATCAATGTTATCTACTGTAAGTTTAACAGTATCTCTTCTTTCAACTTCTTCACCTAAAACAGTTTGTTTAATACTATAAGTAATATAATATTCTCCTGTTTGTCCTTTAACATAATCAGTTTCATAAGTAATATCATCACTTATATCATTACCATCAATATCTTTTGCTGTTGCGTATTCTAAAATATTTTCTGGGATTACTTGATTTGGTAAGTTAAATTCTAAATCAAAAACATTTAAATAAGCTTTAGCTTCTTCTTTAGTAAATTTAGGGTCTCCTAAACCTATATAATCTCCATTACCTGAACCTTGTGTTTCAATAAACATTTGAAATACTTTTACACCTGTTAAATCTATTTGTACATATTCAGCTAAACTATCTTTATTAAAAGTTTGTGTTGTATAAACAGTTTCACCATCACACATAAATCTTACATTAAAAGATGTAGATGTTGAAGATGTTATTCTTGCTAAAGAGTGAGCACCAATATAAGAACTAAATTCATCATATCCTTGTTCTTTAATATCAGTATAAGTAAAACATGCTGCCCCACCATTAGATGCTATACCATTTGTAAATTTAGTTTCACCAGCTTCTGTTAATAAAGAAATTTGATTTCCTTGATGATCTTCTTTATAAGATAATTTAGAACTACTATCATAAACCATATAAGCTTTACTTTTATTTAAAGCAACATATTCTATATAAGTATTATCTTCGTAATCAAATGTATATTGTGTACCGCTAGATGATGAATTTTCATGTTCAGTTAAATCTTGATCACCTTCACCATATAAATTTTCATAATATTGTTTTAACTCTTCATCTGTTAAATCATCTAATGACTCAGTTACCCCACCATATAAATCGTCATAATAACCACCTAAGTCTGAATCACTTAAAACATTATCTTTTGTTCCTATTGTTACAAAGAAAACAACACATGTGATTAATAAAACAGATATTATTGGTAAAACAATTTTAAGTATTTTTTTATTCATAAGTCTTATCTCCTTTTCTTATTTTACAGCTATATAATCTATATTTCCTAAGCCATTTGTTGCTGTTATTTCAATTTCATATGTACCATATTCTAAATCTATTAGTGATAATATTTGTTTTGAATTTACATTACCACCACTTAAATCTACGTTATATGTAACACCATTAACTTTTATTTCAACCTCACCATATTTTGATGATGTATTAGAGAATAATAATATAGTAGAACCTGTAACACTAAATTTAATTTTATTATCAAATTCAACGATATTGTTATTTAAGTTTGCTGCGCTAGTAACAACATTTGTATTTCCTATATAAGATAAGTTATTAGGACAATCTATTACAGTTAAATCCTCACTTCTTAATTGAAATTCAAAATTACAAATATTAATATAATTACCACTATATTGTGATAAGAATACTAATTTTACATATTTAAATGAGAATGTAGATTTTAATGATAAAGCACATGTACTTTCATAATCACATAAACCATTAAATGCTTCTGTCCAATCAACTCCATTATCACTAACATATATTTCAAAGAAAGATAATATTCCTTCTCCATCATTAGATGATATTAATGAAAAATAATTAGCAGTTACTTCTTTATCATATTTATAAATAACAATAGAACCTGGATCCATACTTTGTGAATCACTATTAGGTGTAGTTAAAAATTTATCATCTAATTTACCTGTTTGATAAATAATATTTAAGTTCTCATCTATACTTGTATAAGATGAAATTGTACCTGTTGTTGAATAAAATGATTCTGTATTATAAGCACTATAAGTGTAATGAATAGCTTCTTTTGGTACAGTATAACTACCATACCAATAATCACTTGTTAAATTTATTACATTATTATCATCTATATAACCTAATGAAAACTCACCACGTTGTGGATCGAAAATTTCTACTTTTATATAAGTTTTTTCATTAGCAATAGAATTTATTTTAAAACTACGTGATTCATCTGTGATATCATAACCTGATGCAGTAGATAAACTATCAAATCTAACTACTTCTTTTGCATCATTACTTGAAGTACCTAAACTTACTTTAATATCTCCACGTCCACCTAATGTAAAAGTATATTCCTTAGTTTCTGGTAATACTATAAATCCCTCAAAAAGATAATATCCATTAGATTGATTATTACCAAACGCTGGGACCTCAGAAGTAAAAGTTTTTACAAAAGTAAGTTCACTTTCATTTAATTCATCTAGATTCGAGATATTGGTTGAATATACTGTAGCAGTAGGTGAAGCAACAGTGGGAGCGAATGAATATTGTCCATACCACCAATCAGAAGGAATATCAGTAACAGATGTACCATTAACATAACCTAAATAAAATTCACTTCTTTCGTATGTATTAAAAGCAACAGAACTAATTTCTATTTTAATGCATACTTTTTCATATGCATTTACACTAATTGTATGAGTAGTTTCTTCATTTGTTTTATCATAAGAAGAAACAGTTTCTTCTTGCTTAAATCTAATTACTTCTTCTAAGTTATTAAATGAATCTCCGATAGAAATTTTCATATCACCTAATCCACGTGTTACTAATGTATAATCTTTTGATGTAGGAAAATAAAGCTCAGCATAAGTAACAAAAACCCCATTATAACCTGTATCAACACTATATTGAAGTGATGAATTTGCTAGGGGAAACGATTTAATAACACTTAAATCATTATAGTTAATTTCATCTAATGAAGTATTTTCAACATTACTATATAAAGTAGTTGTAGAATTAGTAAATATTTGATTTGAGTATTGAACACATGTACCAAATATTAAATTAACTGTATAAGAATAATCATCGTTATAAACTGTAGCTGATACATTAAATTCATCTACTTCTTCTAAATCTGTAGAATAATAATATATACCATTTCTTTGAACTAAATTACCACTAACATTTGTTACAGAATTTACTTTTACTTGCATACCTTTTGGTACAACTAAACTTTCATTAATATTTATTTCTTCAAAAGAATACATTTCATATGCTTGATTTAAATAAATATTTTTACCATCTATTACTTGTCCTATTTGTAAGTTTGAAGCAATAGGAATATACATTGAATAATTTTTTGCTTTTATATCTTGAATATAACTATCTGTTAAAGTAACACCTAATACATCTTCAAAATAATATTGCATATTTAATTTTGTTACTGAAGAAAATTGTACAAATAATTTATCATAAACATTTTCAGCAGCAACTTCTGTTGTTACAGCTTCAATAAAAGTATGTACTCCAAAACTTTGAATTAATGTAGCATATTTAGCTGTTGTATAAAGCTCACCACTATTTGAATTATTTAATACATTTAGAACATTTCCTGCTGAACTATATAAATGATTATCATATTCATATGTTCTATAAGCTCCATATGTATCATATAACATGCAAGATAACATTGTTAATACATTAGCAGTTGTATTATTACTTCCATTTTCTAAGAAAATATCATTATTCCAAAAATGTTTATTAAATGCAGTAACTTCTGTTATTTTATCTTCTTGTTTATTTAAGAAAGTTCTACCTTTTTCAATTTCAAAAGTAGAAAAGTTTTTTCCTACCTCAGAATATGAAGATACAACATGACTATCAAAAAAGATTGTAACTTCATTTGTTCTATATAAATCCTCAGGACATAAATAAGCACTAACTTCTGATACAACTTTCCAGTAATTAGCTACTTCAATAATTTCATCAATTACTTGTTGTTTTGCTTTTTCTTTATATTCTGATTCATTAAAATCTTCTAAATTTAAAGTTAATTCATTAAAAATTTCAGTTTCTCTTTGAGTTAACTCATATCTAGGCATATTAATTCTTATTTGTTCTGGTACTTCAATGTCAATCATAGGAGCAGTTGATGAATATAATCTTTCTAATTCATCTCTTGAAGTTGTATTATAAATATAATGCATATATTCAACAGCACCTGTAATTTCTACATTGTACTCTTCTGAATCAACTTGAATATAAATTTGACCACCTAAAGGACTACCTATGTAATTAACTGTATCAGTTAATGTTAATTGTTTTACTCTTTGAGGCATTCTTGTATAAGTATCAGCATCAGAAATATTATTTACTTCTCCATTTATTGAAGTAGCACCAATATAAATAATTGGGTTTAATGCAGCTAATTCCTCAGAAATAACAACTTTTACTACCTCCCCAGCAGGTGCATATAACCCAGTCATATTAACAGGGATATTTGTTACACCACTTTGAGAAACAGGATAAATACTATTTCTTATAGTCATTTTTTTAGATACTGCTGTGTCATCTAATAAAGATGAAGCTAATTGAGTATCACTTCCTCTAAATTTATATAATTCTACACTTGTACGAGCACTTTCTAAATGATATATTCCAGACTCATCTAACTTATCATAATTAAAAATAGTGTTATTCTCATTAAGAATAGCAGTTTTATGACTTGTTGTTGAAATCGGTGTTGTATAAGTAGGAATATCATAGTTAGTATTAATAGTAGGATCACTTAAAACTTCTTCTTGTCTTGAAGTTTCAACTAAACTATTTACAATTATTTTTTGATATTCATTATTTTGATTAGTAGAATATTCTAAATTAGTATACTCCTTATCTTCTTTTGTACTACAACCTGTTATACTTATTGAAAGTATTATAGTACTTAGTATTAAAATTATTTTTTTCATAATAAATCCTCCTATATATGTTATAATATGTAGCATTTAATTATATCATATTTATTTTTGTTATACAAATAAAAAACTAGAGAACTTAATCTC
>JAWXUE010000021.1:0-19998 GCA_044432925.1 bacterium | reverse complement strand
TGATATATAAAACATCATCCCACTTAACTTTCATAAAACTTAAAACATGCCCTGCTGATAAAATGCTTAATCCTGAAGCATCTATATCGTATCCTCTACCTTTTACTTTCATATTAATTCTCCTTTAATTTATTTATTATATTATTTATTTCTATTTGTCCCATTTCTTTAATGTAGATATGATTATCATCATATTTTTCATTGCTTTTAAATATATTTATAAATTTTTTATAACTATATTTTTCTTCTAATCCTTCAAACTGAATAAAAACATGGGATGCTTCATTATCATTATAATAATCATTTCCATTTAACGGAAAAATACTAATACAATTTTCTTTTAATGTATAATAAGCAATATTTTCTTTCAGTTTTGGTGCAGCATAATAAATCTTATCTTTTTGTTTATTATGGATATACTCTTCAAATTCTTCTAGATTATTTGAATATCCAAATTTCTCCCTTATTTCCTCTGATAATGTAATAGGATTAAAAGCCATTCTAAGATCATATAAGTAATCTATTGTCCTTTTACAACCTAATGTTAAATTATCTAGAGCAATCTTTTGTATTTTCTCTTTAAGACTTAAAAATACTCCATATGTAATGTACTCTTCATTTACATACATATCCATTTTTTTGTAATGTTCACTTATATATTTTACAATATCATATAAACATTCGATTTCATTTAATGTTGAAAAAGTTTGAAGTACAATTGTTATAAAACCTTTATTCATTTTATTGCCATCAAAGAAAATACCTAATCCAATTCTTTTAGGATTGAATAATATACATTGATTAGTTTGATAAAACTTTTTATGTTCTAAAACTGAAAAATCATCATACGCACCATAATCTAATTTTAATGATGATATCATTTGATTGAAATCTATTTTCTTTTTAAATAAATCTTTATTTCTAATAATTATTTGAATCGACATTCAATCACCACTTTCTTTTAACTTTAATTAATTAATCCCTTAGTTATGGTATTATTTGTTTGTATATCAAATTATTTTCACAGGATTATTCTTCTTTTTTCACTTATGAAATCACACTATATTAATAATAATTTTACGTTAATATTTCTACAATGCAATTAATATTATACCATATTATTACAAAAAAATAAATGTATATAGACTTTATCTATATACATTATCTTTTATTTATAGTTATAAGCTACTACAATTTCAAAATAAAATATCATTTCATTGTATGTAATTTCAAGCGTTTGTTCACCTATAACTCTGCTGTTAAATCCTGATATCATATCACTTGTAACATATACTTTTGAATCATCTTCACCTAGTAAATAAACATTTGTTAAGTCAATTTGTTCAGTATATAAATATTTTGTTTTTGCTTCATCTGTTATTAAGGTATAGTTTGTGTAATAATTTCTATACACAGTACAACCACTTAATAACATTAAACTAAACATAATTAAAATAAACTTTTTCATAATATCACTCCTATATTTATATATAACAAAATATAAGAGATTTATTTGTAGTTATTTGTTTTTCTTTAATAAAGTAATTATTACTAAAGATAAATATAACTCTACATTACTTTGTAATAATAACATTCTAAAATTATAATCTAATTTAACACTTCTTAAAAAGTTAGTAAAAGTTTTTTTATCTATATCTTTAATAAACTCTCTTCTTTTTGCATCATTTTCTAATAATACATATTTCTCCCCAACTGTATAATCTTTATTTTTCTCTATTTCAATTAATACAATTTCTATAAATTCTTCAATATCATAAACTTTTTTAGGAGATACATTTGCGGTAAATGCAACTTCTTCTATACACTTCAAAAAGTAATCATAACTTGTTGGTTTACCTTTTATATGTAAATTTAAATAATCAAATACATTTGAACATCCTTCTTTTTTAATATAACTTTTCTTTTTGTTATTTTGAAAGTAAATCAAATCTTCAGTTAATTCTTTTAATAATTTATTTGATAATTTATTTAGTGATTTAGTCTTATTAAATGTATATCTAAATCCATCATATTTATTATAATGCTTTAAAACATCAAAATATCCAAGCATTTTGTTTCTTTCTAAGTGATTAGGATCAAAGTATAAAAAAGAACCTAAATCCCATTTAGGATAAATATATTCAACGTTAGGATGGTTAGAATATTCTTTATGAGTAAGTATTGGTTTTAAGTCTACAGCAACTACTTTATCTGCTCCTAAATCAAAATTAAAATTAATAGGTAGATTATCAACATAACCACCATCTATGTACTGTTTACCATCTATTTTACAAGTAGGAAAAACAGGGAAACATGAAGCTGTTGCTAATATGTAATTATACATATTTTCATCACTTAAATCATTTATAACTATTTCTTTTTTCTTACCTTTAGGAAAAGTTGTTACAACTACACCAAAAGTTTTATTACTATTTCTAATTTTATCACAATCTAAATACTCAGAGATTAAGGCTTTAAAAGGTTTAATATCCCCACCAAATCCTTTTACGTAAGATGCTAGGAAAGTTTTGAAATCTTCATGTTTAATAATTGATTTTAAATTAAACTCAGCGATATCAAAAGCTTTATTCATTACTTTTTCCATATTCATACTTTTCCATAACTCTGATGCTTTATTAAAGTCTTGTTGTACATATAATGCAGAGTTTAATGCTCCTATTGATGTACCTGTTAATATATCAAAGTCCATTCCTAATTCTCTAAATGCTTCCCATGCACCTAATTCATAAACACCTAAAGATCCTCCACCACATAACGCTAATCCTTTTTTCATACTTTCACCTCCATTAATTAATTTGATTATAATATAGCAACAAATATAATACAATACTTATAAAATATTTTTCACATTAAAAACAAAAACACTAAGAATTAGTATCTTAGTGTTTATTTTATTACATTTTTTCTACTGTTTTAATACCTAATATTTCTAAACCATCAGATATAACTTTTTTAACATTATTAGCTAATAAGAAATTAGTATTTTTAACTTCTTCATCATCTACTATTAATTTTTCTAATGAATAGAACTTATTAAATAATTGTGCTAATGTTAATAAATATTTAGCTATAACACTAGGAGCATCTTCACTACAAGCTTTTTCAATAACACCTTGATATTCACCAATTGCTCTTGCTAATTCAAAGTAATGAGGTAATTCAAATAATTCTTTTTTAACTTTATTTTCATTAAATTTATATGTATCTAAAATTGATTTAATTCTAACTACTGTATATTGTAAGTAAGGACCTGTTTGACCTTCAAATTTTAACATTTTTTCCATATCAAATTCATAATTTAATGTTCTATGATTTTTTAAGTCATTAAATACTACAGCACCTATCCCAACATTCTTAGCAACTTCTTCTTTGTTTTCTAAATTAGGGTTTTTCTCTGATATTTGTTTTAATGCTTGGTTAATAGCTAAATCTAATACATCTTGTAATTTAACAACTCCACCATCTCTAGTAGACATTTTTTTACCATTTTTTAATATTAATCCAAAGTTAACATGTGTTATATCTTCAGCAAAAGGTTTTTCTATTTTATTTAATAATCTTTTTAACTGTGTAAAGTGTAATTTTTGTTCATTACCAACAACATATAAACATTTAACAAAATTATAAGTATTATATCTATCAAATATTGCTGCTAAATCTCTAGTGATATATAAACTACCACCATCTTTTCTTTTGATTAATGCTGGTGGAATATCTTCCCCTAAATCAACAATCATAGCACCTTGATCTTCTTTTAATAAATTATCTTTTTCAAGTTCAGTTACTACACCATCCATTTTATCGTTGTAATAAGCTTCTCCATTATAAGAGTCAAAGTTAATATCTAATAATTTATAAATTTCTTCTGATTCTTTTAAAGATTCATCTTTAATCCATTTCCATAAATCTAAATATTCTTTATCATATTGTTCTAATTTTCTGAAAGCAGTTCTAGCATCGTCTTCTAAAGATTTATTTTCTTCAGCTTCTTTATGGAATTTAACATATAATTTTCCAAGTTCATTAATAGGATCTTTTTCAATTACTTTTTTATCTCCCCATAATTTATAAGCAACAATCATTTTACCAAATTGAGTACCCCAGTCCCCTAAATAATTTATAGAAACTATTTTATATCCACATTTTTGATATATTTTCTTTAAAGAATTACCAATCATTGTACTTCTTAAATGACCAATAGAAAAACTTTTAGCGATATTAGGACTAGAATAATCTAGTACAACTGTTTTATCTTTACCCTCTAAACTCGCTCCAACATTTTCTTCTTTTAAAGTTTTTAATTGAATATCTAGTGCTAATGTACCTTTATGTACCATAATGTTTAAAAATCCACCTGTAGGTGTAATTTCTTTTATTATATCAAATTTTTCTAATAAGATTTTTTTTACTTCCTCAACAACTTGAGGTAAAGGTAATTTTAAAGTTTTAACAATATTAAACACAGGAACACAAATATCTCCTAAATCTAAATTTTTAGGTTGTTCAACAGTTATAACAATATCATTTTTATAATGATTTTCTAATTCTAATTTTATATTATCTTTTAATATTTGTAACATATTATTCTCCTTTTTCAATAAAAAATAGATGCTTTTAGGCATCTATTAATATTTTTGAATGCTAATTATTCAGCATCAAATTCTGGTAAATTTATACAGAATGCTCTATCAGAAATTTGTGACCAAGTTAAAGTCATTGCTGGAGCATCTTCATCATCATTTAAAAAATCGTTAGAGTCAAAGACAACTTCACTATTTTCAAACACAAATAATCCAGGTTTGAAATCTAATGAAACTCCTAATTTTTCTTCCATTGCTTTAATTTCAGCTTCTAATTCTAAAGCTTTATCTGAACCTTCTTCATGTTCAACTAATGCAAATGATGCATCAAAATAAATAACTTCTTCAACATCCCAATAACTTGCTCTTGAGTTAACTGTTGAAATTTCAGTAACACAACTAGCATCCTCAGGTGAACCAAAGAACACATATACTAATCCTTCAGCACTTTCAATATAACTAACTAATTTATCATAATTCTTTTCAACATAGATATGAGATGAATCTAAAGATCCACCAGCTTCTAAATAAGCATTTGATAATTTTGTACTAGCATTAGGTAATCTTAACCCAAATGATAATCCAATCATTACTGCTACGACTAAAATAATCGCAATTAATTCTACTCTTAATTTAAATTTTGCTTTTTGTTTTTTCTTGTTATACATAATCAAATTCCTTTCAAAGAAAATTTTTATTTCTTTCTATGATATTATAACACAATATTTCTTTAATAACAATAATTTTTTAAATGAAATCTAAGTGTTTTCAATATTATTTCTTCTTAATAGATCAAAGTCTTTATTTTTAAATCTAAAAAACATAAAGGTACCTCTAAAACATTCGTCCATCGCTTGGCCTATCATTATACCTAAAACACCTAATCCGAAGTGAACTCCAAGTAAATAACCAAATAATACCCCTAAACCATACATCGATATTATACCCATAACAACAGGGAAAATTATGTCATTTACAGTACGAAGTGCAGCAATAAACATAATATTTAAACTTCTCCCTACCTCATAGAACATCGCAACTAAGAATACACCTCTTAATGCTTCTATTATTCTTATATCATCTGTTAGAAGTCCAATGATTTGTCTCCAAAATATATTTAATATGATTACAATAACTATTACTGTAACTAATAAATATTTATAATTTCTTAATGTAAATGCTTTTGCTTCTTCATAGTTACCTTCTCCAACATAATATCCTGCTATTATTTGATTTGAATTAGCTATTGATAAACTAAATAACATTACATAATTAAGTATCAAAACAACATATGCTCTAGCAACTGCTGCTAAACCTGCTGTACCTTCAATTAAAATCATATTAACAAATATCATTAATATAAATTGAGAAAAGTTAAATAAGAAATATTCAAATGCTGAAGGTATCCCAATTTTAAATATATTAGAAAGTTGTTCTTTTGAAAATTTAAGATTAAAAGGATGCTACCCTAAAACAAAATACAATAATACAACAGCTAATACTGCTGCAATTAAATTACTTGTTAATGTTCCTATAGCAGCTCCTGTTGTACCTAATTCAGGTAATCCAAACATACCAAATATTAATAAAAAGTTTATTATTACATTTATTATATTAGATAAAACTGCAACGCCCATTATTACTAAAGGTTTTCCATAACTTCTAAAAATAGCCCCACATGCTTGTGATGTCCCTAAACCTATAAATCCAAATGCTATTACTTTTATATATGTTGATGCATTCCCAACAACAGCACTATCAGTTTTCATTACATTTAATATTATCCCACCAAAGAAAAATAATATTACAGCAATAACAGCGCCTAATCCTATATTAAATATTAATCCAGAACCAACTACTTTACTTTCTAATTCTTTTTGTTTTGCACCTAAAACTTTAGTTAATACAACAACCATACCAGTAACAACTACTGTTAACAATACTGTAAACAAATTTATTATACTATTTGCATTTACAACAGCACTAACCGCATCTTCACTATAAGCATTTAACATTAATGTATCAACAGTACCTAACAACGTAAAGAATAACAATTCAATAAATATAGGTAATGCTATTTGAAATAAATTCTTTTTTAACTTCACTGTAACACCTTCTCCATTTTTTGATGTCTACATCCTTCTTCTAAATACTCTTCTCCGACTTTTACAAATCCATTTTTTTCATAAAAACCAATTGTTTGCCACTGCGAAGATAACACCATTTTTTGTCCATCTAATTTAATTATTTCTTTTTCTATTTCAGTCATTAAATAGTTTCCTAACTTTAAGTTTCTATATTCTTTTAAAATACATACTCTTCCAATTTTCCAACTATTTTTAACTTCGAAAAACCTAGCTGTAGCAACAGGGATATCATCCTTAAAAACAAGTATGTGATTAGCAATTTTATCATATTCATCAATTTCAATTTCTTCATCAAATTTTTGTTCTTCTATGAATACTTTAAATCTGATTTTATAACATTCTTCGATATTGTTTTTTAATATTATACTTTTAATCATATTTTATAACTCCCTTTGCATTTTACTTTTTTTATTATACCATATTTTGACACAATAGTAAGTATAAATTTGTCGTGTTATGTTGAATAAAAAAAATGTATTTTTTTGTTATACTATTTTTTCTAAAAAACGTTGTTAATAAAACATTTTATTTGTATAATCAAAACACAAACAGGGGGTGTTTTATATGAATATTTTATTTGTTTCTAGTGAGTGTACACCATTTATGAAGACTGGTGGATTAGCAGATGTAATCGGTACCCTACCGAAAACTTTGAGTAGTAAAGTTTCTTGTAGTGTAGTAATTCCTTACTATAAAAAAATAAAGGATTTTAATGATTGTTTATACGTTGGGTACACATATTTTTCATTTGGAGATAGACTAGTTTATTGTGGTTTGTTCAAAAAACAAATAGATAATGTTACATACTTTTTTATTGATAATAATGACTACTTCTATCATGATAAAATATATGGATTAAATGATGGGGAAAGGTTTGCTTTTTTTAATATAGCACTATTAGAAACACTACATCTAATGGGTGAGTTTGATGTGTTACATTTAAATGATTGGCATACAGGTTTAATACCTTTTTTAAATGAAAAAAAATATAAACATAATTTTAAAAGTATATTTACTATTCATAACATTCAATATCAAGGTATCTTTGATAAAGAGTTATCTAATTTATTTTATTTTTATGATAATACAATCGAATTTGATAATAAAATTAATTTTATGAAAAGTGGTATTGTATGTTCAAATGTAGTAACTACAGTTTCTAAAACTTATAGAGATGAAACTTTAACTTGTGAGTATAGTTACTATTTAGAAAATATTTTAAAAGATAAAATTGATAATTACATTGGTGTTATAAATGGAATAGATACTTCTTTGTTTAATCCTTTAACAGATAAAAATATTTATAAACAATATGATATAAATTCTATTTGGAATAAAAAATATAACAAAGAAAAGTTTTGTGGTGATTATCATTTAAATAATAATATGTTATGTGGTTTAGTTTCTAGGTTATGTGAACAAAAAGGAATTGAATTAATAATAGACTCTTTAGATGAATTGATTAATAATACTAATATGAACTTCTTTTTAATGGGTAGCGGGGATACTTATTATGAAAATAAATTAAAAGAATATTCTTGTAAATATCCAAATAGAGTAAAATCATATATTGGTTATAATGATTCTTTAGCTATGAAGGTTTATTCTAGTTGTGATGTATTACTTGTACCTTCAAAATTCGAACCTTGTGGATTAAGTCAGTTAATTGCAATGCGATATGGTACTCTTCCTCTTGTTAGAGAAACAGGAGGACTAAAAGATACAGTACATCCATACAATAAATTTGATAAAAGTGGTGTTGGGTTTAGTTTTAAAAATTTCAATATAAATGATTTTAAAGAAGTAATGTATATTGCACATCAAACTTTTTATACAAGTGATTGGGATACACTTATAAAAAATGCAATGAAACAAGATTTTAGTTTTGAGTATAGTAGTAATGAATATTTAAATTTATATAAAAGGGGATAGAATTTATGGAAACATTAGCATTAATATTAGCAGGTGGTAGGGGCTCAAGATTAGATATATTATCTGAAAGAAGATCAAAACCGGCAGTGCCATTCGCTGGGAAGTTTAGAATAATAGATTTTGTTTTAAGTAATTGTTGTAATTCTAGTATTTACCAAATTGGTATTCTTACTCAGTATTTACCATTATCTTTAAACGAACATATCGGAGTTGGTAAACCCTGGGATTTAGATCGTAGAGATAGTTTTATCACACTTCTTCAACCACACAATGATTGGTATGAGGGGACAGCTGATGCTGTTAAGAAAAATATTGAATTTATAAAGAGAAATAATCCGGAATATGTTTTAATTTTATCAGGAGACCATATTTATAAAATGGATTATACTAAACTTATTGAAGAACACAAAAAAAATAATGCTGATTTAACTATAGCTGCTAAATTGGTTGATTTTAGTGAGGCTCATAGATTCGGAATATTACAAACAGACGAATCAAATAAAGTTACTGATTTTATAGAAAAACCAGAATGTCCTTCTTCTAATAAAGCTTCAATGGGTATTTATTTATTTAAAACAGATGTATTACTTAATTCTTTAAATAGTTTTGATATTAAAGAATTAGATTTTGGTAATCATATAATTCCTAGTTTAATTAAAAACAACAATGTTTATACACATGATTTTAGCGATTATTGGAAAGACGTAGGTACTTATGAATCATATCTAGAAACAAATTTAGAATTAGCTACTTTAAATCATTCTTTTGATTTATATTCACCTAACTGGAAAATTTATACTAAAAGTGAAGATTTACCACCTGTTAAATTTGGTGCTAAAGCTACTGTTAACGGATCTTTAATATCAAATGGATCTATTATTGATGGTACATTAGAAAATTGTGTATTAAGTCCTGGAGTTAAAGTAGAAAGTGGATGTATGTTAAAAAATTGTGTTATTTTAAATAATGTTACAATTGGTAAAAATTGCGTTATAGAAAATACAGTAATTGATAAAGATGTAATGATTGGTGATAATTGTATCATTGGTTTTGGTACTAATTTCACTCCTAATGATGAAATACCTTCTGTTTTATCTTCTGGTATTAATGTAATAGGAAAAAGTGCTCACATACCTAATAGTACAACTATAATGAGAAATTGTAGAATTTGTTCTTATTCAAATGAACATTCTTTTAATAAAAATATAATAGATAGTGGTTCTACAATAAGATAAAGATAGGTCAATTTAGACCTATTTTTTTTATTTATAACATAATTTAACATTAACAGTATATTTATATGAATTTTATATGATAAATGACTTGTTTTAATTCAAAAGTATTTTTATATATGATATAATTATTAAAGTTATTGCTAAAGGAGGTATTTTTATGAATTTTAAATTTGACAAAGAAAATCTTAAATATATTTATATTACTTTAAGTTTATTTTTCTTGTTAATTTCTACTAATTTAGTAAGAGTATTTCATTTTTTGTATAATGCAATTAATTATGGTTTATTCAATGAAATATTTAGATTGTCATTAAGTTTCTTTTATTTAGTAATAGGATTATTAATAGTTGTTAAAATATTTAAAATTAAACTACCACAAAAAAAAGAACTTCTTTCTATAAAAAGAGTATTAATTCTTTATGCTGTTGCTTTAGTACCTATTGTAATTATGAGTGCTGCTTTAGGATGGGAAGTTAAAATATTCTTTGATATACAAGATAACTCTACAGGTGGTTCTATCATTGAGCATTTCATTAATATTGCTGTTTGTATACCTAAATTATTTATAGTTACATTAATAATACATTACTCACAACTATTCTTTGAAAAAAGTATTACTTTCAACAAAGAAAATTTAATTAAATTTATTCCATTCGGTGGAATAATAGCATTACTAACTTTTGGTTTATTTGAATTAATATTCGGAGTTCATCATTTCAATATTTTTTACTTATTAATTAATATTTATTTTGGTTTCATTTATTTATTAACAAATAAATCAGTACCTAAATCATATATTATAATTTTACTAATTTATTTACTGTAAAGGAGGTTAACTATGAAAAAATACTTTATAAAATACTACTCAATAATTATATTTACTATTTTATTTTTCTTAATAGAAATGTGTGGAACTTATTTAGTAGAAGGAAAGTTTAGAATTTTCGATTTAAGATATATGGTATCTTTGCTATTAATAATTAATACTATATTATTTTTAATTAAAAATGATAAAGCCCGTTTTATAACGACTGTTTTGATACTTGCAGTCCAAGGTTCATTTAACTTCTTTTTTATAATAATGTTTGAAATGACAGGGCAACACTTCGACTACTCAATGTTTCAATTAAGAAATGATGCTATGGGTATTATTGAAAAAATACCTTTAGATTTTGTTACTTCATTTATCTTCTTTTTATGTATTAGTATTTTATATGTTTTTGGAAATAGACTGGACAATAAAGTAGTTGAGAAAAAAGTAAAAGAACCTTTTATTTTTAAAACAAAATTAGTTGTTGCTTCATTATTATTTATAATAGGTTTATCTTCAAACTACATTACAGCTAACTCTATTTTAAGTACTTCAGAGGATATTTATGAATCAATGTTATATGGTACTGAATCAAGTAAATATAATCAATATGGTATTACTTCTAACTTCATAAACGAACTTTATTCTGGTCTTTTATATAATAAAAAAGAACAAATATCTACTGATTTAGTTGAAAAAGAAATATATAAACAAACAAGTAATCCTTCTCAATATTTTGGCGTATCTGAGGGAAATAATGTAATTACTATATTAGGTGAAACTTTAGAATGGTTTGCTTTTGTTAGTGATGAAGTTAACTACCCTAACGGACTTAAATTAACTGATGAAGAACTTAGAGATTTATTCCCTAATTTTTATAAAATGTTTGATGGTAGTGTTATTTTAGATAACTATCATGCAAAAGAGAAAACAGATGTTTCTGAGATGTATACAATGATGGGGAGTTACCCTAAAGAAACTTATATCAATTATGATCACGTAGGAAATAACTTTCCATTCTCTTTAGCAAACACTTTAGAAATCATGCAAGATTATAATTACAAATATACTTTCCATAATGGTACAAATACTTTTTATAATAGAAATATTATTCATAAGGATGTTGGTTTTACGCACTATTATTCATCAGAAGAAATTGCTGAAACATATCCTGATAAATTCACTAACTATATAGATGGTAGTGAAAGAAATTTAGATAGTGAATTATTTGATGCTTGTAAAGAATTGATGTTCCCAACAAGTGAAAAATTTTATAATTACGCTTTAACTATTACAATGCATGGAAGATTTGATAAAAGACAAAATTTAGAAGAACTAGGATATTATGACAGACTTAGAGAGTTTGGAATTGATATTGATGATCCTACTATACTACCTACTAGTAATGAAGCTTCATTTATAACATATTTAGCTACTGCATTAGATTTAGATAAAATGATTGGTATTATGTTTGATTACTTAGAAGAGAATAATTTATTAGAAACAACAACAATTGTCTTCTTCTCTGATCACTATGCTTATTATCAAGGTTTATCTTCTTATATTAAAGATATTTATGCACCAAAAGATAGTTTAGAAAACGGTAAAAACTACTTAGAGTTATATCGTGTACCTGCTATGATTTATGATACTAAACTTGTTTCAGCAATTGATAATAATAATGATACTCGTGTAATATCTAAATTTACTAATGGTTCTGATATCGTCCCAACACTTCTAGATATTCTAGGAGTAAGATATTATTCTAATATGTATTTTGGTAATAATATTTTTAGTAGTACTGAATCATTATCATATTCAAGAAGTTATGATGTTTTCTTTAATGATAAAATTTATTTTAAAAATTTAAATAACATTTCTTTCTTCTATTCAGAACAAACTGATGAAGCTGCTAAAGCAAATGAATTAGAAAATTATATTAAATATGACTTAAATCCAAGAGCTAACGTATTAATAGAAAAAATGCGTTATATGGATCAAGTTTATTATTTTGATTTATATTCACAAGTAGATAAATATGATGATTTTATTAAATATATGAATTTAATAAACGAATAAAAGGAGTGCTCGAAAGAGTACTCCTTTATTTTTATAAATTTAAATATATGGATTATATTCTGCATCTTTTCTAAATACAAAATCTTTCTTTTTCCAATTAGGCATTTTATCTATATTGTTAAAAGCAAAATCAATATCTGAAGTTATACCAGAATGAGACGTAATAATTAAATCAACATTTTTTTCTTTACACAAACTATATTGCTTATGAAGAGATTTAATATTTAAATTAGAATTTATGTTCCAAAAATCCATAAAACAAAATCCTCCTTTATCTCCGATAATTAATGTATCTCCAACGAACAATTTTTTTTCGTTAATAAGATAACTTGTATGTCCTAAAGTATGACCAGGAGTGAAAATAGATGTTATATCCACACCATCAATATTAAATGATTGATTATCTTCTAGTAATGTATAACCTTTATGTATTGAAATAGGTGAAGATAGATTAACACCTAATATTTTTTTACGAAAAAGTTTACGGTTAAGGTATTTAGATTCTTCTTCTGATAAATATATTTTAGCATTTGGAAATATTTTATAACTATTAGAATCAACACCTCCTGCGTGATCTAAATCAACATGTGTTAATAAAACTGTATGCACTTTCTCAGGGTTAATATTTAATGTTTCAAAACCTTTTTTTACATTAATACTATTTTTATAGCCACTATCAATAGCTATATATCCATTATCACTTTTTATTAAAAACATATTAACATCTTTATCTTTTATAGCAAATATATTATTTTCTATTTCTAAATTATCGCACGGTACCCATAAACCTTTTCCTTTTGTTTGTTTAGGTTTAACAATAGTTCCAAAAAACTCAATGAAATTCATTATTTACAACTCCTTTAAATTAATTTAGTTATATTAAATAAATAATAACAAACTTACAGCCATTACAATCATTCCTAATACTAATCCATAAATAGCATGATGATGCTTACCATATTCTTTAGCACAAGGTAACAACTCATCTAATGAGATAAATACCATTATCCCTGCTACCATAGCAAATATTATACCAAATACAGTATCACTCATTATAGGCATTAAAATCAACCATCCAATTAAAGCTCCTAATGGTTCAGTTAATCCTGATATAAATGAGTAAAAGAATGCTTTCTTTTTAGAACCAGTTGCATGGTAAATAGGCACTGATACAGCTATTCCTTCTGGAATATTATGTAGTGCTATTGCAACAACTATTGGTATTGCTAACACGGGATCTTGTAATACTGACACAAATGTAGCTAAACCTTCAGGAAAGTTATGTATAGCTAGAGCTAAGGCTGTAAATAACCCCATTCTCATTAGTTTACTCTTATCTTCTATTGGAGTAATTGATTCTTCAACTTTATTAAATTCATGTGGATTCTTACCTTTAGGTATTAATTTATCTATTAATCCAATTAATAGCATACCACCAAAAAATGACACTACAGTTATAATTGCACCTGTTTTTTCTCCTAAATCTGAGATTAAAGATTGTTGCGCTTTTTGAAATATTTCTATCATAGAAACATATATCATCACTCCAGCTGAAAATCCTAAACTGACAGAAAGAAATACTTTATTATCCTTTTTTGAGAAAAATGCAATAACACTTCCTAACCCTGTACATAATCCTGCTACAAGTGTCATCATAAAAGCTAATGTTATATCGTTCATAATCTCACCTCCATATTAGTAAGCATACGCTTACTAATATAATACTATTGTTTACTGAAATAGTCAAACAATATACAAATAGTTGAAATGGAAGTTATTTTAAAAAAGAAAAAACAAGAATTTCTTCTTGTTTATTTTTCTTTCCCAACAAAGAATATAGCTATTCCATCTGGTCCCATATGTGAACCTATTACAGGTCCTATGTTATTAATTGTAAAATTTGTTAATCCAAATCTTTCTTCTATTAAAGATTTAACGAAGTTAGCTTCTTCTAAACAATCTCCATGAGAAATATAAATCATTTCACATTCTTCTGAAATAACTCTTTTTTCCATTTCATCTATTAAAGCAATTAATGAATGTTTTCTACCAATCTTTTTCGTTCTAGCAACTAATCTACCTTCTTCATCAACATGTAATATAGGTTTAATTTTTAATGTTTTAGCAACAAATGCAGCTACATTAGAAACTCTACCACCACGTCTTAATGTTTCAATATCACTTACAGTAAACCAAGCACATATTTTTGTTTTCATTTCTTCTGTTTTATTAAAATTTTCTTCTAAAGATAATCCTTCTTGTTTAAATTTATTAGTATAATAAACAAGTAATCCTTCACCCATTGAAGCTAGTTTAGAATCAATAATTTTAATATTAGCATCAGGATATTTTTCTTTTAACTCTTCAATACCTAATCTAGCTGAATTAAATGTACCTGATAAAGCACTTGAGAAACATACATATAAAATATCTAATCCTTTTTTTAATATAGGTTCAGCAAATGCAATAAATTCTTCACTATTAACTTGAGCAGTAATAGGTTGTTTTCCATTTCTCATAGCATCATAAAAGTCTTTTATTTTTAATTCTCTTTCATCTAAATAGTTTTTATAATCTTTATTATCTAATGAAAAAGTTAAAGGTAATACTTCGATATTATTAGTAGTACAAAATTCATTAGTTAAATCAGTTGTAGAATCTGTTAGTATAACATAATCTTTCATAATTATTCTCCTTTATTTTTTATAATTTCTATTTCTTCTTTATAAGGTGCTACTCCATCAATATAAGGTGTTTCTAGTATTTTAGGTATTTCTTTGAAATCTTCGTCATAACAAACTTTTAATAAAGTTTCTAATCCAATATTTCCTTTCCCTAAATTTTCATGTCTATCTTTTTTTGAACCTAAAATATTTTTAGAATCATTTAAATGAATAACTTTTAAATAATTTAATCCAATTGTTTTATTAAATTCTTCTTTTACATTATTATAGTTTGATACAATATCATAACCACTATCAAAAATATGGCAAGTATCTAAACATACACCAATTCTATTTTTACATTCAATTAAATCAATAATTTGTTTAACTTCATTAAAATTACGTCCGATTTCTGTACCTTTACCACTCATTGTTTCTAATGCAATTACTACATCTAAATCTTTAGTATTATTATTAATTGTATTAATTACTTCAGAAATTTTAACTATAGTTTCATTAATATCATTTTTCAAAGAATTCCCTGGGTGTAATACTAAAATCTTACTTCCCATAGCATGAGTTCTTTTTACTTCTTCAGTTAAAAATCTAATAGCAAACTCTCTTTTTTCTTCTTCAAATGTACCAGGATTAACAATATATGGTGCATGAACAATAATATTTTTTTTGTCTATATTATTTTCACTCATTAACTTATGAGCCTCATCAATTCTTAATAATGATAACTCTTTTCTAGCTGTATTTTGTGGGGCACCTGTATAAATCATAAATGCAGTTGCTCCATATGAAATAGCC
This sequence comes from bacterium, assembly GCA_044432925.1. Lineage (GTDB taxonomy): Bacteria > Bacillota_I > Bacilli_A > Acholeplasmatales > Anaeroplasmataceae > JAWXUE01. Next base: position 3,717 of record JAWXUE010000021.1, on the reverse strand, counting down.
TCTAATACAGAACCTACCATCATATTAGTTCCATTCATTGAAACATGACTTCCTATAATCATCTACGTTTCTTCCCTTCATTCTTTAAAATCTTTTTAGCTATTGTATTAGCTTGTTCATTCATTTTCTTTTTATAACCAGGAGTTACTTTTTTAGGTTTAGCAATCATTTTTTTCGCTGTTATAATTTCTTTTTTAACAGGTGCTATTCTATTTGCACGTGCATTTCTACCTTTATATTCAACGAACTCTTTATTTTTAATATCTAAATAATCAAAAGTAATACCTCTATTCTCAAGATTATTTAAATAAATATTATTTTCTTTTTCATATAAACTATAACAAATACCATCAAAGTACATTCTTCCTGTTCTTCCTGAACGATGAATATAGAATTCAAAGTCTTTTGGTAAATCATAATTAATAATATGACTAACTCCTTCAATATCAATTCCTCTAGCTACCATATCTGATGCTATAATATATTGATATTTTAAAGTTGCTATTTCATTCATAATTCTTTTTCTTTCTCTAGGAGCTAAATTACCATGAATAGTTGTTACGTTATATCCTTGAGATTTTACTTTAGCATATAGTTGTTCTACTGTTTCTTTTTTATTAGCAAAGATGATAGCTAAATAAGGATTAAGTATTTCTAACATGTTATTTAATAAAACATCTTTTTCTCTATTTCTTACAGGAATTAAGTAATGAGAAATTTTTAATGTAGATACATCTTTTTTATCAATTTGTATCTTAACTGAATTACTTAAGAATTTTTTTATTACAGGTTCTATTTGTTCACTTATAGTTGCACTGAATAACATTTTTTTTGCTTGTTTAAATTTTTCTTGTATTTCTAATATTTCTTCTAAGAAACTATCTGCTACCATATCAGCCTCATCAATAACAAAATATTTAGCATCATGAATTTTTAATTGATTAAAAGATATAGATAATTCTTTTATTTTATTTGGTGTAGCAATAACGATTTGAGGGTGATTTAATTTTAATTTTTCAACTTCTCTTTTAATATCTGATGTTGCTGTAAAGCATTTAATTTTAATTGTCTTATCGCAAAAAGAGGCTAAGTGAGAGGCTTTTTTGTATATTTGATTTGCTAACTCATTAGTAGGAGCAACAATAACCGCCTGACATTTTTGATCTTCTTCATCTAAGTCATTAAAGATAGGTATTAAGAATGCATGAGTCTTACCTGAACCTGTCTTACTCATACCTATAATGTTTCTATCACTTTTACTTTCTCTTAATATTTCTTTTTGTATTTCCATTAATTCTTTGAACTTTAAATCATTCAAAGCTGCTGTTATATATTTCTTTAATTCAAATTGATAATTTACCATTTAGTTCACCTCTTTATATTCATATTATTTTATCATTTTTTATTTCTTTTTACAACTAAATAAATTATAATATTATCGGTGATTAAAATGAAAATTAATAAAATTGAACCTCACGGATATTGTGGTGGGGTAACTTATGCTTTAAAAATGGCTAATGATTATATAAATAAAGAAAATGTATATATGATTGGTAAAATAATACATAACGATATTGTATGTAATGACTTAGAAAAAAAAGGTATTATTATTAAAACAAATTCTAAAATAGATGCTATTAATGAAATAAATAATGGTACTGTTATTTTTACTGCTCATGGTACTGATGAGGCAATTATTAATATGGCAAAATCAAAACAATTAAATGTTGTTGATACTACTTGTAAAAAAGTTAATGTAGTAAAAGATAATATTAAAAAGCATTTAAATACTTCTACTATTTTATACATAGGTGTTAAAAATCATCCTGAATGTGAAGCTATTTTATCAATAAGTCCTAATATAATTTTAATTAACGATATTAACGATGTTTATAATTTAGATAAAAATATAAATTACTATATAACTAATCAAACAACTTTATCACTACTTAAATTAAAAGAGATATATAGTTATATTGAAAATAATTTTACAAATGTAATAATAGATAATAAAATTTGTCTTGCTACAACAAGAAGACAACAAGCTGTATTAGATTGTAGTGCTGATTGTATAATTGTAATAGGGGATAAGAAAAGTTCTAATACTAATGAATTATATAACATTGCTAAAACAAAGTGTGATAGTTATTTAATAACTAATTATTTAGAATTACCTAACTTAGAAAAATATAATAATATTAAAATAACTAGTGGTGCTTCTACTCCTGAATATCTAGTTGATGAGACTATTAATCATATAAATACTATTTATAAACATCATATACATTAAATAAAGTTATTTTAATTGATTCTTCTAATGTTTTTAAATTTCCTAAAGTTACACCAACTAATCTAAATCTTTGATTTTTGTAATTCATTTCTAATAAATTTTCTATTTCAGTATTTATTATATTAAATTCATCAGTAAAATCAATTGTTACAGATCTAGTAATAGTTTTAAAGCTTACATCTCTTAATGTTATTGTAATTGTTTTAGTACGATAATTTAACATTTCTAATTGGTTTACTAATTCTTTTGCTTGAAGAAATAATTGTTCTAAAATATCTTCAAAATTATCTAAAGGATAATCATATGTTTGAGAATGAGAAATTGACTTTGTTTTAAAGGCTCTTTGTTCAACTATATTCGAAGAGTTACCTTTTAGTTTTTCGATGAACGAGTCATATATTTCTTCACTCATTATTTTAGTAATTAAATATTTATTCTCTTCATTAAGAAAATCATTAATAGTATTGATATTTAAAAAATGTAATTTTTCACTTGTCTTCTTACCTACACCATAAATTTCATCTACTTTTAATCCCCCTAAAACTTTTATGCAATCTCTTTTTCTTAATACTGTTATACCCATAGGTTTTTTTAAATCACTAGCCATTTTTGCTAAAAATAAAGTAGGTGCAATTCCTATAGAACATTCTAACCCTATTTCATTTTTAATTCTATTTTGTATTATTTGTGCATATTCTACTGGATGAATATTATTATTTAGAGTTTCATTTGTTACATCTAAATAACCTTCATCAATTGAAATTTTTACGATATTACTAGAATATTGAGATAAGATATCAAAAAATAAATTTGAATATTTTTCATATATTGAATAATCAGGATTAACTACTATTAAACTTTTTAAATTTCTATAACAATCAATTAAAGGCATTCCTGCTTTTATGTTATACTTTCTGGCTTCATATGATGCTGTTGATACAACACCTTTTGTTGAATTTTCCCTTCCTATAGCAAATGCTTTCCCTTTCAAAGAAGGGTTTAATAATATTGCTACTGCACAAAAAAATTGATTTAAATCTATATGATAGATTACTTTTACTTTTTTCATAAAAAACCCTTTCTTTTTTAATGTTTATGTATTATAATAAACTTAATGAATTAATAAATATTATAACATAAAAGGTGAGTAAGATGAAGAATACAAATAATAACAATCAAAGAAAAAAAGACGCTGGGATTCAAAATCCAGTAAATACAATTTATGGTAAAATCCTTATTTGGGTACTAATCGCTTTAATGGTTGGTGGGTCATTAATAGGTTTAATTGCTGCTTTATTAAGATTATAAAAAAAAAGGGGCTGTGAAATAACTTAAGTTTTTAAAATGTTATTTTTCAGTGAAAAAACATTGAAAAAAAGCTCGGGGAATCGAACCCGGAGCTTTTTTCATGTTAAAATATTGTTGCC
>JAWXUE010000020.1:0-20224 GCA_044432925.1 bacterium | reverse complement strand
TTCTCAGGTGTTGATGTTGTTATTTCATCAAATGTTAACACACTCATGTTACGTCTACCGTTTGTGGTAGGTTTGTATGTTTTAACCGCCATGTCGATTATCCTCCTAATTAAATATTGAATTCATCAATTGAATTACCTTCAGCTAAAGTACAAATTGCTTTTTTATACGCTGGTTTGTAACCTGCATGTCTTCCAACAACTCTTCTTTTAGGTAATACATTGATTGTATGCACTGCAGTAACTTTCACTTTGAAAATTTCTTGTACAGCGTTTTTAATTTCTAACTTGTTTGCTTTTTTGTCAACTTTAAACGTATATTTGTTTAAGTTTTCTTTTAAGTCCATACTTTTTTCAGTAATGATTGGTCCTTTTATAATGTCATATAATTTCATGTTAATTTAGAACCTCCTCAAAATATTTTACAGAATCAACTGCTAAAACAACTTGATCGTATTTTAAGATATCAAAAACTGAAACATGATTTTGTACGTTAACTGAAACGTTTGGAATATTTCTAGAAGATTTTTCCACATTCTCAGTAACTTCAGGTAAAACGAATAATACTTTTTTACCAGTTAGTTTTAAATTTTCGATTACTTGTAAGAAATCTTTTGTTTTAACTTGTTCTAATGCAATTGCTTCAACAGCAACTAATTTATTATTTAATACTTTATAAGATAATGCAGATTTTAAAGCTAATTTTTTAACTTTTCTATTAACTTTTACTGAATAATCTCTAGGTGTTGGTCCAAACACAATTCCACCACCACGCCATTGAGGAGCACGAATAGATCCTTGACGAGCACGTCCAGTTCCTTTTTGTGCCCAAGGTTTACGTCCACCACCACGTACTTCTGTACGAGTTTTAGTGTCGTGAGTCCCTTGACGCATAGCAGCTCTTTGCGCATTAACAACATCATATATTACTTGTTGATTTGGTTCGATACCAAAAATTTCGCTTGATAATGTTAAGTCTTTAACTTTTTTACCAGCTTGATTTAATAATGCAACAGTAGGCATAATAAATCTCCTTTCCTATTTACTTATTTACCTTTAACGGCAGTTTTAATTTCTACTAAACCTTTTCTAGGTCCAGGAATGTTCCCTTTTACTAAAATGATTTCTCTTTCAACATCTACAGCAGCTACTTCAAGATTTTGAATTGTTACTGTATCATGTCCCATATGTCCAGGCATTTTTTTACCTTTCATATTCCCTTTGATAGGACCCATTGATCCGATACCACGGTGGTACCCAGAACCATGAGATGCAGGACCTGTTTTATGTCCGTAGCGTTTAATAACTCCGGCAAATCCCTTCCCTTTAGATGTACCAGTTACGTCAATAACGTCTCCAGCAACAAATATATCGCATTTAACTTCTGAACCTACAGTGAAGCTCGTCAAATCATTCCCTTGAGCTTCTGAGAATCTAAATTCTCTAATGAAGCGCTTAGGAGTAGTTGATGCTTTTGCTGCATGTCCTTTTTCTGGATTATTTGCTAATCTTTCAGGTTTGTCTTCAAATCCTACTTGAGTTGCAATGTATCCGTCAGTTTCGATTGTTTTTTGTTGCATAACAACGTTTGCTGTACAATCTACTACTGTTACTGGAATTAAATTTCCTTTTTCATCGAAAATTTGAGTCATTCCCAGTTTTCTACCTAAGATTCCTTTGGCCATAAGTTTACCTCTTTCCTATTATTTTTTGATTACGATGTCAACACCAGATGCTAGATCGATATGTGTTAAGGCATCGATTGTTTGCGCCGTTGGCGAAACAATTTCAATTAATCTCTTATGTGTTCTTCTTTCGAATTGTTCACGTGAATCTTTATTAACGTGAGGTGAACGTAAGATTGTGAATATTTCTTTTTCAGTTGGTAATGGAATTGGTCCATTAACTACTGCCCCAGTTTTTTTCACGCTATCAACTATTTTTTTAGTTGATAAGTCTAACAATCTGTGATCATAAGATTTTAAACGAATTTTAATTTTTTCTTTTGCCATGTTTTTAATCTCCTTTCGCCTATAATTCTTTATAGACTTGCTCCGTCGGAAAACCCGTATACACACATGACTGATATTTATCGTCTTTATCGACAACGCATATCGGTGTATCGGCAACCTCCCACTTCACAGCCAACCATGATTTTTCATGAGTCTTGTATATTATATCAAATTATAATGATGATTGCAAGTGTTTTTTAAAAAGAATTACAATTAATTTTTAGGTTAAAAATAACAAAAAAGAACCCAACAAATAGTTAGATTCTTTATAATATTATATTACTTTATTAATTGTTAATTTACTTACACTCACATAGCCTTGAGCTACTTCTCCACTATCAGTACCACGTGTATAATCATCAACCATTATATCACTTTCTAAATAACATCCATCATTATATGTAAATTCATTTTCAAAATATCTATTCCCACACACAGTTTCTTTAATACCTTTATAAGTTTTAAATTTAGCACTAGGAAAATTAATATTTAATAAATTATGGTGTTTATCATTATTAACTATATATTCTTCTATAATTGGATCAATTTGATTAATAACATCATCATAATTTTTATCACATGATAATGCTACACCTCTATATCCTAATAACCCAGCTTGAATTACACCAGCTATCGTTGAAGAATAATGAATATCTTGTCCAATATTTAACCCTTGATTAACTCCTGAAATAATTAAGTCTATATCCTTATTATTAAATATACCTAATCTAACGCAATCAGCAGTACTACCATCTACCTTATAAGCCTCAACACCAAAAGTATCAATCTTATCTACTTTAATTGGTTTATGAATAGTAATCTTTTGTCCTTGAGCACTCTCGCACTTACTAGGAGCATAAACAACTACTTCAACATATTTCTTTAAAGCATCAACAAGTATCTTAATACCTGTTGCTTCATAACTATCATCATTAACTACTAAAACTTTCATATTTACCCCTCTAACAAATAAACCCTAAAACTAATGTAACTGTTAAAGTTATCATTAAATAAGTAGTATTAAATATAGGAGGCCCATATTTCAAAACAACAATTCTAGGAATTATAAATTTATAAATCAAATAACTACATCCTATATATAATAAGAATGCAATACTAAACATCACTGACATTAAAGAACAATCTGCTCTTAACATACATAATACAATATAACAAAAATAATATATTGCACTAACTATTGTTATAACTAAACCAGGATACTTTCTAATCTTCTCATCTATAATCATACCCGTTACAACAAACACAACTAAAAATGCATTATAATATCCAAAAAGATCTGCACTTAATAAATTGTTGTTTCCAAACAAATACGTACCAAATGAAACTAAAGTCCATAATAAACAAATAACAACAGTAATAATAATATACCATTTCTTAAAAGCTGGACCTAAAAATAGTTCATTACTTCGATTTGACATTTAAAGCAGCCCCTATCATACCAGCATCATTACCTAATGTTGCTAAAACTATCTTAGTATCAGCAGTAGGTCCAAAAGAATACTTTTTAAAATGTTTTTCAATACCTTTAATTAAAACATCACCAGCTTTAGAAACTCCTCCACCAATAATAAAAACTTCAGGATTAGTCGTTGCAGCTAAAATAGAACATATTCTACCTAAGTATTCACAAACCTCATCAATAACCATATCAGCAACATTATCTCCAACATTATCAAATACATCTTTACATTGTAAGTCTTTAATATTAGATAAAACAGATTTATTATCTTTTAAATACTTTTTAGCAATATTAACAACACCTGTAGCAGATGCAACAGTTTCCAAACAACCTCTTAAACCACAATTACATTGAAATTGATGTTTAAAATCAATTACAACATGACCTAATTCACCACCAGCACCATGAGTGCCACCAATAGCTTTATTATCAACGATAACTCCTCCACCAACACCAGTACCTAAAGTAAGCATAATAACATTACGATAATTAAAATCACTACCTCTATACATCTCACCTATTGCCGCTGCATTAGCATCATTAGTACAAGCCATCTTCGTTTTAAAAGGAATAAGTTTACTAAATTCTTTAATAACATCTTTATTTTTCCAAGAAATATTAACACATATAGTAACAATGTTGTTATCAGTAACAGGACCTGGCACACCAAATCCAATACCCTCTACTTCATTATAATCAATATTATTATTATCTAAATAAGAAACAATAGCCTTAGCAACATCACTTAAAATAAGACTACCATTATTCTCTTTATTAGTTTTAATCTCAAATCTATCAATAATATTACCATCAGTAGATAAAAATCCGATTTTAACAGTTGTACCACCAATATCTACACCAAATAAATAACTCATATTAAACCTCCGATATTTTATATATATTATACCACTAAATATTTAAAAGATATATACATTATTTATATCAATAAAATATGGTATCTATTACAATATAAGTACAAGGAGGTATGTTTATGTCAGCAACTATTAAAGATGTAGCAAAAAAAGCATTTGTTAGTGTAGCTACAGTATCAAGAGTATTAAATAATAATGGATATGTACATGAAGAAACTAAAAATAAAATAAACGAAGTAATTAAAGAGTTAAATTATAAACCAAATCAATTCGCTAGATTTTTATCAGGAAAGAAAACAGGTACAATAGGTGTATTAATACCTGATCTTAAAAATTCTTTTTATAGTGAATTTATAGATGGATTAGAAAAAGCATGTCATTCTAATGGTTATAAATTAATGTTAGCAAGTACAAATGACTCTAAACTATTAGAACAAAATTATTTAGAAACCTTTAAAGATTATAATGTAGATGGTTTAATAGTAGCATCAAATATATTAAACCACGATATATTATTAAATTTTTGTAAACCTATTGTAACAGTAGATCATGTATTATCTAATAACATACCATCAATAACTTGCGATAATTATCAAGGAGGTAAGTTAGCTGCATTAGAATTGAATAATCATTTATGTAAAAATATATTATTACTAAGAGGTCCTTCTTTCTTAATTACAACAATAGATAGAACATCTGGTTTTCTAGAAACAATTAATCCAAATTCAACAGTAGAAATATTTGATTTCGATTTAATAAATCCTAATGAAGATATTATATATAAACATCTAGAAAATAATCCACAAATAGATGGTATATTTGCTACATCAGATAGATTAGCAATTGTCGCTATATCAGCCTTAAATAAACTTAATAGAAAAATACCTGATGAATGTAAAATAATAGGATTTGATAATACATATTTTGCATCCTACACAAATCCACCATTAACATCAATCCAACAACCAATAAACTACATAGGTATGCAATCTTTTAACATTTTTAAAAAGTTAGTAAATCAAGAAAATATAGTAGATACACATCAAGTAATTGAAGTATCTATTATAAAAAGAGAAAGTACTAATTAAAAACAAATCACATCAAATTGATGTGATTTTTATTTTTTAATTTCTATTGTATTCATCAGATAATAATCTTAGTTTACTAGCTTCTTTAATCAAAGAAATATCCTTCATTCTCCAAACCCAATTTCCACCTAAAGTTGATGGTGTATTCGTTCTAGCATCATTACCTAATTCTAAAACATCTTGCATTGTAACAATAACATAATTAGCTTTACTTTTAAACATCGCTTCAATCATACCCCAAACAAGATTCTTCTTTTTAATTTTAAGATATTTTAAACAAACCTTTAATTCTTTTTTGCTAATATATTCTTTCCATCCTAATATAGGAGGATTATCATGTGTCCCAGCATAACATACAATATTCTCATCGTAATTATGTGGTAAATGTTCATTATACATATCACTACCAAAAGCAAATGTAATTAACTTCATACCTGGAAAATTAGTATGTTCTAATAGTTTAATCACATCAGGAGTAATAAACCCTAAATCCTCAGCAATAATAGGTACTTCTCCTAATTCTTTTTTTATAGTATTAAATAAATCAATACCAGGACCTACACACCATTCTCCATTTTTAGCAGTTAATTCAGATGCATCAATACAATAGTATCCAGCAAAACCCCTAAAATGATCTATTCTAGTTAAATCAAATAAGTTATTAGCTTGTTTAACTCTTTTAACCCAAAATTCATAACCTGTTTTACCCATATAAGACCAATCATAAATTGGATTACCCCACAATTGACCTTCTTCACTAAAATCATCTGGTGGACAACCAGCTACTTTAATCATATTTAAATTATCATCTAATAAATAATTATTAGGATACTCCCAAACATCAGCTGAATCATAAGCTACATAAATAGCCATATCACCAATAAACTTAATACCTTTTTTATTAGCATACTTTTTTAATTTAAACCATTGTTCAAAAAATTTAAATTGAATAAAATTCCAAAATTCAACATCATTTATTTCATTAATATATCTATCAATATTTTTATAATCTTTATATTTATCATCCCACATACTCCATGATAAACCATCGTGAATATATTTTAAACTCATAAATAAAGAATAACTTTTTAACCAATAATAATTTTTTATTTTAAATTTAATAAATTTTTTATTATTAATATCAAACTTAGAAAAAGCTATTTTTAATATATCTATTCTTTGATTATAAATCTTTTCATAATCAACAACCTCATCATTACCTTCAAAATCAAATTTTAATAAATCATCTTCATTTAATAAATCATCATTAATAAGCATATCTAAATCAATATAATATGGATTTCCAGCAAATGCACTAAATGTTTGATATGGAGAATCCCCATAACTTGTTGGGCCGATAGGAAGTATTTGCCAATAAGTTTGTTTAGCATCAACTAAAAATTCAACGAACTTATATGCTTCTTCTCCTAAAGTTCCAATACCATACTTAGATGGTAGACTTGTTATACTCATTAATATTCCACTTGTTCTCATAATTTCTCCTCTATTAATTATAATATCTATATAAATACAATATAGTATATACCCATAAAAATATAAATGATTTTATACATGTAATCGGTAACTTCTTTTAATATAAAAATAATTTAATAAGTTATCGATTACACCATTTTATAACATATGAAATAATATATACTAAAGATAACAGAAATGAGGAAATCTATTATGAATCTAGAAAATGTTTTTATAAATAAACAATTAATACAATTAGATACTTTTTATATAAATAAATATTTTAAATTGTATAAAGACTTCATATTAATTCAAGAAGGTATTACTAATAAAAATATTAATTTAAATGAAAGCATAAATTTAGATAGTTTATATTATATTGAAATAGAAAATATAAATATAGAAATATTAAAATATAAACTATATGATACTAAAGAATTTAATGAATTATATAATACAGATGAAACATTAGGTTGTATTATAAATGATAATGATATAACAATTAGAGTATTTGCCCCCACAAAGTTTTCTATTAATTTAAATATATATGAAACAGGAGATACTACTAATTTAACTAAAAGTATTCCTATGAAAAAAAATAAAGGTATATTTGAAATATCTATTAATAAATCTTATGAAAACTTTTATTATACTTATTGTGTATTTGATAATATAAATAAAAATAATTTTAATGAAGTGTGTGATCCTTATGCTAAAACAACAGGTGTTAATGGTTTAAGAGCTATGATTACTAATTTAAAGTCTACAGGCACAATAACATCACCTTATCCTAAAAGAACGTTTAATGAAGCTATTGTATATGAATTACACGTAAGAGATTTAAGTATGGATGAATCATATAGTGGTAAATATAAAGGAAAGTTCTTAGGATTAATAGAAGAAAATACAACTTACACTAAAAATAATATAACTATTAAAACAGGATTTGATCATATAAAAGAATTAGGAGTAACAGATGTACAACTTCTTCCTATATTTGATTATTCAATGGTAGATGAAACAAGAATAAATGATAAAAGTTATCATAATATAAATAATGGTATATATAACTGGGGTTATATGGGATTAAATTTTAATACATTAGAAGGTTCTTATTCCACAAATCCTTATGATGGATTAGTTAGAGTAAAAGATTTTAAAAAAGTAGTAGAAAAATATAATCAAAATAATATAGGTATAATAATGGATGTTGTATATAATCATACAGCATTTGATATTACTTCTAACTTCCATATTCTTGTACCTTGTTATTATCATAGAATGAATGATACTAAATTTTCTAATGCTAGTGCATGTGGAAATGAAACAGCATCAGAAAGATATATGGTAAGAAGATTTATAGTTGAATCAATAGTATTCTTAGCTAAAGAATATCATTTAAGTGGATTTAGATTTGATTTAATGCAAATACATGATGTTGAAACAATGAATTGTATCACAAAAGAATTAGCTAAAATAGATGAATCAATTTTAGTATATGGAGAACCTTGGACAGGAGGACCTTCTACTTTAGATCCTAATTTACAAGCAGGTAAAATAAATTTACATAAAATGAATGTTGGGGCATTTAACGATGAAATAAGAGATGGTATTAGAGGTTCTGTATTTAACTTTGATAAAGGTGCTTATATCCAAGGTGTAGTAACTAATAAAATATTCCAACAAGTAAAATATGGAATAGTAGGAGGTACTAAACATCCTCAAATAGATGAATCATATTTACCTAATGGATTTTGGCATACATCTTCTAATCAATGTGTTAACTACGTATCTGCTCATGATAATCATACTATATGGGATAAACTAACACTTTCAACAAATACTTCTATTGAAGAAAGAAAAGAAATGGTTAAACAAGCTAATGGTATAATATTTCTTTCTAAAGGATTAGCATTTATTCATGCTGGCGCTGAGTTGTGTCGCTCTAAACCAACATTAGATAATAAATTAGAAGATAACTCTTATAATTGTTCTGATTATACAAATAAAATTAGATGGGAAAATAAAATAGATTTCTATGATGTATTTTTATTTTATAAAGAATTAATAAACTTTAGAAAAAATAATAACTTATTTTATATAGACTCTAATATAGAATTTATAGATTTAAATTCTAATTGTATATCATATAAAATTAATAATACTTATTTTATAATCATTAACAATTTTAATGAAACATTAATAACTCTAGATAAAGATTATAAAATAATAATGCAAAATAATTTATTTATAAATAATAAAATGGCTTTAAAAGGAGATTATTTATTAAATAAAAACTCTATAAACATTTTCAAACTATAACAAAAAAGGAGAATAATTTTCTCCTTTTTTTATAATTATTTTACTGCTCCTCCTGTAACTCCTTCTACATAAAACTTTTGCATAAATATAAATAAAATTGCAATAGGTATAGCAACAATTACAGCACCAGCACAAAACTGTGTAAAGTAATCATTAATAAATTCTTTTTCTAACATCTTATAAAGACCAATAGCTACAGTATAGTTATCTATTTTAGTACCCATTATAAATTTAGCAAAAATAAAATCTAACCAAGGTGCTAAGAAAGATGTTAATGTTGTATAAATAACAATTGGTTTAGATAATGGAATTGTTATCTTAGTAAATATTTGAAGTTTAGTAGCACCATCTAAATGAGCTGATTCATCTAATGCTATAGGTATTGTATCAAAGAATCCTTTACAAATATAATATCCCATTGATGCTGAACCTGAATATACTAAAATTAAACCAAATAATGATTGATCTAGTCCTATATACTTTAATATATTATATACAGCAAACATTGTTAGAAATCCAGGAAACAATCCTAATAATAAAATAATATTCATATAACTTTTTCTCATTTTAAATCTTAATCTAGAAAATGCATAACTTGTAGATAAGATTAGTGTTGTTGAAATAATACAAGTACATACTGCAACAAACAATGTATTTAAAAACCATCTAGTAAAATTGAATTGTCCAGTTCCTATAAATAAGTTAATATAATTATCTAATGTAAATTTAGAAGGGATTAAAATATCTTTTAAACCATTTAAATAATAAGTTAATCCTTCTCCTTCTATATTAGCAAAGTTAACTACAGGTGTAGGACCAGTTTGATCTCCATTAAACGATGCTATTATTATCCATAAAATTGGTAATAACCAAATTACTGATAAAAAAGAAAGTAGAATATAAATTAATATATTAGTAATTTTATTTTTAGTTTTCATCTAAATTCACCCTCATTCTTCATAGCTTTAGATTTATTAAATGCAATTAAACTAAATGTTGCGGTAATTGTAAATATAACAATACCTATAGTTGATGCTAATCCATAATCAAAATTTGTTGAAGTAGTAATTTTAAATAACCATGTAATTAATAAATCTGTATCTCCAGCAGATCCATAAAAATCTAAATTATATGGTCCTCCTCCTGTTAATAAATAAATTACATTAAAGTTATTTATATTTCCTATAAATGTTGTTATTAAATATGGAGTCATAATAAAATTCATATATGGTAATGTTATTTTTCTAAATTGTTGGAAAACTGTTGCTCCATCTATTCTAGATGCTTCATATAAATCTTTAGGTATATTCATTAAAATACCCATAGTAGATAACATTGTAAATGGAATACCTACCCATAAGTTTACTATTATAATTGTAATTTTAGCATGATCTTCTAAAAACTTAATTGGTGTACCGCCAAACAATTCTATAATTTGATTTAATGCTCCACTATTAGAAAGTAATCTAGACATTATTAATAAACTTATAAACTGAGGTATAGCTATTGTTAATACAAAGATAGTTCTCCAAAAAGGTTTTAATTTAATATCTTTTTTACTTATAATTATTGCTAATAACATTCCTAAAATATAATTAAAGAAAGTAGCACAAACAGCCCATACCATTGTCCAAATAAATAAACTTATAAAAGTTTTTGTTAATGATGAACTTTTACTAAATAAATTTCCAAAATTTTCAAATCCTACCCAAGTAAATAAATTACCTGGTGGTTGATTAACATAATTGTAATTTGTGAATGCAACAAATATCATAAATATTAATGGTATAATAACAAAAATAGTTATTGTTGAAATAGGAATTGCTGTAATAGTAATATGAAATTTAGAATCACTAAATTCATTTACTTCTTCTTTAAATGTTTTAGGTTTTAAACCTTTTAATCTTCTTTCATTATTTAATTTAGCATTATTTAAACTATTAATATATAAAGAAAAAATGATAATAGTAAATACAATAGATATTATACTAAAAAGTAATATCAATAATGAATTATCTCCTAATGTTTGTACATAAACTCCTAACTCCTCATCCCATACTTCTTCTGAGAGATGTTTACCTAAAGTAGAAAATAATAATAAATTTTTTATTCCTGTTACACCCATAAAAACCCAATATATTATTTGTGATAATAAATAAAATAATCCCCTATGTAACTGCTTATTTTTAATATCTGATACTCCCATAAAGATATAAGATAGTTTATAATATATATCTCCATTTTTAAAATTATTAAAATAATTTTTCATTCCATTTTTAACTTTATTAAATGAATTTACTAATAATTTTTTAATACAAAGATAATTTTTTGCTTTATGTTTTATTTTCATAAATCCCCCTTATAAAAATAGAGGCATTGTTATAATGCCTCTTTTATTAATTATCCGTAAATTGATGTATTAAATGATTGTAGTATTGATTCATAAGATCCTTTATCATCTGACTTTAATGAAGCTAATAATGCACTACATGAATCCCAAAATAAACCAGGAACATTAATTTGAGGTATTCCAGCTACAGCAAGTTGTTCACCTAATGCAGTTAGAGCCTCATCTGCTTGAACAGCATCTGATGCCATTACTTCTATATTAGAAGGACCATATCCTTGTTCTTCAAATCTTTTTAATTGATTTTCTTCATTTGATAAAAAGTTTGCTAGAGCATGAGCTTCAACCGGATTATCACAACCTGCTTTAACTCCAAAATATTTAAACCCAGCAAATGATGCTAATTGTTTTTCTTCCCCATCAACAATTATTGTAGGTAATTTCATAACTCCGTAATTATCACCTAAATTTTCTTGGATTGTTGATGCTGACCAAGTTCCACTAACATAAGCTGATAATGTCCCATCTGCTTTTAAATTGTTTGCTACATATACTTCACCATCATCTACTAACCCTGTAACATTTGTACTTGTTGCATCTGCTGCTATTTGAGCATATTTATCTAATGCTTCTATTACATGTTTATCAAAAGTTGCTGATTCAGTATCCATAGTAGCTCCATTAGCAAATAAGAATGACGCTGTATAAAAACCATTCCCTAAATCAAATAATACACTTTTATTATTTTCTTTTGCTGTTTGTATCATTGAATCTAATGTAGCTAAACTTTCATCAGTAGTATATACTGATTTATCATAGTACATAAAGTATCCATTATCCGCTGTCATAGGATATGCATATAATCCACCATCTATTGTTGCTGCACTTACAGATGATGCAACATCACGAGCTAAAACATCTTCTTTATTTGTACCACCTATTTGAGCTAATGCTCCTGCAGTTTTTAAATCTACTAAATGATCTGATGCAAAACTATATATATCAGCAGCTCCATCTAAATCTTGTAATATTAATGTTTTAGAATCAGCCTCTGATACAAACTCTAATTTAATATTAAAATCAGTTTCAGGATATAGTGCTTCAAATTCTTTAATCATTTCTTTAGTGATTTCCTCACTATCTTGATTTACCCATACTGTTAATCTAGTTGATGTGTCCTCTGTACCACAAGCACTTAAAGTTAAACAACTCATTACTACTAAAATACTTACTAAAAAATGTTTCAACATACTCTTTTCCTCTTTTCTGCGTTTAGTAAACGCTTTCTACAAAGTGATTATAGTTTACTCCATATTATTCTCACAAGTAATTATTAAAATTATAAGTAATATTAATAATTATGGTTGTTTATTTTTTGATACATTTTATATATTTTGTGAATATTTTATATTTTTTTATTCTTTTATGTTAAATTGTAATATTTTAAAGACTTATATAATAAAAGAAACCTAATAGGTTTCTTTATTTATTTAATTTTAACTTTTTTAAGTTTCCATATATCGTTATTATATTCTTCTATTGTTCTATCACTACTAAAGTATCCACTATTAGCTGTATTTTTAATTGACATCGATAACCATTTAGTTTTATCTTTATATAATTCGTTTAATTTGGCTTGAGCATCACGATATCCTTTAAAATCATATAATACAAAGTATCTATCTTCATTTAATAAGTATTCTTTTAAATTAGCAAATTCGTTATTTTCAAAAAATCCATTTGTAAATAAATTTAATACTTCTTCTGTTTCTTGATCATGTTGATATATTCTATAGTTATTATCGTTTTCTAACTGTGTTACTTCATCAGCTTTTAAACCAAATAATACGATATTATCTTCTCCTACTAATTCACTTATTTCAACATTAGCACCATCTAATGTACCTAATGTTATAGCACCATTCATCATAAACTTCATATTACCTGTACCTGATGCTTCTTTAGATGCTGTTGATATTTGTTCTGATATATCACAAGCAGGCATTAATAGTTCTGCTTTAGATACATTATAGTTTTCAACAAATACTACTTTTAATAATTTATTAGTATCTTCATCAGCATTCACTTTATTAGAAATAACGTTAATTAATTCAATAACTTCTTTTGCTAATTTATAACTTGGTGCTGATTTAGCTCCAAATATAAATGTATGTGGATGAAAATTTTGTTTAAATTCACTATCATTTTTTAATTTATTATATACATATAAGATATATAATGAATTTAGTAATTGTCTTTTATATTCGTGTAATCTTTTAACTTGAATATCAAATAAAGAATTAGGATCTATTTGAATTCCTTGTTTTTCTTTTATGAAATTAGTTAATGCTACTTTTCTAGCTTTTTTCATTTTAGAAAATTTATTTTGTAATGTTTTATCTTTATTTAAACTATCTAATGCTTTTAAGTTATTTGGTTTAGAAATCCATCCTGGTGCATATTCATTTAATATTTCTACTAACTCTGGATTAGTATGATAGCACCATCTTCTATGTGTAATACCGTTTGTTTTGTTATTAAACTTATTAGGATAAAAGTCATTAAATGCTTTTAATTCGATGTTTTGTAGGATGTCAGTATGTAATTGAGCAACACCATTTACGCTAAATGAACATACAACAGCTAAATGAGCCATATGTATTAATCCATTATTTATTATTAACATATTATCTTTATTAGGTTTATTTTCTAATTGTTTTATTAACATATCATTTATTTGTACAGCTATATCAAATAACCTTGGTAATAACTCTTTAAATAAGTCTATATTCCATTTTTCTAATGCTTCACTTAATATTGTATGATTAGTATAAGCACATGTTTTTGTGGTAATATTTAACGCTGTATCAAAATCTAATCCTTCTTCATCCATTAAGATTCTCATTAATTCTAATATTACCATTACTGGATGTGTATCATTAATTTGGAAACATAAATGTTCATGTATATTTGTTAATGTATTATGTAGTGCTTTATGTTTTCTACAAGCATATACCACTCCAGCAGCACTAAAGAAGTATTGTTGTTTTAAACGTAATTGTTTTCCTTCTTGTGTTGAATCATCTGGATATAAACATCTATCTATTTCTTTTATTTTATCATTTAATAAATCTGTTTTACTATACGCTTCAACAGACCACATTTTTAAAGTATTTACTACTTTATTATTTGCTCCTACTAAAGGCATATCATAAGGTATGGCTTTAATAAATTCTTGTCCTTCATAAGTTACTATTTGTTTTCCATCTACACTAGAATAATTAACTGTTCCAAAGAAAGGTATAATAACTTCATTAGCTTCATCTCTAACTTCCCAATAAGCTTTATCTAACCAATAATCAGGTGATTCTTCTTGTTTGTTATTAATAATGCTTTGGATAAAGAATCCTTCTTTATAACGTATTGTATTACCATGAACAGGATAACTTAAGCTTGCGGCACTATCCATGAAACAAGCAGCTAGTCTACCTAATCCACCATTTCCCAATCCAGCATCTCCCTCTTCATTTTCTAATGAATTAAGATCTACTTTAAGTTCTTTTAATCCTTCTTTAATTATATTATGTATTGATAAGTTATGAATGTTACTACTAAACATTCTTCCCATTAAAAATTCCATTGAGAAATAATAAACTTCTCTTGTATTTTTGTTATTTAATTTCTTTTTTGTTTTTAACCAATCTTTTGATATTTCTACTTTAACTAATTCTGCTAAAGCATGAAATTGCATTGATTTGTTTGATTTTTTAAATTCTACAGCATATAACTCTGAAACTTTATTTATAAAAGCTTCTTTAAATTCTTCTTTGTTTAAAAATAATCCCATTGTGATTTCCCCTTTTAATTTAAATAATTTTAATATTCTTATATTAATTTATTTTCATTATATCATCTACATATTATAATGTAATATTAATATTAAGGGGGTACCGGTTACATCTTTATTTTTTCATATAGTTCTTTTGCTAGTACTATATATTTCTCACTTACTTTTTTAAAGTCTATATTTAAATCTTTACTTAATCCTATTTCTTCTTTGTATATTGCTACATTATGCCATTGTAAGCATTGAAACATTCTATTTAAAATTAATCTATTCATTTCTATATTATTAGGTTCTTTATTTAAATAATGTTTTAATAAGATGATAGCATCTTCAAAATTAACATTACCAAAACATGCTATATCATAATAAGGATCATTTAATCCGCTATATTCCCAATCTAATAAATATAAAGAGTCTGATTGTAACCAATTAGCTTTTTGAGCATCCCCATGACAAAATACTAATTCTATATTATTATAATCTTCTAATATCTTAAACATTTTATTTTTTAACTCAAAATAGTTTTCATTATGTTTATACGATACTAAACTTTCATAATAATCTAATCTTTCTTTTTTATTATATTCATTAACTGCTTTTATTCCACTATTATGTAATTGTTTTAATTTTTCAACTACAGTATAATAATCTACTTTACTATTAGTTAAATCTTCACCTTCAATATACTTAGACATTTTATATCCATTTAAAGTGTTTATATATACATTCTCACAATTTAAATTTAATTTAGTTATTAAATCTAAGTTTTCTTTTTCTATTTCTCTATTAATAAATACCTCACTATTTTTACCTGGTATTCTAAATGTAAATAGTTGTTCATTAACTTTTATTAAATAAGTATAGTTACTCATACCACCACTAAATCTGTTTATTACTTCTACTTTTTTATTTATTTCTTTTTCTATTAGTTTCTTTACATCTATGTTATTCAATTAAAACACCTCCTATATTATTTTATATTATATCATAAAACATAAAAGACTAATCAGTTATAATTTTAATTAAGTCTTTTTTATTTTTATAATTTCCAATTCGTAACATTCAAAATCTGAAATAAAAATCATTATATCTTCAATCACAGAATAATACGTTGTTTTACTTATACCACTTCTTTTTTGCAAATATGATAAACTAACAGACTTACCATCTAATAGCTGATAAAACGCAAATAACACTACACTAGTTTTTTTAAATTTATAATTTTTCAATTTTCACTTTTTTAATATTATACACCCAAAAATATTTTACATTTACATTGTCATTATTTAATGATAAAATTTAATAAAGAAAGGAAGTACAATATGTTAAACATTAAAATAATCAGAATCAACACAAACAACAAAGAAGCTAATACATTATTAGAAACAACACCAATAAGTTCATTACAAATTTATTTAAAAAATTGTATGAGATTAGCTCAAGAAAAAAATCAAAAGTTTAAATTTACATTATCATTACAAAAAAGGTTAAACAAACCATTAGAACAAAAAATTTACAATACTTTTATTGTTGATAAAAATTATGTACCAACAGAATATATAAAACAATTTTTACCTAAAGACTTTTAATTAAGTCTTTTTTTTTTAACAAATTCAAACAATTCCATTAAAGTTATAAATATTAAAAGATAAAACATCACCATTCAACCAAAATTCAATTTCTATTATTTTTTAATTTTACCCTTTCTAAACGTTTTAATACCATATTTCTTTATTAGAGTACCTGATTGATAAATCTTATCAACCACAACATCATTTTTATGCTGTAACTTAAATAAACTACCTACATAAAACAAATCATCATCAGAATTAAAAATATGTTACATACAAGAAAATTAAAAACACAAATATCAATCTAAAAAATAAAACAATACTTTTAACAGATACAATAATCCCACTTTTAACAAGAGTTAAATCAAATAGAACTTATTTATTCAGTAATTCAGACAAAGAACATTTTAAACCTAGTTTTGTACGTTCAATAATTGCAAGAACAAAAAAAGACTCAACATAGAAATATTGAGTCCACATAAACTAAGACACTTGTTTGCAACTTACCATTCACAAAATGGAACAAATCTTTTTACATTACAACAACTTTTAGGACATAGAACATTAGCTATGACACAGAAGTACGTTGATACTACAACAAAAGATTTAATATCTGCAACAGATGAATTAGATATATTAAATAAATTAAATAATGTATAAAAAAAAGAACGATACATAAGACCAAAGTCCTTGCGTCGTTCAATTAGAACTTTTTAACTAAAACATACCGAAATAGTTAAAATATTAAGTTTTTAGTGGTGGCCCCGGACGGAATCGAACCGCCGACACAAGGATTTTCAATCCTTTGCTCTACCGACTGAGCTACAGGGCCATTTAAAAATGGCGGTATGGACGGGACTCGAACCCGCGATCTCCAGTGTGACAGACTGACATGTTAACCAACTACACCACCAAACCATTTTTGGTTGCGGGAATAGGATTTGAACCTATGACCTCAGGGTTATGAGCCCTGCGAGCTGCCAGACTGCTCTATCCCGCGATATAAAAGTGAAATTCACTTGCTTAATTATTATAACATATTGCATTTTTATTGTCAATTATTTTTATTAAAATGGATTATTTTTTTTTAATAATATAATAGAGCATATTATTTGATACTAATTAATTTTATTGATATAATATTATTGAGGTGATAATTATGAGTAATAAAGTAGAAAATTTAGTTAATATGATAGATGGATATGCAGAAGCTGGTGGACATCACTTAAACGTTAATGTTTTTAATAGAGAAACATTATTGGATGCTCAAGCTCATCCTGAAAAATATCCTCAATTAACAATTAGAGTTTCAGGATACGCTGTTAACTTCAACAAACTTTCTAAAGAACAACAAGATGATGTTATTAGTCGTACAATGCATGAAAAAATGTAGTTAAATGATAAAAGATTATAAGGGAAACCTTATAATCTTTTTTTCATTCTATCTTCTATTGTATAACAGAATTCGTCTACTTTAATTCCTAATGTTTTTGCTAGTTCTTTTGCTTCTTTTATTTCTTTAGCATGTAATTGTTTAGGATCATGTGCATCTACTCCAATTACTACTTTTAATTCTTTATATTTAGATGCTATTTCCCAGAACTGTCTTCTTGGATATCCATACTCCCCAACAACTGCATCAGCTGCTGTTACTTTATATATTCCACCACAGTTTATTTCTAAATAGATATTATGTTTTATTGCAGCTTCAATAATCATTACAGCTACTTTATCACATTCTTCATCCCATTCGTTTTTACCGTCTTTATTTTTATATTTATGCATAAATACATCTGGATGTACCATTATATCGTATAAACCCGTTTCAAATGCTTTTATTGAGTTTAATGCATAACCTATAATATTTTGATATGTTGCACCCTCAAAACTGTTATGTATCTTATTTTCATATGCAAAGAAATGTGTTGCTAAATTCATATAATCTAAATGTGTTCTTATTTCCGCGAAATAATCATGATAAGCTTCTAAATATTCTATTTCTAATCCTGTATAAACATTTATTTGCTCTTTATATTTTTCTTTAGCATTATTTACATCAGGTAGATAAACATCTATAAATGTTTCATAAGTCATTTGTCTATCTAACCAGTTCATTTTATAATCTTCTGGTGACATTGTATATTTAGGAATAGGACCATGATCACTCATTCCTAATGTTTTATATCCATCTTCAATTGCTTGTTTTACGTAATCTTCTGTTTCACCAATTGCATGGCCACATAATGCTACATGTGAATGATAATTTGATTTCATTGTAATTCCTCCTTTAGGTTATTAATATATAAAAAAACATGTCCTATTTAAAGGGCATGCTAGTTTTTAAATGGCGGAGAATGAGGGATTCGAACCCCCGCGGGACTTTCATCCCCTGTCGGTTTTCAAGACCGATCCCTTCAGCCGGACTTGGGTAATTCTCCGTTCGGCAATTCTTTTTTAAAAGTTAATGGTGGACCCGGTTGGACTCGAACCAACGGCCGACCGGTTATGAGCCGGTAGCTCTAACCAACTGAGCTACGGGTCCAAAGATATGGTAGCGGCGGAGGGGGTCGAACCCACGACCTCACGGGTATGAACCGTGCGCTCTAGCCAACTGAGCTACACCGCCATATTGGTTTTTTCCATTTAATACAAAAGGCAAGCTAGTAAACTAGTGCCTAAGGTATTATACTTTATATATTAACTTTTCGTTTATTTTTAAAATGGTACCTAGAGTCGGAGTCGAACCGACACGCCTTTAAAGGGCATGGGATTTTAAGTCCCACGTGTCTACCTATTTCACCATCCAGGCATAAAGTGGTGTCCCGTAAAGAATTCGAATCTTTGACCCCTTGATTAAAAGTCAAGTGCTCTACCAGCTGAGCTAACGGGACATGATAAATGGTGCCGAAAACAGGAGTCGAACCCGCGACCTACTGATTACAAGTCAGTTGCTCTACCAGCTGAGCTATTTCGGCGCACTACTATGCATGTATTGTACATTTTTTAAAAATAAATGGTGGAGATTGACGGGCTCGAACCGCCGACCCTCTGCTTGTAAGGCAGATGCTCTCCCAACTGAGCTAAACCTCCATTTATAAAAGAATGCCTGGCAACTTCTTACTCTCGCAGCTTGCGCAACTACCATCAGCGTAAAAGTGCTTAACTTCTGTGTTCGGGATGGGAACAGGTGTGTCCACTTTGCCATCATCACCA
>JAWXUE010000019.1:0-23925 GCA_044432925.1 bacterium | reverse complement strand
AAGAGTGTAGTATCAATTGAAGAGTTTAATAAAAACTTTGAAATAATGCAAAACTATTGGTTAGAAAAAACATCATCGTTAGAATTTTTTACTAAAGATAACGAAACTAATAATTATTTAAAATGGGCAACATTACAACCTACTTTAAGAAGAATATATGGATGTAGTTTCTTACCTCATCATGATTATGGTAAAGGTGGAAGAGGGTTTAGAGATTTATGGCAAGACTGTTTATCTTTAATTAAAATTAATCCTTCTGAAATCAAAGAGTCAATTATTAATAATTTTGCTGCTATAAGAATTGATGGATCAAATGCTACAATTATAGGTTCAGGAGTTAAAGATTTTAAAGCTGATAGAAATGATATTGTTCGTATGTGGATGGATCATGGTGTTTGGCCTTTCTTAACTACTAATACTTATTTACAAACAACAAATGATTACGATATGTTATTAGAAAAAACGTCGTACTTTAAGGATAATCATATTTCTTTCTCACAAGAAATTGATAGAGAATGGGATGGTTGTTTACAACAAAAAACAAAATCTAACGAAGAATATGAAGGTACATTATTAGAACATATTTTAGTTCAAAATATAACAAGTGCATACAACTTAGGTAAAAATAACAATATTAAACTTATGGATGCTGATTGGAACGATGGATTAGATATGGCTCATGTTAATGGTGAGAGTGTAAGTTTCACTGCTTTATACGCTCAAAATTTAAAAGATATTTGTGCTGTAATAGATAAATTGAAAATTAAAAAAGTTGAATTATTCAAAGAGTTAGCTGATTTAATTGAAGAAGATTATGTATTAGATTATGAAGTTTGTAAACAAAGATTATCAAATTTCTTTTTATCTGTAAAAAATAAAATTAGTGGTAAAACTAAAAATATTGATGTTCTAACTTTAAAAAATAAATTAACATTAATTTATCAATCATTAGAAAGTAATATTAATAAAAATGAATGGTTAGAAAATAATGATTTAGGTTACTATAATGGTTATTACGATAATGATGGTAATAAATTAGAAAGTGCAAAAAATAGTCAAATGGTATTAACATCTCAAGTTTTCCAAATTTCTTCTGGTATAGCAAGTGATGAAAAAGTACAAAAGATTGTTGATAGTGCTGATAAATTATTATATTCAAAACAACATGGTGGATATAGATTAAACACTAATTTTAATGAAGTTAAAACAAATATGGGAAGATTATTTGGTTTTGCTTATGGTCATAAAGAAAATGGTGCTGTATTCTCTCATATGGCAGTAATGTATGCTAATAGTTTATATAAAAGAAACTTTGTTACTGCTGGGTACAAGGTATTAAATACTATTAAAGAAAGTGTATGTGATTATAAAAGATCAAAAATGCTTCCTGGTATACCTGAATATTTTGATACTAATGGTGTAGGGATGTATCCTTATTTAACTGGTTCTGCTAGTTGGTTATTATTAACTATGACAGAAGAAGTATTTGGTATTAAACGTGATGGGAAAGTTTTAAACTTAGAACCAAAATTAACTAGTGAAGAATTTAATAAAAATAAACTTGCAATTATTAACTTTATGTTAGATAATAAAAAAATAACTGTTAAGTATAAAAATAAAAATTTATTAGAATTTAATGAATATAATATTACTAAAATAAAAGTTAATGGTAAATCAACTAAAAAAATATTAATTGAAAAATTAGAAGATTTAAATACAATAGAAGTAACTTTAGGGTGATTAATTGAAATAGGGGAGAATAACTATGCTAACAATTAAAGATATATCAAGATTGTCAGGGTGTTCAGTAACAACAGTTTCAAGAGCTTTAAATGATTATTCAGATATTGCTAAATCTACAAAAGAAAAAATATTAAAAATTTGTGAGGAAAATGGGTATAAACCTAGTGCTTTAGGTAGAAACTTATCTACTAAAAGAACTTATACTATTGGTTTTGTTTTTCAAGAGGAAACAGAATTAGGTTTAACACATCCATTCTTCTCAGAATTATTAAATGAATTCAAAATAGAGATAGAGAAAAAAGGTTATGATATTTTACTTATTGGAAATAAAATAGGAAAATATGTACAATCATATTCTGAACATATAAAACAAAAATCTGTTGATGGTGTAGTTATTTTATCTTCTTCGCCCGAATCTAATGATTTAAAAGAATTAATTGAATGTGATAAACCAAAAGTATTTATGCAAAATTCAATAGAAAATCAAGCTTGTTTTTATTCTAATAATAGAAAGGCTATTTCAGATATAATGGATATGTTATATAAAGATGGTCATAGAAAAATTGCTTTTATTTCAGGAGATGCATTTACTGATGATGGATCAAATAGATTAATTGGATATAAAAAAAGTTTGGAAAGATTAAAATTACCTTATAACGAAGATTATATTAAATATGGTGTAAACTATGCGTTTGAAGAAGGTAGAAATTGTGCTAATGATTTCTTTAATATGGGTGAAGATATGCCTGATGCTATTGTTTGTGCGTCTGACACACTTGCTATAGGATGTTTAAGAACATTAATTGATTTAGGTGTAGATGTACCCAATAGAGTTTCTATAACAGGGTTTGATAATATCGCTTTATCAACATTTACTACCCCTCCTTTAACAACAGTAAACCAAAATAAAAAAGAATTAGCTAGAAGAGCAACTGAGTGGTTAATAGATGCAATAGAATCTAAAGATATAAATCCAATTCATCAAATAGTTGATTGTAATATAGTAATAAGAGATAGCGTTAATAAAAAGAGTTAGAATTCTAACTCTTTTTTTGTATAAAAAAAGTGAATCCAATAAAGGACTCACTTAATAATTATTTAATTTCAGTTTTTCCTACTTCAGTAATAGAAGTAATTAATCCACCTAAGTTTTGAATTTCAGAAGGAATAATAATTTTTGTTGCTTGACCATTACTTACTTGAGCAAATGTTTCTAAAGATTTTAATGTTAATACTGCTTTATCAGCTTTAGCATCTTTAATTAATTTAATACCTAAAGCTTCAGCTTCTTTATTAATTCTTACAGACTCAGCATTACCCTCAGCAATAGAGATTAACTCTTGTTTATGCCCCTCAGCAATTCTCATCATTTGTTCTTTTTCACCTTCTGCTTTTAAAATTGCAGATTCTTTTTCACCTTGAGCAAGAAGAATAGCAGATTCTTTTTCACCTTGAGCTCTTAAGATAGATTCACGTTTTTCACGTTCAGCTCTCATTTGTTTTTCCATTGCATCTCTAATATCTTTTGGAGGTACAATATTTTTAACCTCAACTCTATTTACTTTGATTCCCCATGGATCTGTTGCTTCATCTAATGTAGATCTCATTTTTGAGTTAATAATATCTCTACTTGTTAATGTTTGGTCTAAATCTAAGTCCCCGATAACATTACGAAGAGTAGTAGCACTTAGGTTTTCTAAAGCGTTAATTGGATTTTCAACACCATAACTATATAATTTAGGATCTGTTACAGAGAAGAATACTACTGTATCAATTTGCATAGTAACATTATCTTTTGTAATAACTGGTTGTGGATCGAAATCTTTAACTTGTTCTTTTAAAGAAATTTTTGGTCCTGGTCTGTCAATAAATGGAATGATAATATGAATACCTACTCCTAAAGTTTTATGATAAGCTCCTAAACGTTCTACAACAAATTTCTCTGTTTGACGAACTACTTTTAATCCTGAAATTACTAAAGCAATAATAACTATTAAAATGATTATTACGGCAATAGCACCAATTGTTGTTGCTGCATTTAAAATAATTAAATTCATTTTTATTTCTCCCTTTTTCTTTTATATTTTTTTTACAATCAATTTTGAACCTTCTAACGCTAAAACTTCAACAGTTGAATTTACTTCAATAGTAGAATTATCATTAGTCGCTACATTCCAAAATACTCCAGCGACATTAACTTCACCTAAAGTATCATTTTCAACAGCTTTTAATAATTTAAATCTCTTACCTATAAGCGATTCAGTGTTTGTTTTAACTTCATTAGTCTTAATATATTTTAAGAATAATGGTCTTGTAGCAAATAACGTTATTGCTGTAACAATTACAAATATCCATAATTGAGGCCAAAACGTTATCCCTATTATAGCACATATCATCGAAATTAAAGCACCAAAACTAAAATAAATTGAAATTAACTCTGTTGTTGTTGCTTCAATAATGATACCAAGAAGTACAACGGCTAACCAAACAATGATTAATCCTTCTGGTGGAATAGTTGTTAAAATATTAAACATTTTCATACCCCCTTTTTAAATCTATTACTAATGTTTTATCTGTTTCATCGAAATTAACGATAAATTTTTGTGGCTCACTTAAACTGTTTACACCGATAATTTTTTTAATTTCATTAATAAATGAAATATTACAAACTCTAGCATAACTACTACGAACAGTTATTTTATATTGTTGCTCTGAAGTTATATCACCACGTGTAGCTTCCTCTTTATTTAAAGGTTTAATATGAACTAATTGATCATCATAATCTAATCCTAACATTACGCTATATGCATGTTCTAATAAATTTACACATGTTTTATTTAAAGTAATATTATTGTCATATATAGTAGAAACTAAAATTTTTTGGTTTTCATTAAACCATGTTATTGCCATTTTCATCACCTCATACACATATTATACACAAAAAATATTTTTATGTCAATAAAAATTATTTTTGATTATTTTTAATTACTTTTAATAATGTTACTTTAAAATATAAAGTATGTTATACTAACAGTGGATTCATAATATCGTATAATCGACCATATATGGCGGTCAAGTTTCTACCTTAGAGCCTATTCTAAGACTATGATATGAAAATAATGTTTTTTTACCTTTTTATTTTTATACATAGAAGAGACTTTTTTTAAGTCTTTTTATTTTTATATGAATCCAAATAAAATAAGGGGGAAGTAAAATGAGTGAAGTAAAAGAAGTAAAAAAAGAAGAAAATAAATTAATAAGTGCTATTAATAAATTCTTCAAAATTGAAGAAAGAGGTTCAACTATTTCTAAAGAGTTATTAGGTGGATTGACTACTTTCTTAGCAATGGCATATATTCTTGCTGTTAATCCTAATATGTTATCTATGTTAGATGGAATGTCGTTTGGAGCAGCTTTTACAGCAACGGCTATAGCTGCAATAGTAGGTACATTAATTATGGGTTTATTAGCAAACTTACCTATTGCACAAGCACCAGGAATGGGATTAAATGCTTTTTTTGTTTTCACAATATGTTTTGGAGTAGGGTATACATGGAATCAAGCATTACTTGCTACATTTATATCAGGAATTATATTTTTAATATTATCACTAACAGGAGTAAGGAAAAAAGTTATTAATGCAATACCAAAAGATTTAAAACTAGCAGTAGGTGCAGGTATCGGTTTATTCATTGCTTTTGTTGGGTTACAAGGTGCAGGTATTATCGTAAATGATGGTTTTGTTACTGCTGAGGGGACTTTATCAACAGCTACTATTGTTGCTTTAGGAGATTTATCTTCTCCTACAGTGTTATTAGCAATAGTAGGATTAATTGTAACAGTTATATTATATTTATTAAAAGTTAAAGGATCTATTTTAATAGGTATTATTGGTACAACTGTTTTAGGTCTTATATTTGGTCAAATATCTTTACCAACAACGTTATTTACATTACCAGAGATGCCACCATTTTTTGAATTATTTAATTTTGAAGGATTTAAATTTGATATTACTTTTATAGCAGTAATATTCAGTTTATTATTCGTTGATTTCTTTGATACTGCTGGGACGATAGTTTCAGTAGGTAAACAAGCTGGTCTAGTAGATGAGAATGGTGAATTAGTAGGAAGTGAAAAAGCATTACTTTCAGATGCAACAGCAACAATTATTGGAGCAGTAGTAGGGACAAGTTCTACAACTTCTTATATTGAATCATTATCAGGAGTAGAAGCAGGTGCTAAAACAGGTTTAGCAAATGTAATGACTGCTTTCTTATTTATGATTGCTCTATTTATTTGGCCTTTATTTGGAATGATAGCTGGATTTTGTACAGCCCCAGCGTTAATTTTTGTTGGAGTATTGATGGCTAAACAATTAGGAGAAATTGAATGGAAAGATAATGTTGTTGCAATAACAGCATTCTTAGTAATTTTAATGATGCCTTTAACATATTCAATAGCAACAGGATTAGCAATTGGATTTATCTTTTATCCTATCGGAATGATTGCAACTAAAAAAGCAAAAGAAGTAAATCCTATAATGTATATATTAATGATTTTCTTTATTTTATATTTTGTTATTCAAACTCTTGCATTTTAATAAGTATATGTTATACTATATGAGAATTACCTTTAAATTAGTCCAGAGAGGCTATCAAGGTTATATAACAATTTAATATAAAAAGTCTTTTTTGTTATATTTAACTTTTAAAAAATCTCAGGGTCTATTTTGATTCTGAGATTTTTTTTGGTAATTTAAAACAAATAAAGGAGAAAATAAAATGATTAAATTAGTTTTAGATGTACACGAAAAACCAAAGAAATTACAATGGTTACTTTTAAGTTTTCAACATGTTTTTGCAATGTTTGGTGCAACAATATTAGTTCCTGTACTAACAGGTCTTGATATTGGTGTTGCGTTAGTAGCATCAGGTTGTGGTACGTTAATTTATATTTTATGTACAAAAGCAAAAGTACCTGTTTATCTAGGAAGTTCATTTGCATACATTGGTGCTATAGTTACCGCTACACAAGAAAGTGGCGTAGAGTCGGCATTTATTGGATTAATTTCAGTTGGTTTAATATATACATTGGTTTCTATTATAATTAAATTTACAGGTAAAGGATGGATTGAAAAAATTTTGCCACCTTTGATTGTTGGACCGATGATTATAATAATTGGTTTATCTTTAGCAGGTACTGCAGTAAGTAGTGCAGGGCTTGATGGCGCGGACAGTTCTTCGTGGAGAATTATGTTAGTTGCAGTAATTACTTTTTTAACAACAGTACTAGTGGCATTAAAAGGAAAAGGGTTTAGCAAAATAATTCCATTTTTAATAGGTATTTTAACAGGTTATATCTCAGCAGTAATATTAAATTTTATCCCTGGTGCATCAAGTGGATTTATGGATTTTTCTCATTTTAGTAATGCGACATTTTTCCAAATACCAAAATTTCAATTTATAGGAACATATGATTTAGATTTTAGTGCTATATTAATGTTTGCTCCTTTAGCCTTTGTAACTATTTGTGAACATATTGGTGATCATAAAGTTTTAGGTTCTGTAACAGGGAAAGATTATTTAAAAGAACCAGGATTAGATAGAACATTATTAGGTGATGGTTTAGCAACTTTATTTTCTGGTCTAATTGGTGGACCAGCTAATACAACTTATGGAGAGAATACTGGAGTTATATCAATGACAAAAGTTGCCTCTGTTTGGGTTATAGGAGGAGCTGCATTAATTGCTATTTGTTTAGGATTTTTAGGATATGTTCAAGCGTTCATACAAACAATACCTAATTGTGTTATGGGCGGAGTTTCAATTGTTTTATTTGGAATGATTGCTTCAAATGGATTAAAAGTTATAGGAGACTCGAAAATTAATTTATATGAAACTAGAAATATAATTATTATAGCAGCAATGTTAGTTATTGGATTAGGTGGAGCAGTAATTAATATATTTGGTACATCAATTGAGAAGATGGCTCTTGCTGTTTTAGTTGGAGTTGTGTTAAACTTAATATTACCTAAAGAAAAAATCAAAGGAAATAATGAAGAAGCGGAGTAATTTATGAAAGTATTATTAGATAATTTATTATTAGAAAAAACATTAAAAAGAATGTCTCATGAAATAATTGAAAAAAATGAAAATTTAAATGATTTGGTGTTTGTTGGGATAAAAAGAAAAGGAGTACCTATTGCTCAAAAAGTAGCAAACAATATTTTGTTAATTGAAAATATAAAGATAGATATAGAAGAGATTGATATTACTGGTTATAGAGATGATGAGAAAACTAGTGATATAGATAATAAGTTTAATATAGATATTAATAATAAAATAGTAGTGTTATTTGATGATGTACTTCAAACAGGAAGAACAGTTAGAAGCGCAATGGATGCTTTAGTTCATATAGGTCGACCTAAAAAAATTCAGTTAGCTATTTTAGTTGATAGAGGTCACAGAGAATTACCAATAAGAGCTGATTATGTAGGTAAGAATATTCCTACTAGTATTTCAGAGTCTGTAGTATATGATAAAGATGAGAATATAGTGTATATAAAATAAAGAATGGAAGTAGGAAGTAATATGTATATAATAATGGATTTAGATGATACTTTATTA
This sequence comes from bacterium, assembly GCA_044432925.1. GTDB lineage: Bacteria > Bacillota_I > Bacilli_A > Acholeplasmatales > Anaeroplasmataceae > JAWXUE01. The sequence goes on along the minus strand of JAWXUE010000019.1, from coordinate 15,556 downwards.
AATAAAAAAAGAGAATTAACAAAATTCTCTAAAAGTATTTTAGATAGATTAAAAGAGGATGGTCATATAATAGTAATTAATACAGCAAGAAGTTTTGATGCTACAAAACTTGTTATTGAAGAATTAAACCCTGATTATTCTATAATGAATGGTGGGGCTTTAATTACTAAAGATAATAAAATAATTTATTCCAACCCTGTTGATAATAAAAAAACAAATGAGATAATTAAAGAATTATTAGAAAATAATGTTGAAGAATTTTCTGTTGAATGTGAAAAAGGATTGTATTGTAATTTAAAAGAATATTCAATGAAAAATCCGAATGCAACATATTTTGATTATACAAATGAATTTCAATACAATGCTTATAAAATATTAATGTGCTCTAATGATGGTATCCTACCAAATTATTTAGCAAAAAAATATAATTTAGATATAACTCATTATGTTAATGGGCCTTGGTATAGATTATCTGTATGTACAAAACAAGATGGTAATTTAGCTTTATATAACATTTTAAATGATAATGATCCAAAAAGTATTTGTTTCGGAGATGATTTAGGTGATATTGAAATGTTAGAAAATGCGACTGTTGGTGTAGCTTTATCAAACTCAGTAGAAAAAGTATTAGAAAAAATTTCTATTAAAACAAAATATAACCATGATGAAGATGGTGTAGCAAAATTTTTAGAAGAATATTTTAATTTATAAATAAAAAAACAACTTACCTTAAACTTAGATAAGTTGTTTTTTTGTTAATGGAATAATGTGTTTTCAGAATTAAGTAAATCATTATAATCTTGCGTAACAGCATAAACCATAGTTATAGATTCTCCGTCTACTAATTCAACTACTTGGAATGTAGTAACAAAGTATACATCTTTTTTTAAATCAATTTTTTTAAAGAAAAATGGTTTTTTATCAAATGTTGCATCAATATTTATTATAGAAAGGCGTTCAGAGTAACCTTTAAATGAAATGGAAGTTGAAGTTGAAGCGAAAGATTCATTTGCCCAGTTGTAACAAGCTGTTGTAGAAATTGTTACATTATCTCCTGATATTGCATCATCTTTTTTATTTCCTAAATCAACTTTGAAATTTATCGAACCATTTTCTAACGTATTTCCATCAAGATCTTCTAAATAAAATCTTGAAAAATAGAATTCATTAATACCAAATTTATTTTCATTTAACCATTCAATAGTAGTATGTTCTACAATTTTACTTGAATCTTCCTCTAATGAAAGTAGTGGGTTAGGTTTGTTATTAATATATGTACTTGTACATAACACTCCTACAGTTAATATTAAAATAATCCCTATTAATCCTAACATTATTGGAACTCTTTTACTTATTGCAGTCGAGTACGCTGAACTAATTTTGTTTTGTTTTGCCATGGTAATTCTCCTTTAGATTTATAACTTATTTATATTCTAATATACAAATCATTTTTTTTCAATATATTTTGATTAAATTCAATTGACATTCCGTGCAAATTAAGATAAAATATTTAATGGTACAGATTTAAAAAAAATCCACAAGCCCTTCACATATAAGGAGGAAGAAAAATGAATACATTTATGGCTAATAACCAAACTATACAACGTCAATGGTATGTTGTAGACGCAAACGGAATGACTTTAGGTCGTTTAGCAACTGAAGTTGCATCAATCTTAAGAGGTAAACACAAACCAGTTTACACGCCACACGTAAATTGTGGTGACTATGTTATCGTAGTTAATGCTGATAAAATCAAATTAACTGGAAACAAATGGTCTGACAAAATCTATTATTCTCATTCAGATTATAATGGAGGATTAAAAGCAGTTCCTGCTAAAGTAATGATGCAAAAATTCCCTACTAGAATGGTGGAAAAAGCAGTTTATGGTATGTTACCTCATACAAAATTAGGTGATACTATGAGAAAACTTTTATTCGTTTATGCTGGAGAAGAACATCCACATACAGCGCAACAACCACAAACTTTAGTAATCGGTAAGAAAGCATAATAGGAGGAAGAAAAAATGGCAACTAAAAATAAAAAAGTACAATATTTCGGTACAGGTCGTCGTAAAAGTGCAGTAGCACGCGTTATCCTTCAAGCGGGTAATGGTGTTATCACAATTAACGGACGTACATTTGAAGAATATGTTACATCTGCTGCAGTTAGATTAGATGTTTTACAACCTTTAGAATTAACAGAAAACACAAAAAACTTTGATGTTATCGTTAATGTAAATGGTGGAGGAATGACAGGTCAAGCTGGTGCGATTCGTTTAGGAATCACACGCGCTTTAATGGAAATCAAACCAGATTCAAGAGCAATCTTAAAACCTGCTGGTTTAGTTACACGTGATCCTCGTGCTAAAGAACGTAAAAAATACGGTCTTAAAAAAGCAAGAAGAGCATCTCAGTTCTCAAAACGTTAATATTTGGTTATATTACAAAAACAATAAACAATTCAAAATGGATAAAAAAAGACCCCTTGGCTTCTACCTGGGGTCTTTTTTATTTAAATGACATGTTTGATTTATATGCATTTCTAATATGAATTGCTACTTTTGAGTTATACCAATCAAAGAACTAAAAATTATCAAAAAAAATAGTGTAGTTAAAACAAAAATTCACATTATTATCATAATGTTACTATTGAAAATTTTTTATTTTTGTTATATACTATTAATAATATTAATTATAAGGAGATACAATAATATGAATAAAATTATAAAAAGATTCGCAATAGCTTTATCTGTATGTTTAATTTTCACTTTAACAGCATGTGGTGAAGATTATATTAAACCTTCAATTCAAGTGGATAATGCTCATGCATTAAGAACTTCAATTGATTTTGATTTTACTATTTTTGATGAAGATGATATGTTAGTTGGTTTAACTATTGTCTTAACTGGTGAACACGATGGTGAAGAGTACACTGATACAAAAACTGTTAATATCTACGGTGGGGAGTATGAGGAAGATGACGAAACTGAAGAAGAAGTTTTCATTGGTGAAAAGAAAGAAAATACTTTTACAGGATTACTTGTTGATCATACTTATGAATTAACTTTAACTGGTACATATGATGAAAAATCAAGAAATATGTTAGAAGATAAATCAATTTCATTAACTACATCAAGTGTTGGTAGTAAAGAAGAACCTCACAAAGTTGGAAGTATTGAGGATTTAAATAATGTAAGATTAGATGTTGATGGATATTTCGAATTAACAAAAAGCATCGATTGCAAAGTTGATGGAGAAGCATCAGAATTAAAACCTTTCTTTACATCAAGTAAAAAGTTTACAGGTAACTTTGATGGTGGTGGATTTATAATTTCAAACTTCTACCAAGATTCTTATGAACAAGATTTAGGGTTATTCGGTTATATTGGTGATGCTGGAGTAGTTAAAAATTTAGAAGTTAATGGTGTTAAAATTCATTCTACAAGATATACTGATGTTAATATCGGTGGATTTGCTGGTACTAATACAGGTACTATTGCAGATGTTAAAATGTCAGATATTACAATAACTACAAAAGGACCAGATGAAGGTCAACAATTTGTTGGTGGATTCGTTGGAGCTAACAAAGATGGTGGAACTATAACAAATGTTTCAGTGTCAAATGTTTCAATTGCTTTAAATGCTCCAAACAATGCGCGTGTTGGTGGGTTTGTTGGTACAAATATTTCAAGTACTAAAAATTCAGTATTAACAAATGTTTCAGTAAAAGATGCTGAAGTATTAGTTCAAATTCCAAGTGAGCCAAATTATAGTGCTGATGATGAAGATGTTGAATTAGTATTAAATGTTGGTGGATTCGCTGGAGATAACCGTGGTGTTATTGAAACTGCTTCTACAAATGCTAATGTTGCTGTTTATGTAGAAGGTACAAAAACTGCTTCTGATTTATCAGATGATACAACTACAACAACTGATTCTAATGATTATGCAGATTATACTCAAACACAACGTCATAACGCAATTTCTAAAATGACACTAAATATCGGTGGATTCGTTGGAGCTAACTTATCAGGTTCTATCAACGGTGGTCAAACAACTACAGAAGATATTATTGTTGAAGTAGCGTTCCTAAATTATTTACGTTTTGGTGGATTCGTTGGATATAACGATTATAGTGCTTCTATTGTAAGTTCTGAATATGAAGGTAATGGTCGTGATTACATAATTGTTGTTGGTGAAGATACAGTATTAAATGGTGAAACTAACGGCACTGCTATTGACTACATCGGATATGTTGTAGGATTAAATAACAATCCTAGACTTGATAATAACGATATAATAAATTCGAATTCTACTGTAGGAATTGTATCTCAATTCACTTTCTATAGAAGATATGCTGAAAAAAATGAAGTTGCTGGAACTGAAACAACAAGTGACACTACTACAGAAACACCCGAGTATTTATATACTTTCAAACAAGATACTACTGTTAAAGTAAATACTTTCTTAAAATAAATTATAAAAAATAAACTAACATTTTTATATGTTAGTTTTATTTTGTATATAAAGTAATATTTTGAGTCACAAAGTAATATAATGATATGTCATTTTCAATATGATGTAAATACAAAAAAAATGTTAACTAAGCCATAATTTACATTTAAATTTCTTGTATTTTTACATCAAAAAATATATAATAAATAAGAGGTGATTTTTTTGGGTTTAAATATTTATAATTCATTAACAAATAAAATTGAAAAGTTTATCCCAAAAAATGATAAACAAGTAAATTTATATGTTTGCGGACCTACCGTTTATAACTCTATTCATATAGGGAATGCTCGTCCTGTTGTGTTTTTTGATATGTTTAAAAGATATCTAACTTTTATTGGATATAGTGTTGAATATGCAACTAATATTACAGATGTAGATGATAAAATCATTAACAAAGCTTTAGAATTAAATCAAGATGAAAAAAAATTTGCAAATACTCATGCTAACAACTTTCTTAAAAATGTTGAAGAGTTAGGTTGTTTGAAATTTGATCATACTCCATACGCAACAGATTACGTGGATGATATGATAAAATTTATCGATGTTTTAATAAAAAAAGATTTAGCGTATGTAGTAGATGGAGATGTCTATTTTAGAGTTAATAAGAGTAAAACTTATGGTAAATTAAGTAACCAAAAAATTGAAGAATTAAACAATGGTGTTAGAATAGAAAATAGTACTAAAAAAGAAAATCCAATAGACTTTACGTTATGGAAGAAAACTGATAAAGGTGTTAGTTGGGATACTGGATATTCAAAAGGTAGACCCGGTTGGCATACTGAATGTGTATGTATGATAGATTCTATTTTTAAAGATGGTATTGATGTACATGGTGGTGGATTTGATTTAAAGTTCCCACATCATGAAAATGAGATTGCTCAATATGAGGCGATTCATAATAAAGAGTTATCTAAATATTTTATGCATGTTGGAAGATTAGATTTCCAAGGTCAAAAAATGAGTAAATCGATTGGGAATATGATTCTAGTTGACGATTTAAGAAAAGATAATTCATTTATGCCTTTTAAGTTATTAGTATTAATGCATAATTATAGAAATCAAATTAACTTTTCGGAAGAATTATTTGATACTTATAAAAAAGATTATGACAAAATAGTAAGAACATATAAACAAGCAAAATTACAATTAGACTTAATTAATTTTGAAAATAAAGAATTAAATCAAGAGTATATAAATGAATTTAAAAAACAAATGAACGATGATTTTAATACACCTAATGTATATACACTTATATTAAAAATTACAAAAGAATTAAATTTAGCAACAAGAAATAAAGAAAATGATAATATTTGTTATTTAAGTAATACCCTTAAAATTATTTTTGATACTTTAGGAATTGAATTATCTCATAGTAAATTATCTAAAGAAGATATAGAGTTATATAATAATTGGAATGCTGCTAGGACTAATAAAGATTTTGAAAAAGCAGATTTATACAGAAATCAATTAGTTGCAAAGGGTATTGCATGATACAAAACAGTGGAGAATCATTAGCATATTTAGGTGATTGCTTTTATGAACTAGAGATTAGAAAATATCTTATTTCTTTAGGTATCACTAAAGTTGATAACCTACATAAAAATGCAATTAAATTTACAAGTGCAGTAGCACAGGCTGATATATTAGATTTTTTATTGGATAATAATGAGTTAACAGAGGATGAGATTTCTGTTTATAAAAGAGGGAGAAATTCTAATCATACTTCTAATAGAAGAAAGATTAGTAGAGTTGCTTATCAAAAATCAACTGGATTTGAAGCTGTTATAGGTTTCTTGCAATTATCTAGTGATGAACAAAGGGCAAAAGAGTTGATTAGAAAATCTATTGAATACATAAGGAGTAAAGAAAATGGCGAAGAAAATTAAAAGTGAAGATGATTTACAAAATGATATCATCAATCAAGTGAAAGCGGAATTAGAACAAGAACAATTAGAACAAGATATAATTGATGAAAAAGTTGTTTTAACACCAGCACAAAAAAAAGCAAAAGAAAAAGCTGAGATCAAGAGATTAAAAAAAGAAAATAAAAAAATAGAAAAAGAACAATTAGCAAACATTTTAAAACAAAGTGCTAACCTTGAAGTTGTTGAAACGACTAAAAATGATGATGAAATCATTGGTGAATATAAAAAAACAAAGAGAAAAGAAACTCAATTAGAAAAATTACAAAGACAAGCTAAAATTAATGAAAAAGTTTTAGAAGAAAGTGATACTTCTTATATTGAGGTAATAAAAGATAAAAGAAAAACTAAACAATTAATTAGATATAGAACTGATTTAAACGAAGGTTTATCTAGTGAAATAGTAGATTATAGAACTAAACAAGGTTTATCTAATAAAATAGATAAAAAATCTGTTAAATCTACACCACATATTTTCTTTTCAAATATATTTACATTCTTCAACTTAATTACTGTAGCTATATTCGTATGGTTAGTTTCAGTTGGGAGTATTAAAGACTGTGTATTCATGGCTGTAGTTTCTGTAAATGTATTTATAGGTATTTTCCAAGAGATTAAATCTAAAAAAGTTATAGACAAGTTATCAGTTTTATCAGCTCCTGTTGCTGTAGTACTAAGAGATGAAAAAGAATTTGAAGTTAATGTAGCTGAGGTAGTATTAGATGATTTATTAATACTAGAAAGTGGAAAACAAATTTGTTCTGATAGTATCGTTGTTGATGGTATGATCGAAGTTAATGAGTCATTATTAACAGGTGAATCAGATGCAATTGTAAAAAATATTGGGGATACTTTATTTAGTGGGTCATTTGTAGTATCTGGTAAATGTAAAGCTAGAGTTGATAAAGTTGGAGCTGAAAATTATATTGAAAAATTAACTAAAGCTGCAAAACAATACGCTAAACCTAAATCTGATTTATTAGGTACATTACAATTAATTATTAGAGTAATGGCAATTTTAATTATTCCTATCGGTGCTGTTTTATTCTTAAGTCAAATGACTGTTGATAATAAATTTGTATTTGAATATGAAAACTATAAAGAGGCTGTAAGAAGTACAGCTGGTGCTATGATTGGTATGATTCCATCAGGGTTATTCTTATTAACTTCAGTTGCATTAGGGGCTGGGGTATTAAAATTATCGCAAAATAACACATTAGTACAAGAATTATATTGTATTGAAATGTTAGCGCGCGTAGATGTATTATGTTTAGATAAAACAGGTACAATTACAGATGGTACAATGAAAGTTAAAGGTATTATTGAATATGATAATGCTTCAGGATTATCTGTTGAAAATGCAATTAGTGCAATGTTAAATTCATTAAACGAATCTAACTTAACTTCAGTTGCATTAGAAGAGAGATTTGGTAGAGGTAAAAGAATTAAACATGTTAATACAATACCTTTTAGTAGTTCTAGAAAATGGAATTCAGTAGAATTTGAAAAATATGGAACATTTGTTTTAGGTGCTCCTGAATTTGTATTAAAAGATAAATATCATATGATTGGTAGAGATGTTGAAAAAAGTGCTGCTAGTGGTATGCGTGTTTTATTATTAGCTCATTCAACAGGTGCAATTAATGGTACAGATGTTGAAGGTGAATTAACACCCACAGCATTAGTATTAATTGAAGATACAATCAGAGAAGATGCTATTGAAACTATTAAATATTTCAAAGAGTCTGGGGTAAATGTAAAAGTTATTTCAGGTGATAATGCAATTACAGTTTCTAAAGTATCTGAAAGAGCAGGTATTGATAATGCTGATAAATATATTTCTTTAGATGGATTAACTGATAAAGAAGTAGTTAGAGCAGCTTCAAAATATACAATATTCGGACGTGTTAGTCCTGGGCAAAAAAAATTATTAGTTAAAACATTAAAATCATTAGGTAGTACTGTAGCGATGACTGGAGACGGAGTAAATGATATCTTAGCTCTAAGAGAGTCAGATTGTTCTATTGCATTAGCTAGTGGTAGTGAAGCAGCAAGAAATGTATCTCACTTAGTTTTATTAGATTCTAACTTCGCTTCAATGCCTAAAGTAGTTGCTGAAGGTAGACGTGTTATTAATAACGTACAAAAAGTTGCTTCATTATACTTAACTAAAACAATATTTAGTTTATTACTTGCGTTAGTAGCTATTCAAGTTGGTAGTTACCCGATTAAAACTTCGCAATTATTAATTACAGAAATGTTTGTTATTGGGATTCCATCATTTGTATTAGCATTAGAACCTAACAATAAAAAAGTTGTTGGGAAGTTCCTTGCAAATGTACTTAAAAATGCATTACCTGGCGCGATAACAATAATGATTTCAACTATTCTTGTATTCTGGATTGTCCCAGCGTTAGACTTATTTAATGGTGTTGAAAATGCTGCTACATTAGAAAAAAATGTTATGGCTACAATAATTGTAATTAATGCAACATTTACAAGCTTTATGGTTTTACTAAAAGTTTGTAGACCGTTCAATGTAATTAGAAGAGCATTGTTTATTTCGATGATTTGTATTGCAACACTTGCTTTAGTTGCTTTACCTGATTTCTTCGAATTAAATCCTTTCTTTGATCAAGATAGATTTGGTGAACAATTCACAGCATCTTTCCCAACTTTACCTATCCCAGCATTATTATTACTATTAACAATGGTTCAAGCTGCTTACCCAGCTATCATGGTATTAGAAAATATAATCCCTGGTACAAGAAATTTAATTAATAAATTCCTTAAAATAGTTTGGAAAATGCAATAATGAAAATATTTGGTAAAAATGTTATATATGCTGCATTAGATGCAAAGCATAAGTTTTATGAAATATTTTTAAGAGAAGATATTAAAGAAAAAGATTTTAAGTTAGTTGAAAGAATCAAAAAAGCTGATATTAAATTACATGTATTAAAACCAAATGAAATGGATAAAATGTTTAAAGGATTACATCAAGGTTATGGTGCAAATGTACATGATTATGATGATAATAGTATAGAAGACATTATTGATACTTCAAAAAAACAATTAATAGTTATATTAGATAAATTAAATGATCCTAATAATTTAGGAGCAATAATTCGTAGTTGTGATGCTTTTGGAATTGATGGAATAGTTATTCCTAAAAACAGAAGCATCTCAGTTACTGAGACAGTAGTTAAAATTTCTACTGGTGCAATAGAATATGTAAAAATTTGTACGGAAACAAATATCAATCAAACAATTGATTATCTAAAGAAAAATGGATTTTGGATTGTTGGGACGGATGCTAGTGCCAAGACTAGTATTTATGATATAGAGTTTGATCGCTCTTTAGCTTTAGTAATTGGATCAGAAGGTTATGGCATTAGTCAATTAACTCAAAAGAAATGTGATTATATCACTAAGATTCCAATGTACGGACATGTAAATTCATTAAACGCAAGCGCTAGTGCAGCAATATGCTTGTCAGCTTTAGTGAATAAAGCACAAAAATAATATTAAATGACAATAACTAAATACAATGATTATGAATTATTATACTTAATGAGAAGAAATAATGAAAAAGCCTTAGAGATATTATTTGAAAAATATAGGTTATATCTATATTACAAATTAAAGAGGTTTAATTTCAGTAGAGATTTTATTGAAGAAATGGTGCAAGAGTGTTTAATTGAAATGTCTAATTCAATTAAAAGATATGATGAAAATAGAAATATATTATTTTTTACTTTCGTCGATACTATTTTCGAAAGAAAAATAAATAAAATTTTAATAAAGTATTATAGAGATAAAGAAATAGTTACTTATTGTATAGACAAAGAAAACAGAAAGTTCAATGAAGGTGTTTGTGAATATGAACACATGGAAATGCTTCAAAGGACAAAAGAAAATTTTGATAAATTAATTCCTAAATTACTTATTAAAGAACAATTAGTTTTAAAAGAAGTGATGATTAATAAAAAATCAATTTCTGAATATGTAAAAGAAAATGGCGCTACACACAAACAAGTTTATAATCAAATACAAAGTATTAGAAACAAGTATGTGAAATATTGTACTAAAAAAAATAAAAGTAGTTTATAAACTTACTGTATTAATAATAATTGACTTGATTATTGTTTAATGTTAAAATAAGATATAAACACTTTCAAAAGGTGGTTTTTTTTATGAGAGAAAAAGTAATACTAGTATGTGAAGAATGTTATGGTAGAAATTATACAACAACTAAGAATAAATCTAATAATTTCGTTAGATTAGAGTTGAAAAAACACTGCCCTATTTGTAATAAACATACTTTACATAAAGAAACAAAATAGGAGGAATAATCATGAGTCAAAATGAAATCAATGAAGAAGTTGTAAAAGAAGAAGTTGAAGCTGTTACTACATCTAAACCTGTAGAAAAAGTTGAAAAAAAGAAAAAAAACACAGACAAGAAAAAAGAAGAAGAAAGCTGGTTTGTGAAAATATTAAAAGAAGAACATAAATGGGAAACTTATTTATTAGGGTTTATCAGTTGTGTTGCTATGGGTATTGGTACTTTATTCTTAACAGATGCTTTAACATTTAAAGCAGGAACTCCGATTTTATCTGAGTATCCATATCATGTTGGATGGGTATTTGTTGTATTTGGTGTTATAGGATTCTTATTATTTATTATTCCTATTTTCAAACCAACTAAAAAAGAAATAGTGCATTTAAACTATCCTACTAAAAAATTATTTGGTGGAAACGTAACAAGAGTATTCTTGTTCCTTACTATTATGGCTTTAATTTTCATGTTATATGAATCAGTAATTAGTGCTATTTTAGGGAAAATATTATAGGTGAATAACATGGATGATAGAAGATGGTATATAGTACAAACTTATTCAGGTTATGAAAATTCTGTAAAAACAGATTTAGAAGCTAGAATTCAAACATTAGAACAACAAGATACTATTTTTAATGTAATGATTCCTGAAGAGGAATACACAGAATTAAAAAAAGATGGTACTCCTGTTATTAAAAAAAGAAAAATGTTCCCAAGTTATATCTTTGTTGAAATGATTATAACTGAGAAATCTTGGTTTATTGTAAGAAATACACCAAAGGTTACAGGGTTCTTAGGTTCATCTGGGAATGGTACTAAACCAATTCCACTACCTGAAGAGGAAGTTAATACAATTTTAAGACAAATCGGTGAGTTAGATACTCCTGAATTTGGTATTGAAGTTGGAAATAAAGTTAAAATAGTTACAGGGATTTTTAAAGATAAAATTGGAGAAGTATCAGCGATCAGTGAAGAAAAACAAACTGTCACAGTGCTTCTTGAAGTATTCGGAAGAAATACACCTACAGAATTAAGTTTTAACGACATTCAAAAAGAAGATTGCTAATTATTAGCAGTCTTTTTTATTTATTAAGGAGAAAAATGAGAATAGGTATAGTTATTAGAAAATCTGTTGTAAAAGAAAAAGAGAGTTATATACTATATAAAAGATATATTGATTATTACAAAAATGATGAAATAGTATTGATAACACCTGGTCAATCACAAGAAATATTGGATATGTGTGATTCATTTATATTAGTAGGTGGAGATGATATAAATCCTAAAATATACAATGAAGAAAATACAAATTCAAATGATACGGATGATCAAATTGATGAGATAGACTTCAAGGTAATAAAATATGCATATGAAAATAAAAAGATGTTATTAGGAATTTGTAGAGGTATTCAAAGTATAAATGTATTTTTCGGAGGAACTTTACATCAACATATAGAATGTCATATGAAAATTAACCATCGTATTAAATATATAAACGAATTAACTAGTTATGATGTAAATTCTTATCATCACCAAGTTATTAATAAATTAGGAGTAGATCTGAATATTGTAGCTAAAAGTGAAGATGATGTTATTGAAATAATTGAACATCAAAATAAAAAAATATTTGCTGTGCAATTCCACCCTGAAATGGATTTAACAAATGAATATTATAAAAAAATTTTAGAAAAAATTTATAATTAATTATTAATATTTTTTAGTAATAACACTTGTTTTTTAATAAAAAAAGTGATATACTATTTAAGTATGTGTAATCATACACTAGTGGGAGGATCGCGAAGGTCCATAATACCACAACCATAACGAAGAAGGAGGTTATGTCTCGTGGCTAAGAAAGTAACAAAGATTGTAAAGCTACAAATTCAAGCAGGTAAAGCTAACCCGGCTCCACCAGTAGGACCAGCACTAGGTCAAGCTCAGGTTAATATTCCATCATTTTGTTCTCAATTTAATGATTTAACAAAAGATAGAATGGGATACATTTTACCAGTAGTCATCTCAGTTTACGATGACCGTTCTTTCACATTTGTTGTAAAAACTCCACCAGCTTCTGATTTATTAAAGAAAGCTGCAGGAATTGAAAAAGGTTCTAGTAACTCTAAAACAACAAAAGTTGCAAAGATCAGCCGTGCTCAATGTGCGGAAATTGCCCAAATGAAGATGTCAGATTTAAATGCAAATGATATCGAAGCTGCTACTAACATTATTGAAGGTTCAGCAAGAAACATGGGAATTGTTGTCGAAAACTAATTAAAACAAGGTTGTTTATAGCAATCTAAAATTGTGGGAGGATATCCCGCTATACCACATTTTAGGAGGAAAACATATGAAGAGAGGAAAAAAATACGTAGAGTCTGCAAAATTAGTAGATAAAAACAAATCGTATACAGAAGTAGAAGCTTTAAACTTAGTTTGCAAAAGCGCTAATACTAAATTTGATGCATCTGTAGATGTAGCATTTCGTTTAAATCTAGACCCACGTAAAGCGGAACAAAATCTTCGCGGAGCTATCGTGTTACCACATGGTACAGGTAAAGTTCGTAAAGTATTAGTAATCGCTAGTGGTGCTAAAGCTGAAGAAGCTAAAGCAGCAGGTGCAGATTTCGTAGGTGAAGCAGATATGATCGATAAAATCAGCAAAGGTTGGTTTGAATTCGATGTAATGGTAGCTACACCAGACAAAATGGCAGCTCTAGGTCGTTTAGGTAGAGTATTAGGTCCTAAAGGATTAATGCCTAACCCAAAAACAGGAACAGTTACTATGGATGTAACTAAAGCTGTTACAGATATTAAAAACGGAAAAGTTGAATACCGTGTTGATAAAGTTGGAAATATCCAATTACCTATCGGTAAAGTATCATTTGGTCCTGAAAAATTATCTGAAAACTTCAAAACAGTTTACGATGTGTTATCAAAATCACGTCCATCAACTGTTAAAGGTTCTTATGTAAAAAACATCTCAGTTTCATCAACGATGGGACCTGGTGTTAAAGTAACTAACGAAGTTAAATAAAAAATATCAATTGCCCAAGACAGTAGGTGCGAAAGCTTAATTCCCTACCTAGGTATAGAATAGACAAAGTTAATTTTAATTAACCTCTTTGTCCCTATACCGGGCGAAGAGGTTTTTAAATTTATAAAGGAGGAAAAAACATGGCAAACAATGCAATTATTAAAAACAAAGAAGCTGAAGTTCAATCAATTGTTGAAAAATTCAATAATTCAAAAACTGTTATAGCGTTTGATTACCAAGGGTTATCAGTACTTCAATTCGAAAACTTACGTAATTCTGTTCGTGAAAGCGGATGTGAAATCGCAGTTTTAAAAAATAACATTACTCGTCGTGCAGCAACAAATGCAGGATTCCCTGAATTAGCTGAAGCTTTAATTGGTCCTAAAGCTATCGTTTTCAGTGCGGATGATGTAGTTGCTCCAGCAAAAGGTTTATACGAATTTTCTAAAGAAAATTCTCAAGTAAAAATCGCTTGTGGGATTGTTGAAGGACAATTTGCAGATGAAGATAAAATCAACCAATTAGCTACATTACCATCTTACGAAGGTTTATTAACTATGTTAGCTGCTGGATTATTAGGAACAGTTTCTCAATTAGCAATCGGGTTACACCAATTAACTGAGAAAATGGAAGAAGCTAACTAATTATTAGTTTCAAAACAAGCCAATTATTAAAATAAAAATAAAAATATAAAAGGAGAATATAAAAATGGCAAAATTAGATAAAGTAACGTTCATTGAAGCGTTAAAAGAAATGACAATTTTAGAAGTAAAAGAATTAGTAGATGCAATGAAAGAAGAATTTGGAATTGATCCAACTGCAGTTGCTGCTGCTCCTGCTGCTGGTGGTGCTGCTGGTGGTGCTGCTGAACAAACTGAATTTGATGTAGTGTTAACTGAAGCTGGTGCTCAAAAAATCGCTGTAATCAAAGTAGTTAAAGAATTAACTGGATTAGGATTAAAAGAAGCGAAAGAAATCGTTGATGGAGCTCCTAAAGCTGTTAAAGAAAAAGTATCTAAAGCTGAAGCTGAAGAAATTAAATCTCAATTAGTAGCTGCTGGTGCAACTGTAGAAATTAAATAATTTAAGTAATGATGAAACCTGGGTTTTTTACTCAGGTTTTTGATTGCTTTATGGAGGTAAGTATATGAGTACACATTATTATTCTGAAAATGCTGAGGATGTTATTTCAAATCCTAAAGATATTAAAGTAACAATTTTCGATGAAACATTTGTTTTTACAACAGACAATGGTGTATTTTCTAAAGACAAGTTAGATTATGCTACAAGTTTATTATTAAAAAACATTGAAATTGATGATAAAGTAAAAAATGTTTTAGATGTTGGGTGCGGATATGGACCTATAGGTATAATTATAAATAAAATTTATAATAAAGATATAACGATGGTAGATGTTAACCCTAGAGCATTATCTCTAACAAAACAAAATTGTGAAAAAAACAAAACAACAGCAAAAGTATTCAAAAGTAATTGTTTAGACGATGTTGTTGAAAAATTCGATATGATTATTACAAATCCACCTATTAGAGCTGGAAAAGAAGTGATTTATAAAATTTTTGAGCAATCATATGATAAGTTAAACGATGGTGGAGAATTGTGGATTATTATTCAATATAATCATGGAGCTCCATCAGCAATAAATAAATTAAAAACAATCTTTAAAAACTGTGAAACAGTTTACAAGAAAAAAGGATTTTACATAATTAAATCGACAAAGTAGTTG
>JAWXUE010000018.1:0-24008 GCA_044432925.1 bacterium | reverse complement strand
TCTTCTAGTTTTTTATTAAATTCTTCTAAGTTTAAATTGATATATTTAGCTATATCTTTATCACTAATCTTAGGACAAGATATACACATTACTCCATCTTTAAATCTAAATTTAATTGTTTTCATATTTTGTTTATATGTTATATCAACATTAAAACCACAAATATTTTTTATCATTTAACTAACCTTAAGAAATCATATTCTTCTAATTTAATTTTTGAATCAATATAAACTAATTGTAATGGATGTCTTGCTGCATCTAATTCTTCCATTTTATCATTTAATATAGTTTTTATTTTAAACTGTACAGCTTCTTTACTAGGAGATAATACTTCTAGTTTAGCATTAGGTTTAAAATGGTTTCTTACTTCAACTATATATTTTTTCTTCTCTTCATCATATCCTTTAACAATACCAACGAATTCTTGTGTAGGTTGTTCACTTCTCATATTATATAGTTGTTCATAAGGTGTTAATTTACCTTCTAACCAACCAATAGAAGTTAATCTATTTTCACATTTTTTTATTTCATTTTCATATTTTTCAAAATCTTTTATTGTTTTAGTTTCTTTATATTCATCAATTAATTTACGATAAACAGAAACAACTGTTGCTATATAATGAAGTGACTTCATTCTTCCTTCAATTTTAAATGAATCTATTTTAGCATTCATCATTTTAGGTAATTGTCTTACAGCAGATAAGTCCTTACTACTCATAGCAAAGAAATCTGTAGATAATTCTTTTTCTTCATCATATAATCTATAATTCCAACGACATGAATGAGCACATCCACCTCTATTAGCATCTCTTTGTGTCATGTTATTACTTAACATACATTTTCCACTATAACTACTACACATTCCACCATGAATAAATACTTCTAATTCTATATCAACATTATCTTTAATTTTCTTTATTTGACTTATTGATAACTCCCTAGCAAGTACTACTCTTGATATTCCATATTCTTTATAAAACCTAACAGCTTCTGAATTTGTTAGGGACTGTTGTGTTGATATATGTACATCTAAATTTGTATATTTTTTAGCTGCACCTATAACAGCAAATGAAGATGCTATTATAGCATCTATATTACATTTTTCTAACTCTTGTAAATAATCTACTAACCCAATAAGGTCGTTGTTGTGGGGGATAATGTTTGTTGTGACATAAAGTTTAACTCCTCTGTCATGACAAAATTTAGCCCCTTCTTTTAAATCATCAAAGGTAAAATTTGAAGCACGAGATCTCAATGAAAATTCTTCTCCACCAACGAATACAGCATCAGCTCCATAAATTACAGCTATCTTTAATTTTTCTAAATCTCCTGCTGGAGCAAGTAATTCCATTCTAGAAATCTCCTTTCTTATAGATTGTATCTTCAAATATAAATTTGTAATTTAAATTATCAAATATTTCTTTTAATTCATTATTATAATAGTTTAATCTATCTAAATCACTTAAAGCATTTCTATATATATCAATTGCCTTTAAATAGTCTTCTTGATTAATATATATTCCATCTAATAATAAAAAGTCTACTACTTCATTTATTGTATCAATTGCAGGTAAGATATTTCTTATTCCTGTTTGATAAATATGTGTACCATTATTTTTTTCATCTATTAAGTATTCTTCTTTTCTTGTTTCTTCAACTAATTTTAATTTACTTTTTTTACTTATTTTAGGTAAATCAAAATTTTCTTGATATAGTGTAACTAATTTTCTTTTTGAATGAAACATTGATGTTTTTCCAAATGCTTTATAAAATAATTTATTTTTTTTGTTTTTTCCTATAACTTCAATATCAGCTAAAGGTATTTCTAAAGAGGGGAATGTACCATAGATTTTATATTTATTAAAGAAATTAAAATCTAAGTAATTACATACATAAGTATCAGGGGCATAAATAAGTTTTTTGTTTAATCCTAAATCTTTTAATTTCATAAAAAATCCTAAATCACTATAAACATAAAAAATATTATGTTCTTGTAATTCAAGTACTAATTCATATGCTTTTTCTAAACTATTATCATCAAATAGATTAGTAAAATCAACATATACAGTAAATTTTAATTTTATAGCAATTGATATTACTTCTTTTAATTCACTTGTTGAAAAAGCAACATCATATCTTAATGACATATCTTTATGTCTTAATAATACACCATGACATTTCTTTTTTAAGTCTAGTAAATCTCCTGCTTTTTTAATTGTCCCTATTATTTTCATTTGTTACTACCTCTTTAATGTATTGTTAAAATTTAGAAACGGAATCCGCCTCTTCCTTTTCCTTTACCTTTTTTAGCTTTTACTCCACCCATAGCAGGCATATTACCTGATTGGATTTGTCTTTGCATTTGTTTAGCTTTTTTCTCATCCATACCTTGTAATTGTTTACCCATTGCTCTTTGAGCTTGTAGTGATTGTCTTAATTTATTTACTTCTTGAATATTTCTTCCTGAACCTTTAGCAACTCGCTCTCTTCTTTTACTAGAGTTTTCAATTAAATCAGGATTACTTCTTTCTGCTTTAGTCATAGAAGATATTATAGCTTCCATGTAAACAAATTGTTTATCATCAATATTATTAATTTGTTCTTTCATAGCAGACATACCAGGCATAAGTCCCATAATCTTTGAAAAAGAACCCATCTTAGAAACCATTTTAAATTGTTTTAACATATCGTTATAATTAAATGAACCACTAGTCATTTTTTCCATCATACCCATTGCTTCATCTTCATCGATATTTTGAGTTGCATTTTCAATTAAAGTTAATACATCTCCCATACCTAAAATACGATCAGCCATACGATCAGGGTGGAATACTTCTAATTCATCTAAATGTTCACCTGTAGACATAAGTTTAATAGGTACATTAGTAACTGATTTAATTGATAAAGCAGCTCCACCTCTTGTATCTCCATCTAACTTAGTTAAGATAACACCTGTAATCTCTAAATTTTCATTAAATGTTTTAGCAACATTAACTGCATCTTGACCAGTCATTGCATCTACTGTTAGTAATACTTCGTCTGGTTCACAAATTTTCTTAACATCTTTTAATTCTTGGATTAAGTCTTCATCTATATGTAAACGACCTGCTGTATCGACAATAATAAAATTATGTCCATTCTCTTTAGCAAACTTTAATCCTTCTTTTACTATTTTAGTAACTTTCTCTTTTGTACCCATTTGAAATACATCAATATTAACTTGTTTTCCTAATGTAACTAATTGATCAACAGCAGCAGGACGATAAATATCTGCAGCAATCATTAATGGTTTTAATTTTTTTGTTTTTCTAAAGTAAACAGCCATTTTACCTATAGCAGTAGTTTTACCTACCCCTTGTAACCCTGCTGTCATAAAAACAGTTTTTCCACTAGCATTAAATTTTAAATCAGTAGTTTCCCCACCAAGCATTATTTTTAATTCTTCTTGAACTATTTTAACTACTTGTTGTCCTGGATTTAATCCTTTTAATACTTTTTCTCCTAAAGCTTGTTCTTTTACTTTAGATAAAAATTCTTTAACTACTTTGTAATTAACATCGGCTTCTAATAAAGATAACCTTACGTCTCTCATCATTTCATCAATGTGTTTTTCTGTTAATGCACCTTGACCTTTAATTTTTTTTAAAGATGCTTGTAATCTATTTGATAAACTATCGAATGCCATATCCTCACTCCTCAATAATTTCTAATAATAATTCATTATTTAATTTATTATTTTCTATTAGTTCTTTTATTTTGTTATTTTTATAATATATTTTTAATTTACTTTCATAATCATCTAATATAACAATTACTTTTTTAACTTGATCAAACACAGCATTTCTACTTACATTATAAGTATCACTTATTTCTTTTAAAGAGAAATCTTCTAAGTAATACTCTACAAAATAGTTTTGTTGTTTTTCTGTTAAAAGTTCTTTGTATATATCAAATAAATTTATATAATAAGTTCTTTTTTCTAGTTCCATTATTCAAAGAAATCAGCGAATAGTCCATATAAATATTGTTCAATATCAAATGGTTCTAAATCATCTAATTTTTCCCCCATCCCAACGAATTTTATTTGAAGGTCTAATTCATTTCTTATTGCTAATACAATACCACCTTTAGCAGTACCATCTAGTTTAGTTAATACAACACCACTTAATTCAACACATTCTTTAAATAGTTTTGCTTGTGACATTCCGTTTTGTCCTGTTGTAGCATCTACTACTAATAATGTTTCATGTGGAGCATCAGGTATTTCTCTTGAGATAACTCTTTTAACTTTTTCTAATTCTTTCATTAAGTTAACTTTGTTTTGTAATCTTCCTGCTGTATCACAAATTAAGATATCATAATTACCTTCTTTTGCTTTAGCTATTGCATCAAAACAAACTGAAGAAGGATCACTTCCTGCTTCACGAGCAACTATATCAACACCAATTCTATCTGCCCATGTAGCAAGTTGTTCTATTGCTCCTGCTCTAAATGTATCAGCTGCTGCAAGTAAAACTTTTTTACCTTCTTTTTTTAATGAGTAAGCTAGTTTAGCAATTGAAGTAGTTTTACCTACTCCATTTACTCCTACGAATAAATAAACTGATAAATCATTTTCTTTAACAAATAAATTAGTATCTACTATTTCACCTTTTAAATAAATCTCAAACATTTTATCAATAATTATTTCTTGTAATAACATAGGGTCACTTATACCTTGAATATTAACTTCTTCTCTTAAATCATCAATAAATTTTATTACTGTATCTACTCCGATATCTGCTGTAATAAATATTTCTTCTAATTCATCAAATAAATAATCATCTATATTTTTGCTGTTTTTTAATACTTCTTTTATATTAGAAAAACTACTCTCTCTAGTTTTATGCATTCCTAATTTATATTTTTTTGATTTTTCTTTATCTTTTCCTTTAAATAAGCCAAAAAATGCCATGAGAATACCTCCGTATATTTTATAATTGTCTAAGTGTAATTATACCATTTTCACTATATAAAAGCAATGTTAATACAAAGAAAAAATAGTTAGAGAATTCTCTAACTATTATCTTTATTAGTATCACATTTATCGTTACTACATATTTCACTATCTTCTTTTAATAACATAATGCTATTACAAACATCACATTTTTTATTTAAAGGTTGGAAAGAAAAAGCTGTCCTACATTTAGGGAAGTTATTACAAGCAAAAAAACTATTACCTGAATTTTTACCTCTAGATGCTACTTTTTCAACTAATTGTCCTTTATTACATACTGGGCATGTAACTTCATCAACAGGGTCTTTACCACAGTTTTTATTAGAACAAATTAATCCATCTGGTGCTTCTAATTTAACACTACCACAAATATCACAATAATCTTCTAATGGTTTATAATCATAAGAAGTTTTACATTTAGGATAGTTATTACAAGCATAGAATACTTTACCTTTGTTAGCACCCTTCCCAGCAACTCTATTTACTATATGACCTTTTCTACAATTAGGACATAAGATTCCTTCTTCAACTTCTATTTCTACATCTTTTTTAATATATTTACATTCAGGATATGTTTTACAAGAAGTAAAATCTCCATATCTACCTTTTTTAATAACAAGCTCGTTATTACAAACAGGACAATATTCTCCTGTAGGTATATCAGGAAGTTTTTCCATATTTTCTAAAGCTGTTTCATATAAAGGATTAAAGTGATCGTAAAACTCTGTTAATTCTTCTATGTTATTTTTCTCTCCATTAGCAATTTCATCTAATGTAGTTTCCATTTTAGCTGTATAAGTAGGAGCAATTATTCCTTCAAAGAATTCTTCTAACTTTTCAGTTGTAATGATTCCTTGTTCTGTAGGGAAGATTTTCCCTTCATTAATTTCTATATATAACCTTGATATTAAAGTTCTTACAGTTTGAGCGTAAGTACTAGGTCTACCGATTCCTAATTCTTCCATTGCTTTAATTAAAGAAGCTTGAGTAAATCTTGATTTAGGTTTTGTATATAACTCTTCTAGGGTAATAACAATATTATTTACTACTTGTTTAATATTAAAGTTAGGAATTTCTTCATCATCTTTTTTAGGAGATAACACTCTAAATCCTGGGAATTTTAATTTTCTTCCTACTAATTTAAAATTATAACTATTATTATCAAATAAGATTGTTGTATTTTCATATTGTGCAGCAGACATTAAACTTCCTACTGCTCTGTTATAAATTATTGTATAAATATTTAATTCATCTTTTGTTAGGTATCTTTGAATTGATTTAGGAGTACGCATTACACTTGAAGGTCTAATTGCCTCATGTGCATCTTGTTGATTCTTTGATTTTTTAACTTTAACAGAACCTAAATACTCTTTACCAAATTCACTTTGAATAAATTTATTTGTATCATTAATAAATACATCAGATAATCTTGTAGAGTCTGTACGCATATAAGTTATTAAACCAATTGTTTCAGCCCCTATTTCTTTACCTTCATATAATGCTTGAGCAATACGCATTGTTCTATCAGGTGAATAAGAATGTTTATTTGATGCTTCTTGTTGTAATGTTGATGTTATTAAAGGAGGTCTTGGGTCAGTCTTAGATTGTTTAACAATTATATCTTTAACTGTAAAATCCTTACCTAATGAATCATAAACTTTTTTAGCTTCTTCATAAGTATCATATTTTATTTTTCCTAATTTAGAATTAACATGTTCTATTTTATATTTATCATCCATTAATCCATCTAACTCATAATAAGCAACAGGGATAAATGCATTAATTTCTTTTTCTAAATCTACAATAATTTTAAGTGCACTTGATTGTACTCTTCCTGCAGATTTTGATTTTATTTTTCTTTGTAATAAACTTGATAATTTAAATCCAATTATTCTATCTAACATTCTTCTTGTTTCTTGAGAAGATACTAAATTTAAATCTAAATGTCTAGGGTTATCAAATGCTTCTTTTACAGCTTCTTTTGTTATTTCATTAAATACAACTCTTGATGTTGTATGTACGTCTAAGTCTAGTACGCTTGCTAAATGCCAAGATATAGCCTCTCCCTCTCTGTCGGGGTCAGTCGCAAGAAAAACTTGATTATTTTGACAAACTTTTTTTAATTCTTTTACTGTATTTTTTTTGTCATCACTAACTACGTAAGTTGGAATAAATCCCTTAGGTATGTCAATTCCTAGTCCACCCTTACCTGAGGTTGCTAGGTCTCTGATGTGCCCATAAGATGCTACTACTTTGTAGTCTTCTCCCATGTACCCTTCAATAGTTTTTGATTTAGCTGGTGACTCTACTATTATAATTTTCATAAAGAAACTCCCTTTCTATTGCTATATAAATATAGTATGAAGTTCATACAATGTCAACAATAACTTTTAAATTTCTAATTTCATTTGTGCTGATGGTAAATATTTTTTTACTGGTTTATAACTTTTTCTATGGATATCACAAGGTCCATATTTTTCTAAAGATTCCATATGTAATTTAGTCCCGTATCCTTTATGTTTATCAAAGTGATAATTAGGATATTTTTTAGACATAGCTTCCATATAGTCATCTCTTGTGACTTTTGCTAGGATAGATGCTGCACCTATTGAGGCACTTAGTTTGTCCCCTTTTATTATAGATGTATTAGGTATAGATACCTCAGGTAATGGCATTGCATCTATTAATACATGTCCTGGTATTACATCTAAATTATCTATAGCTCTTTTCATTCCTATTTGCGTTGCTTTATATATATTATATTCATCTATTTCATCTGTTGTAATAAATATTATAGAATATGATATAGCATGTTTTTTTATTAACTCAAAAGTTTCTCTTCTTTTTTTATCAGAAATACTTTTTGAATCATCTATTCCTTCTATTTTAAAGTCAGTTGGTAATATTACTGATGCAACAACTAAGTCTCCTGCTAAAGGACCACGACCTGCCTCATCTACACCAGCGATATATTTAACACCGTTATTTATTAAATCATTTTCATACTTGTAAATATTGTTCGTCTCTGTCATAACTTAATACTCCTAATTTATTATGTCTTAAGTCATGAAGTATTAATTTAACTACTCTTTCGTAATCAACTTCATTACCCTTCATTATACAACCACGTTTTCTTCCGATTAGATCATATATTTCTAAGACTTCTAAATCATCTGTTATTTCTACATTATAAGCTTTTGTTATATTACTAGGATAATATTTTTTCATAAATTCTAATCCATAAGTTATTACTTCATCAATTGGTAATATATTATCTTTAATAGCACCAGATAAAGCTAAGTTTAATGCTATATGTTTAGTTTCAAACTTAGGCCATAAGATTCCTGGAGTATCTAATAACTCTAAGTCATCATTTACTTTCATCCAAGTTTGTCCTTTAGTAACACCTGGTCTATCTCCTACTATTAAACTTTTTCTTTTACAAAGTGTATTTATAAAAGTACTCTTCCCAACATTAGGTATCCCTATTACCATAGCTCTAATTTTAGCTGATTTTATTCCTCTTGCTGTATCTCTATCTATTTTCTCTTTTAATGCTTCTTTACATATATCTAATATTTTATTTAAATTATAATTTTCAATTAAATCTATATCTAATGTAAAGCAACCTTGATTTTGATAGTATTCCATCCAATATTTAGTTATTTTAGGATCTGCTAATTTAGCTTTATTTAATAAAACTAGTCTTGGTTTTGTTTTAACTATTTCTTTCATCATAGGATTACTTGAAGAAAATGGTATCCTAGCATCTACTATTTCTAAAATAATATCTACTAAATGTAATTTTTCAGATACTTCTCTTCTTGCTTTAGCCATATGTCCCGGAAACCAGTTAATGTTAAAACCTGTACTTACTCTTTCAGGAGTTAAATCAGCTTCTCTTTCTTTTTTAGCTTGTTTCTTTTTTCTTAATTCTCTTTTTTTATTAATATCCATATTAATTCACTTCCTAATCTGTATCTTTTTTAGGTAATCCTATATTAGAAAATGGTAATAATCTAAATACTGATTTTCCTACTATCTCATCTTTATGTACTAAACCCATTGTTCTACTATCTTGAGAGTTATCTCTGTTATCTCCTAAAACAATAAAATAATCTTCTGGTACTTGTGTATATTGTACTCCTGTACTAAAATCTTTTAACATTTTATTAACATCAACATCTGATGCATAATCAATAAATTCATCATTAACATAAAATTGACCGTTTCTATGATAAACTGTATCTTCACTTGTTGCTACTATTCTTTTAATAATAAAATCAGTATTATAAATTAAAATTGATGAATCAATTACTACTACATCATCTTTTTTTGGAGTATATAATAAATTCCATACTAAAATTGTATCATTATCTTGATAAGTATTATTCATACTATTTCCTGATACTTTAGCTGTTGTTACAATAAATAATAATATAAAAGTTGATATTATAACTCCATTTACTATAAATCCTAATAAATCTATTAAAGAATATATACTTTTTTTTATTTTTAAATTTTCTATGTTTTCTTCTTTTGTTAAAATAAACTTAATAGTTATTCCTATAAAAAAGAAAAGAGAAAAAAGAATAATAAGTAAATAGAATTCTTTTGTAACAACTGATAAAGGACTAGCACTATTATAAAGTAGCGCAGTAAATAATCCTAATAGTAAAATAATGCTAAATGATATAATAATATTTCTATAAAATACTTTATTTATTTTTTTAGTAATTTCTTTTACTTTATCAATATCTTTATCTTCTAATAAATCTATTTCCTTAAATTCTTTTTTCATTTTAATCAATCCTTAGTTATTTTTATTAAACATTTCATCTAATTGACTTTGAGTTACATTTACTTCTCTTTGAGTTGTACCAGCTTTTTCTCCTACTATTCCCATATTAGATAACTGTTGTACTACTCTTTGTGCTCTATTAAATCCTATACCAAATTTATTTTGTAATGCATTAATAGAACAAGATCCATTGTTAATAAAGAATGTAGCTGCTGAATGTAATAATTCTAAATCTTCACCATTTCCACTATCTTTTGATGTCGATTGCTCTGGTTTTTTCAAATCTTCATGTGTAAAGATATATTCACAATCATTATTTTCTCTAATAAAACTTGTTACGTTTTCGATGTCACGTCCACCAATGTATGCACCTTGTACACGCATTAATCCTTCAACACCTTTAACTAACATATCCCCTTTACCAAGTAAGTTCTCAGCTCCAGGACTATCTATAATTGTTTGACTATCTACAGTTTGACTTACTCTAAATGCTATTCTTCCTGGGATATTAGCTTTAATTGTACCTCTAATAACATCTGTAGAAGGACGTTGTGTTGCTAAGATAAGATGCATCCCAGCAGCTCTTGCTTTTTGAGCAATTCTTTTAATAGGTTCATCTAACTCTGCTGCTGCTCCACCTACAGATAAATCTCCAAACTCATCAATTACTATTACTATAAACGGTAATTTTTCAGCATTTAAATTTCCTTTGATATGAGCATTATACTCAGCTATATTTCTACAACCTGTAGATTTTAATATTTCATATCTTCTTTCCATTTCATCAACTGACCATTTTAATGCTGGTACAGCAAGTGTTGAATCTGTAATTACAGGTGTAACTAAGTGAGGAATATTATCATAACTAGCTAACTCTACCATTTTAGGGTCAACTAATATTAATCTTAATTCTTCAGGAGAATTTTTCATTAATAAACTTATTAATAATGTATTAATACAAACACTTTTCCCTGATGCAGTAGCACCAGCTATTAATCCATGAGGCATTTCTTCAATACTGTTATAAACAGAATTTCCATCTATATCTCTACCTAGAGCAATTAATAAGGGTTTTCTAGATTCTTTAAATTCATTATTATTAATAATATCATAGTAATGTACCATTTGTGCTTTTCTATTAGGTACCTCTATCCCAACATGTTTTTTACCTGGAATAGGTGCTTCAACCCTAAGAGTCTTAGCTCCTAAATTCATTTTAATTGTATCTACTATACCTAATACTTTTTTAACATTAACACCTGGTGCTAATTTAACTTCATATCTTGTTACAGAAGGACCATAAGTATAATTTTCAACTTCACCTTTAATATTAAATTCATCAAAAGTTTGATTAATTGTTTCTTTATTTTCTAATAAGAAACTTGGATCATCTTGTTCTTGTTTCATAGGTTTATCAAATAAATTTAAACTTGGATAAACATAAGGTCTTCTTATTTTATCTTTAAATTGTACTTGAGATGTTGGTTCTTTATATGTTTGTGGTTGTACATATGTTGGTTGTGGTTGTGTATAAGTTTGTTGGGGCGTTACTTCTTCATAAACTGGTTTACTAGTTTGTTCTTCTACTTTTGGTTCAACTGGTTTACTAAAGAAGAATGGAGGTAGTGTTGTTTCTTTAGAAGAATAATCTTCTTTAGGAGCACTGAAAGTAATATTTTCAAATGCTACGTCTGGAGTTGTTACAACAGGTTCATAAGAAGGAACTTCTTTTTCAACAACAACTTCTTTTGGTCTAATATTTTGATCATTAACACCTTCAAACTCTGGATAAATAGTTCCATGTTTTTGTAATAATTCTTGATCAGTAATTTTCTTTTCTTTTTCACTTCTAAATGCATCATAAGTATTATCTATATCATTTTGTAAAGCATCTTTTGAAGCAACTGTAATATCAACAGTATCTCTACCTAAAACAGGAGCAATGAAACTAGTACCTTTGAATTTATTATCAAAAGTTCTTAATCCAACTTCATTATCTTCCATTTGAGGAATTTCATATCCTATAGGACTATTGTTCAATTTGTTCTTCATCTTCTACCTCCTGATAACTATCAATCTCTTCTGATGAAATTTCTTTTAAATCATTAGAAATTTCGTCAGCTAATTTATTATATTTATCTTCTATAACAACATCTTTATTAAATACATTTTTAGAATAAATTTTATATGTTTCTTCTGCTGTTATACCAATAACCATTAAACAGATTTTACTAATTGCATAATCCATTGTTTGAGCAACAATAACTTTTCTAGCCCAATAAATTGGATTAACTACATTTAAAGCACCTTTAACAGCATCAAATGCACCTTTTAATTTATATCTTTTAGCTGCTTTCATTAATGCTGATTCATCTATATTTTTCTTAGTATCACTCATGCCCATTATTGTAGAAATTTTAATTTTTTTAAATAATCTTACACCTTTATGATCTAATATATCATTTACTCTATTTGATATATATATACCAAGCATTAAAACTTCATCTACAGATAATTCTAATAAAGGTCTTTTTGAATTAGGGAAATAAACACTTGCTATATCCATTACTAAGCTTGTACAAACATCTTTACAATGTGCCATTTGACTTAGTTCACCTCTTAAATTTTTATCTGAGAATACATCTTGTGCAAATTTAATTTTTTCATCAATTTGTTCTTCTGTTAATCCTTCTGATTTTGATTTAACAATGTAACTTTTTGCTTTCATTCCATGTAAAACAATGAATATATAAGCAAACATTGCTATTAATAAACCAAATCCTATTCCAAATAGTATTAAGAATATGTCCATTGGTTCAAAATCAATTACACTAAAGTTATTAAATATCATAATTATCACCTTCTCACATTATACTATAATTTACTATAAAACTCTAGTTAAAATTAGATTTTATATTTTATTTGTGATATTATATATATAGAGGTGATAAGAGTGAAATATTTAATTTTTTGTGATATGGATGGTTCTATATTAAATAGTGACGGACAATTAAGTGAATATAGTGTTTCTACTATTAAACAAATAACTAAAAAACATATATTTTGTTTAATAACATCTAATAGTATTAAAAAAACTTTACCTTATTATAATCAATTAGGTTTAGATACTTATATGATTTGTAAAAATGGTGGTTCTATTATTAACCCTATTTCTTCTGAATCAATTATGTACAAGTTATCTAGTGAAGAAATTTTAAAGTATTTTACTGATTTAAAACCATTAATTTCTTCTGCTTTTTATAAGTGTGATGAAAATGCTTATGTTTATAATTTTATTGATAGATATCAGTTTATTATGAAAATTCCTGATGATTTTATTGTACATGATGGAGACTTTAATAAATTTAATTTAAATGCTTCTACTAATCTTTATATAATTGTAGAGCCTAGAAATGTCATTCCTTTATTGTCTTATTTTAATAATATTGATGTACGTGTTAATTGTTTAGGTCAAGATAAGAAAAGAGCTATTTTTGTTATTTCTCATCCTAGAGTATCTAAAAAAGAAGGCTTTAAATATGTTAAAGAAAAATATGAATTTGATAAAATAATAGGATTTGGAGATTCTGATTATGATATTAACTTTTTAAAGAAATGTGATATTCCTTTTATGATGAAAAATTCTTCTGTTAAGACTCATGAATTTAATTTAACAGAGTTTACTAATGATGAAGATGGTGTAGCAAAAGAATTAGAAAAAATAGAATGTATTTTTTAAGATACATTCTATTTTTACTTTATTAATTAATTTTTACTTTATTTAATTTAAATATTTCATTGTTTAATTTTTCTACTTTATTATCAGATAAGTGATTAATAGACTTTAATGTTGTATTAATCATTTCTCTACACCATAAAACTTCATCTTTATTTAATTCATTTAATTCACTATATCTTTTTTTATAAGAGTTAAAATATTTTAAATTATCATCATATTCTAAATTATATTCATTTAACAAGAAACTAAATTCATTAAATTCTTCTTCTACTAAATTATCATAAACACTTAATACTCCATTTAATAAATATTTAGCATTTGTTTTATCTACTATATCAACACTTGTTACTATTAGTTGTTCTAGTGTTTCATTATAATTTTTTATTTCAATTATTTTAAGATATGAATTTGTGTCACAATCATTATTTAAATTAAGTAATAAGTTATGTTCAAATGTTATTAAAAAAGTTATTGGAGTAAAGTTATCTTTAAAAGATATATTATATTTAAGTTGATTATGTAAATATAATATATGAACTATACTTAATATATTATTTTCTACTTTAGCTAATAATCCATTTTCAATAAAATTATGATTAATCTTGTTGTAAAGGGATTTTTTTCTTTCTATTTTCATGTCTCTGAACTTCTTTTGTAATCTTCTTTTTGAAATTGATTTATTTAAATTATTTATAGTATTAGGATTTTGTATCCAACCTAATGCATATTCATTTAAAGTATCACTTAATTCATTATTAATATTTAAACACCATTTTCTATGACTTAATCCTTCATAGTTATATACTGTTAAATTAAATGTATTAGCAACATCACTAATATTTATATCCTCATCTATTAAACTACAATTATTTCTATTATTTAACTCTTCTACTATTGTATACAGTCTAGGTAATAGTTCACAAAACTTTTTAGTATTATAAGTATAGTCACTAGTCTTATTATATATTACGCACTCTTTTGTAGTAGTGTATGCTTCTGACCAAGAGTAATTATAATCATCCATTAACAGTCTCATTAATTCTACTACTACTAAACTTGATTGATCAGTAATATTTATAATAATATTATTTATATCATTATTCTTTAGTATTGTTTGAAGTGATGCTGAAATGTATAGGTAATCTCTTTTTAGCCCTGTGAAATTAGTATCCCATCTTGTTATTGTATTAACTACATTATTGTTATAACCAATAACAGGACATTCATAAGCTGTTGTTTCTATTATATCAAAACATTCATGGATACATTTTAATGTTTCTTCTTGTTTAAAATATACATTACCATAAAATTTAACTTCTTCACTTATAGTTTCTATTTCTAAGTTAGATTTATTAGTTCTAACACTAAATACATTAGCAAGTAAATTAGATGTTGTTAGGGAGTCGAGTAAAGATATCTCCTCTGATTCAAAATCATTCTCTAAGTTTAATAAATCTTCTAAATTTATATTTAAGTCTAAAAATGCTTCTTCTATTACTTCTTTAATTCCTGAATTAATTATATTAGTGTATAAACTTTTTCCTAAGTTTATTTCACTACAAAAATAATATAATTTTTTATTTGTATTCTTTTTTGTTTTATTCCAATTATTTGATGTATTTCTTTTTATTAATTCTACTAATGTATTGTATTGTTGTTTTAAGTTTGATTCATTAAAATCAATTACATAAATCTCCTCTAGTAGTGTTATAAAATGTTTTCTAAATAATTCTTTGTTTATAAAATATTCGCTTCTCATAATATCCCCCTTTATTCTTCAATTTTATTTTGTTTCATATTATAAATAAAGTGTTTATTATTCTTTTTTAAATATATTATTTTATTATTAATTGTTTTATTTTAAAATATAATTTAATATGTTATTTTATTATTTTATTCGATAATAAATATATAAAAATTGTCATAATATATAATGAAAAAAGACAACCTAAAAAGATTGTCTTATATTAATTTATTTTGTACTTTTAAGAATAACTATAGATAAAGGAGGTACTTTTATATCTATACAATTTTTTTGATTATGATATTTCCCATCTATTACTAATACATAATTATTTAAGTGATTCTCTCCACCATATATTTGATTATCACTATTAAATATTTCTTTATATTCTAAACTTGATACTCCTATTTTATAATTATTGTATAAAATAGGTAATGCATTTATAACAACTAATATTTCTTCATCTTTATATTTTCTTTGATAAATAAATATACTTTTATCATTAGAGCAATCTATAAAATTAAATCCAGAGGCATTATCATTATGAAGTGATAATTCATTAACATATAAATAATTTAAGTCTTTAAAATATTTATGTATTTTTTGATTGTGTTGTTCTTTTAAAATAGAAAAATTCAACACATCATTACAACACCATTCATTAGTTACACCAAATTCAGAACCCATGAATAATAGTTTTTTCCCTGGGTGAGTAAACATTAATCCTAAAAATAATCTTAATGAAGAAAACTTTTCAAAATAATTTCCTTTCATTTTAGTAAATAAAGATTTTTTAAGATGAACGACTTCATCATGAGATATAGGTAATATATAATTTTCATTAAATACATAGCTTAATCCAAATGTTATTAAATGATGATTATATTTTCTTTGATCAAAATCTAATTCAAAATATTTTAATGTATCATTCATCCATCCCATATTCCATTTATAATCAAATCCTAATCCGTTTTTATGTGTAACTCCTAAATAAGCACTAGAGTCTTCTGCTGTTGTAATTACATTCTCATCATACTCTTTAATTATTTTGTTTAATTGTTTTAAGAAATTTATTGATGAATTATTAATTCCTCTGTTTTCATTTCCTAAATAATAAATTAAATTACGTACAGCATCTACTCTAAATCCATCAATATTATAATATTTTAAATAGTACATACAATTAGATATTAAAAATGATCTTGTTATTCCTTTAGAGAAATCAAGATTAGCTGTACCCCATTCTATATTTTCTCTTATATCATAATAATCATATTCATATAAATAACTACCGTCAAATTTATATAATCCAAATGAATCACGACAAATATGTCCTGGTACCCAATCTAATATAATTTTTATATTATTTTCATGTAAACTATTTATGAATTCTAAGAATTCATGAGGTTGTCCGTATCTAGATGTGGGGGCATAATAACCTGTACCCATATATCCCCAAGATTCATCTAATGGATGTTCGTATATAGGTAGTATTTCTAGATGTGTAAAATTATTATCTTTTAAATAATTAATTAATTCATCTAACTCATTATATTTAGGAAATCTATTTTTCCAAGAACCTAAATGAACCTCATATATAGACATCGGTTTGTTTTTATCATTTTCTCTTTTATACTCTTTTTTATTTAGTTTAGTTATATCATATACAATACTATCATTACCTGGTCTTAATTGAGCATAAAATGCATAAGGATCAGCTTTGTATAGTATTTCTGTTTTAGTATGTATTACATATTTATATTGTAAATATTCAATATTTTTCTCTATATAAATATAATAAAATCCTTTTTTTATTTCTTCCATTAATTGTTCTTTAAAGTTGTTGAATTCCCCAATTAAACACACTTTAGTAGCATTAGGTGCATATACTAAAAATTCACACCCTACTATTTCATTATCCCTTTTTTTTAAGTGAGCACCAAAATATTCATAGGCATTATTAAGTGTCCCACCGAAAAAATGATAATAGAATTCATTAGATAATTTATCTATAATCATTTTAATTACTCTCTTTCCACAAATTTATTTTGTTTTTGATTAAATCAAATTCAAAACCTTTCCCCATTAAAAAATTTATCATCTTTTTTTCTTGAATGTATTTATCTTTTTCTTCAAGATATTTTCTTACTGCTTTATCAAAGTATTTATCTAATATATCATCATTATGTACAACATCTATTACATTATCCATAATATTTTTTATATCTTCAAAGTTATAACCATGTGATACTAATCTTGTATCTATCTTTTTTCTTAAGTCTCTGTTATTTAAAGATTTAAGTGTAGTTATTAATTTATTAAAATATTTTTCTAAACACTCTAATTCTAATTCTCTATTTTCTTCTATTACTTTATTTATTATTTCTTTATTAACTCTTAAATCATTTAGTTTTCTTATTAATTCTTTATTACCATATCCTTTGTTATATTTACTTATAACATAACAATTAGCTGTAATACTATCATCTATTATTTTATATTTTTCTAAATCATCTATTACTCTTGAAACTATAAAATATTCTTCTGTTTTTAATAAGTGTTCTTTTATTTGAGATTTAAATTTTAAATTAACAATATATTTAATAGCCCTATCTCTAGAGAAAAAATATCGATTATCCAACAACGTATTATTATATACTTCATCAGATACTTCGATATTATTTCTTAATAGATTATATTTTACAATTACTTCTTCGTGATATTTAATTACTTCTTGATCAAAAACTATTTCGTATAAACCTTTTACTTTTTTAATCGATTTAATTTTCATTAAAATCCGTCCCCAATAACTTCTGTTGTTTGTGCTATAAATGTAAATGCATGTTCATCTACTTCTATAATTAATTCTTTTAGTCTGTATGACTCTACTTTAGATAACGTACTTATTACCATTGTATATTCATCACTTGAATATCCACCAGTTACTTTACTAAAAGTCACACCTCTATTTAATTTTGTATATATTAACTCTTTTATTTCTTCTGGTTTTTTAGTAATGATATAAGCTGTTTTCATTACTCTACCACCAGTACTTACTTTATCAACAAAATATCCTATTACAAATATTGCTATTAATCCATAAAATGCTAATTCTAAATTAAGCATAAATAAAGCTAGTGTTAATATTGCACCATCTGTACAATAAACGGCAGTAGAATAAGGTATTTTAAATTTTTTGGCTACTATTTTTTGGATAACATCTATCCCACCTGTTGTAGCATTATTTCTAAAACACATCCCTAATCCTATTGCTGCTAATATCCCTCCAGCAAATACTGAGATTAATAACTTTGATACATCATTACTTACACCATTAAGTATAAAATTCATATCAAAACAATGTTCAAATATAAATGTTAATACAGGTAATAATAATGTACCATATATTGTTTTAACTATAAACTCTTTACCCATGAATATTGCGCCTATTATTAAACAAACACTGTTTCCTATTAAAATAAATATAGCAGGGTCAATTATATCTTGAAATAAAATTGATAATCCTGTTACTCCACCTATAACTAAGTCCATTGGTAAAAAGAAGAAATAAAAAGCAACTGTTAATGCTATTACACCAATTGTAATTTCAACTAACGATTTTATTTTATTTTTATTCATTATTTATCACCCATTAAGTTTTTTAAGTATGCATAGACAAATTTATCTAATGCACCATCTATTACATTATTAACATTACCATCTTCTTCGTTAGTTCTATGGTCTTTTACTAATGTATATGGACAAAATACGTATGATCTAATTTGTGAACCAAATGCGTTTTGAGAACTTTGTCCTTTTAATTTTCTTAATTCTTCTTCTTGTTTTAATATTTCTAATTCTATTAATTTTGATCTTAATACATTCATAGCTGTTTCTCTATTTTGTATTTGACTTCTTTCATTTTGACAAGTAACTACTGTTTTAGTTGGTTTATGTGTTATACGTACAGCTGAATCCGTCGTATTAACACTTTGACCTCCAGCTCCACTACTTCTATAAACATCAATTACTAAATCACTATCATCAATTTTAACTTCTGATACTTCATCAACAATAGGAGATATATCAACAGAAGCAAATGATGTATGTCTTCTAGCATTTGAATCAAAAGGTGATATTCTAACTAATCTATGTACACCACGTTCTGATTTTAATAATCCATAAGCATTTTTTCCTTTTACTTCTATTACTACACTTTTTAATCCAGCCTCTTCGCCAGGTAGAAAATCTAATACTTTATATTTGAAATTTTTTCTTTGGAAATATCTTATATACATTCTATATAACATATTAGCCCAGTCATGAGATTCAGTCCCACCAGCTCCTGGATGAATTTGTAATATAGCATTATTACCATCATATTTTTCACTTAAGATAACTTTAACTAATGATTCTTCTAATAATTTATCATAATCAATAATAGCCTCTTCTAATATAGGAAGTACTTCTTCATCTAACTCTAACATATCATAAAAATCTAATACATCTGTTAAACCTTTTTCAACTTCTTTTATAATTTGTGCTTTTTCTTTTAAATTATTTAATAAATTTATTGTTTTAGTAGAATTCTCTTGGTTATTCCAAAATCCTTCTTTAGATATCTCTTTATTTAATTCTTCTATTTCTTTTAAAACTACTTCTTTGTTTAAAGCAACAGTAATATCATTAGAACTTTTTTTGAATTTTTCGATATATTTATTTATTTCATATTTTTCCAATGATATTCACCCTTTCTTAAGCTCCACAGCAGTTTTTATGTTTTTTACCGCTACCACATTCACATAATTCATTTCTTCCTACTTTAGAAGAAGTTGTAGGAGCGGCAGGTAATGCACCTTCTGAAGATTGATTAGTATTTAATTCTCTTTTTTCTTCAGTTACTTCTAATTTAATTTGCGTTAATATTAAATATTTTGTAACATCAACAGCAATTCCTAAGTTCATAGATTCAAATAATCTTGCACCTTCTTCTTGATAGAAAGTTAAAGGATTAGATTGAGCATAACCTTGGAATCCGATTCCTTGTCTTAACCCACTCATAGAATCAATATGTTTTGTCCAGAATACATCTAATACTCTTATTGTAATAACTTTCATGAAATCTCTCATTACTTCAGCAGGTACAATTTCTCTTTTTTTATTGTATAATTCTAAACCTTTATCGTAAATGAATTTGATTACTTCATTTTCATCTAATTGTTCTAAGTCTTCTTTAACTAAAGTATCTCTAGGGAAAATAATTCCATTAAATGCAGCAACTATTGCATCATCATTAATATCATATTTATTTCTTCCTACTTCAGTAATATATTTAGAAGTAACTTCAATAGCACATGTTTTAATAAAGTTTTCTACATGTTCTGTAATATCTTCATCAACTACTATTTCCATACGTTCTTTATAGAATACTTCTCTTTGTTTTCTTAATACATCATCATATTTAAGTACATTCTTTCTGTTATCAAAGTTATTACCTTCAATTCTTTCTTGAGCACCTTTAACGATATTTGAAAACATTCTTGATTCAAGTGGTTGATTAGCATCTCCATTTGAATTTAAATTAATAATTGTACTAATTTTATTTTTAAATGTGTCTCCACCAAATCTTTGCAATAATTCATCATCAGCACTAATATAAAATCTACTAGATCCTCTATCACCTTGTCTACCAGCACGTCCTCTTAACTGATTATCAATACGTCTTGATTCATGACGTTCTGTACCTAATACAGCTAATCCACCTAAGTTTGATACTTCTTCAGAAATTTTAATATCCGTACCACG
The DNA here is from genome assembly GCA_044432925.1 of bacterium. Classification (GTDB taxonomy): domain Bacteria; phylum Bacillota_I; class Bacilli_A; order Acholeplasmatales; family Anaeroplasmataceae; genus JAWXUE01. The sequence continues at coordinate 2,923 of JAWXUE010000018.1, read as the reverse complement.
TCCAGCCATATTTGTAGCTAGTGTAACTGCGAATTTTTCCCCAGCGTTAGCGATTATTTCAGCTTCTCTTTCATGGTTCTTAGCATTTAATACTTCATGTTTAATTTTATTTTTAGTTAATAATTTAGAAATTTCTTCTGATGTTTCAACAGCAACTGTACCTAATAAAATTGGTTGTCCTGTTTCATGTATTTTAATTACGTCTTGTAATAAAGCATTATATTTAGCTTCATTATTAACAAATAATAAATCTTTTTGATCATCTCTTATAACAGGTTTATTTGTAGGAACTTCAATTACATACATATTATAAATATTTCTGAATTCTTCTTCCTCTGTTTTAGCTGTACCCGTCATACCTGATAATTTTTTATACATTCTAAAGAAATTTTGATATGTAATAGATGCAACTGTTTGAGTTTCTTTTTTAATTTCTACTCCTTCTTTTGCTTCTATTGCTTGATGTAATCCTTCTGAATATTGTCTTCCGGCTAAGATACGTCCTGTAAATTGATCTACAATTAATATTTCTCCGTTTTCAACAACATATTGTTTATCTTTTTTCATTACGAAGTTTGCTTTTAATGCATTATCAATATGGTGTAATAAAGCAACATATTGAATATCATAAATATTAGATACTCCAAATGCTCTTTCTGCTCTTGTTACTCCTGAAGGTGATAAAGAAACTACATTAGCTTCAACATCAAAATCGTAATCTTTTTCATTTAATCTTTTACAAAATGCATCAGCTTGTAAATATAAGTTAGCTGTTTTCTTTGCACCACCAGAAATAATTAAAGGTGTTCTAGCCTCATCTATTAAAATTGAATCTACCTCATCGATTATCGCGTAGTTTAATCCTCTTTTATTAGCTAATTGATCGTATTTCATTACCATGTTATCTCTTAGGTAATCAAATCCTAATTCACTGTTTGTACTATACATGATATCACATGCATATACTTCTTGTTTTTGTTGAGCAGTTAAACTTCTTATATTTAATCCTACAGTTAATCCTAAGAATCTAAATAAGTTACCAATCTCACCTTCTGATTCCCTAGCTGCAAGATACTCATTTACTGTAACGATATGTACTCCATCACCAGATAATGCATTTAAGTATGCAGGCATAACAGATGTTAAAGTTTTACCTTCCCCTGTTTTCATCTCAGCAATATTACCACCATGGATTGCTATTGCCCCACAAACTTGTACATAGTAAGGAGTTTTCCCAGCACTTCTTTTAGCACCTTCTCTTACTGTTGCATAAGCTTCAACTAATAAACTATCTAAAGTTTCACCATTTTTATATCTTTCTTTAAATTCAGCTGTTTTAGCAACTAATTGTTCATCAGTTAACTTGCTATAACTTTCTTCTAAAGCAACTACTTTAGTAGCTATCTTTTGACATCTTTTAAGTTCTTTAACTCCACTATCAAATAATTTCATATTTTTTACCTCGCTATAATTTTTTTATTCTTCTTGATTATACACTATTTAGTCTTTATATACAACGTAAAACCCTATTAAATTCCGTGGATTTTACAAAAAAATCACCCTTGTTGAAGGGTGAAGTTTAATTATTTTATTTGGATTACAGCGTATCCGCCATCTTCTCGTAAGTATATAACATTTACTTTCATCGTTACTTCATCTAAATAAACAAAGAATGTATGTCCTAATACATCCATTTGATGGATTGCATCATCACAAGACATAGGTACTAAATCAATCTCTTTCGTCCTAACAAAGCTACTATTTGTAATTTCTTTGTTGTCTTTATCAACTGAATCTTTATGTAATGTTTTAATTCCTTCTTTATCAAATTTATTTTTAACTTTGTCTTTATGTTTTCTTACTTGAATTAACAGTTTATCTACTGCTTTATCTATTGCAGCATATAAGTCTTTATCACTTACTTCTGCTCTTAAGATTATATTTTTTGTAGGTATTGTAACCTCTACTTTGTTTGTATCTTTATATACTTTACAAACAACTCTAGCCTCTACATCCTCATTAGTAAAATAAACTTCAAGTTTATTTAACTTGTTAAGGCAATATTCTTTATTTGCCTCTGAAGGGTTAAACCCATTTTTTCCAAATACTTCTAATTTCATATATATCGACTCCTTACAGTACTAATAAGTACACCCTTAGTATAACACAATGTAAGCGTTTTATCAATAGCTTTTTATATTTTATTTACGTTATTTGCTTGTAATCCTTTATCTCCGTTAATTAAATCAAACTTTACTTCTTGACCTTCTTCAAGAGTTTTAAAGCCTTGATCCATTATTGCAGTATAATGAACAAAGATATCTTCGTAATCTTCTTTTAAAATAAATCCATACCCTTTTTCATTATTAAACCATTTTACTTTCCCTGTTAACATCTTAAACACACTCCTTCTTCACTTATTATAATAAAGCTAACAATATTAAATTTCAATTTAAATCGTGGTAAAAAATTCTACATTTTTTTCAATCGAATAACTCATAAACTAGAACTATTATATTTTGTTGTAGGTGGTTTGCTAGTGCTTCTAGTAAGTTGTAATTTGTATCAGACATGTAATATCTATTTATAGTAATCACAAAATAATTCGTTTGTTTTAGTTTTTTAAATATTATAGTATTTTCTTTTGTTAAACTATCATATTTAAAATTTTGTGTTTCTTTTAATAAATAGTAAATTCTTAAGTCATAATTGTTTATAGGTAATAGTATTTCATTTGGTTCAAATATTATTTGTTTATAACAATTATTACAAATGTATTCTTTTTTTAAAGAAAATAGATTAAGTATATTTCTTTTTTGTATTATTCTTTCTTTACAGTTTAAACATATCATTTTTTACCACCATATTCATTATTACTAACTATTATCTTTTTACTATATATTTATTAAATCGTTTGTTTTGG
>JAWXUE010000017.1:22158-28533 GCA_044432925.1 bacterium | reverse complement strand
AATACATTATCTCCTAAGTATTCTAACTCTTCTAAATTAGAAATTGTAGATATTGTTGTACAATTTTCAAATGCTTGATCTCCAATAGTTTTTAATTTTTGTTCAAATACTATTTCATTAACATTTGTAACATCTTTAAAGAATCCATTAGGTATATCAATAGAGTTATAATAAACTTTATCAATTGATTTTAATCCTGAGAATAATTTATTCATATTAGTATTTTTAAGCGCTGTTAAAGAAAGGAATCTTAATTCTTTACATCCAGAGAAAGTTGTTTCATCTAAAGTTTCTAAATTAATAAACTTAGGTGTTCTAATTAATTTTTTACAGTTTAAGAAAGCTTCTTTACCTATTTTCTCCCCAGAATATTTCATGTTGATATCTGTTAAGCTTACACAGTTTTCAAATGAATTTTTTCCGATAGATAATATTTCTTTAGAGAAGTTAAGCATTTCTATTTTTTTACAATTAGAGAATACACTATCACCTATAGTATCTACACTATCATAATTAAAGAACGTAGTTAAGTTAATACAATCTTTAAATAAGTTATTAGGTAGTAAATTACCAATAAAGTTAGCTTCTACATTTTCTAATAAAGTACAATTTTCAAATGAATTTTTATTGAAAGTTTCAACTTTATTTAATATTTTAACATTTGTTATTCTACGACAATTTTTAAAGAAATTAGCTGGTATTTCTTGAGTTTCATTAACAATTACAACAGTTTTTAATTTAGTTAAATTTTTATTAAATAAATCTTCATTATCAGCAAAATAATTTACTAAAGTAAGTTTATTATCTAAAACAGTTTGATTTAAGTAAATATAAATTTCTTCGATTTTTTTACAATTATTAAATACTTTTTTAGGTACTAATTCTATGTTTGGTGTTTCTAAATAGTTATTTTCAAAAGCAACTTTACTTAAATTTGTACAGTTAGCAAATGATTTTGTACCTAAACTCATATTGAAATAAGGTAAAGTAATTTTTTCAATTCCAACACAATCTTCAAAACAAGAGTTAGATAATGATTCAACTTTATGAGTGAAGATAATTTTAGATAGATTCTTCCATCCTTTAAATGCATTATCGCAAATATTATTAGTGTTTACATCAATACTCTTAATTGCTTCAAATTTCTTATTAAAATTATCTAAATTTTTAGAGAAAATCTCATGTGGTAAAACTATTTTTTCACCATCAGTAAAGTTTAAAGAATTAAATACTAATTTATTAATTCCTTTAACATTATTAAATGATTCTGCTTCATAAGTTATATTAGGATTTAAAACTAATTCTGCACCTAATGTTGATCCATTAAAAGCATTACTTTTTATAACTTTAACACTATCAGGTAATATAAATTTATTAACTAAATTTATATTTGATAAAGAGTTAGTTTCTAATACTTCAATTGATTTAATGAAATGGAAATTATTTAATAAAGAACAACCTTTAAAAGTATCTGTTTTTAAAGTTTCTCCATAAAATTCCATATCTATTTCTTTTAAGTTAGCACAATTTTCAAATGCTGATGTTCCTATAACATCAATTCTTTTAGTAAATTTAGCTGCAGGTAATGACGTACAACCATAAAATGCATAGTCAGAAATAATTTTTACGTTAGCAAAATTAGGGAATTTAACTAATTTTTTACAATTAGCAAAACAATGACTAGTAATTTCGTTTCCTTCATATTCTACTTCTAAATTTTCAAGTGAACTACATCCACTAAATAAATGATCTTCTAATTGAGTTACTGTACCTGTAATTTTAATATTTTTTACTGTAGAACAATTTTCAAATAACTGTTTAACTAAAACTCCATCAGTACAATCTACATTAATATATCGTAATAAGTTATCTGAATTAATTTCTTTTTTAAAGATTTCTCCTAATAAGAAAGCATTTTGTTTTGTTTCAGCAGTTATTGTTAGGAATAACTCATCAATGTTACAATTAAAGAATGCATCTTTTTCAATAAAAGTACAAACACTTAAGTCATATACTCCTCTTGTATCAGGTAACTCATTATTAATTGTTCTAATTCTTACTAAATTAACACAATTTTTAAAAGCTGCTTCTTTAATTACAAGATCACATGATTCAATATAAATACTTTGTAAAGAACTACAACCTTCAAATGATGATGCCTCTATTGTAGTAATGTTTTCAGATAATTGAGCTACTTCTAAGTTAACCCAATCTTTAAATGAATTTTGAGGGATAATATCAGTGTCAATAGTAATAGATTTTAATCCATTAAATTTAGTGTTAAATACTGTGAATTCTTCTTCGAATAATTTATATAATTCTACTTTATTACCATTTAAATCTAATATATTTAAATTATTAATGATAAGTTTTTTTATTGGTTTAATATTAGAAAATGCACCTTCATCAATATTACATTCATTAGGTAAAACAATGTTTGTAAATGTACAATTATCAAATGCATTTTTAGCAATTGAATTGATTTTAGCAGGTAATGTAAAGTTAATAGGTAACTCTATACCATGTAGTGCAAATGATTCAATATGTTTAATATTATTAGTAAAAGTAAAATCTAATAAAGACACACAACCACTAAAACAATAAGCTGGTAATCTATCAGTAATTAATCTAATAGTTAATTTTTTTAAAGCTATACAATCTTGGAATGAACCAATATTTAATTTTGTTATAGGTTTATAGAAAATTAAATCATCAACTGTAGCACAACCTTTAAATGCATTAGCACCTAATTCTTCAACATTAACAAATTTAGGGAAGAATACTAATCTACTACAATCTTCAAATACACTATCTTCAATTTTAGAACCTTTAAATTCTATTTCTAAATTTTCTAAAGATGTACAACCTTTAAATGCATTAGCTCCTATTGTATGTACATCACCAATAACTTTAATATTAGTCACTGTAGTACAACCTTCAAAGAAACCTTCTGGTATAATTCCGTCTTTTGCTTCAACAGTAATATTTTTTAAATATGTATAATTTGACATATCTTTTGAATCTGTTTCAAATAATTTGAAGATTTGAAATTTGTTATTTATTAAACTTTCGTTAATAGTAATAATAATTTCAGCAGAGTTAATACAATTGTAAAAAGGAGCAGCTCCAATTTTCTTTAAATTATTAAATTCTAATTTTTTCAACTGAAAACAATCTTTAAATGCTTGATCACCAATATATTGTAAATTTCCAGAACCAATATTTTTAACACTTGTTAATCTAGTAGCCTCAAAACAATTAGCTCCCACTTCAGTTACGCCTCTAGCAACTACAACAAATAATTTATGTGCATTTTTTAAGAAATTACTAGGAATACTTTTTACTTCACTTGATAAGATAATTCTACCTAACTCAGGTGCTTCACTAAAATTGTTAGGAGTAAGTGTTGTTACAGTTTGTGGTAATGTTAAAAATTCAACTAATTGTAAATGTCTAAATGCGTTCTCATCAATATGAGTTACTCTATTAGGAATAGTCATATATTTTCTATCTCTTAATGCTTTTACAACTACTCCTCTAGCAACTTCGTAGTCATAAACATCCTCAACGAAAACACCATATCCAAATGATGGGTCCATTCCTATAGAAGAATTTCTTAATGTATTGATACTAGGACTAATCCAATTCATTTCTTCTGTTTGAATTTTTAGTGCTTTAAGTGTACAGTAAATAAAGTATGAATATACAGAAGGTGAAATTTCTAAAGAACTAAAGTCGTTTACTAATTCACTTATTGTATTTGAAACGTTTTGTTTTTTTGTATGTGTTTGATAAATTTTATATATGAAATTACCCACTTTAGGAAGTCCTAGTAGGTAGTTTAATTGATGAAATTTTATTGAATCATCTTCTGTTTTCACAGCTAATACAAACGTATTAATTAATTTATTTGGATCTTTTATTTCATTTAAATTATTCTTTTCAAACATTTCTGTTAACACTTTAATAAATTCCATAATCGCACCTCGCTAGATTTATAAAAAACTTATTAAGATTATACCATATTTTGTGATATTTAACAACAAAAAAAGACAAAAAAATAACAAAAAGTGTGTAATTACTTTTCGTTATTTTCTTCTTCTTTTGTTTCTCTATAAAGTTTTAAATCATCATCATTATAAAGATTTATTTTTATAAATATTTTATTTAGAATGTACACTAAAGTTATCGGTAAAATTATATGCAGTGAAACAATTTGTATTGTAGAGATTAAAGTAAATCCATTATCTTTAAATGCATTTATTTGACCAACTAATCCACATGTCCCCATTCCTGCACCTACAGATGTATTTGTTAACTTAAATACAGTTGTTGATATGGGACCTAAAATAGCACTTGTTATTATCGTCGGTAACCAAATAGTTGGTTTTCTAACTATGTTAGTAAATTGTAACATTGATGTCCCTATCCCAACAGAAATAAAACCTGACACTCCATCTTTTTTTATACTTTGAACAGCAAATCCAATCATTTGCACACTACATCCAACAACAGCTGCTCCTGCTGCTAGACCAGATAATTCTAAAGAGATACATATAGCTGCACTACTTATCGGAAGAGTTAGAGTGATTCCTACTATTACAGCAATCACTATTCCCATTATAATCGGGTTTTGATCTGTAGCACTATTTATAACAACACCAATTAAATTCATTACTTCTCCAATTAATCCAGATGTTAGTATAGCAACAACTCCACCAGTAAGTATAGTTACTAATGGAGTTATTATTATATCAACTTTTGTTTTACCACAAATTAATCCACCTACTTCACAAGCTACTAAACTTGCTAAATAAGCTCCTAATGGACCACCACCTTGATTTAAGGCAACTGACCCACACACTAATGATGATACAACAACAATAGGTTTGTGTTTTAATGCTAAAGCAACACCACAACCAATTGCTGCACCATAGACTAATTCTTTGGAACTTAAGACATCTGTTATAGGACTTAAGAATTGTAGGAATGGTATTTGGATTATTGTACTTAACATTGTACCAATGATTAAACTTGCGAATAATCCTATAGCCATACCATTTAATGCTGTTAAGAAGTATCTATTTAAATATTTTTTTATCACTTCTTTTTTATTCATTTGTATTATTTAGAAGAATCTTCTAAAGCGTCTTTTCTTGATAAATCTACTCTTCCTTTATCATCAATACCAATACATTTAACTACGATTTGATCTCCAACAGATACTACATCAGCAACGTTAGCAACTCTTTCTTTAGCTAATTTAGATACATGAACTAAACCTTCGCAACCAGGGAAGATTTCTGCAAACGCACCAAATGCTTCTACTCTTTTTACTGTAGCTGTATAGATTGCTCCAACTTCAGCTTCTCTAACGATACCTTCAATTGTTGCCATTGCTTTATTAACCCATTCGTAATCAGCATGCATAATACATACTTTTCCATCTTGTTCAATATCAATTTTAACATTATTACATTGTTCAATAATTTTTGTAATAACTTTACCACCAGCACCAATAACATCTTTGATTTTTTCTGGTTTAATTTGCATTAATTTAACTTTAGGAGCGTATTTTGAAACTTCTTTTCTTGGTTCAGGTAATACTGATTCCATATGATTTAATAATTCCATACGTCCTTTTTTAGCTTGTGCTAATGATTCTTCTATAATATCGAATGTTAATCCTTTAATTTTGATATCCATTTGTAAAGCTGTAATACCATCTTTTGTACCAGCAACTTTAAAATCCATATCTCCTAAATGATCTTCCATCCCTTGGATATCTGTTAAGATTGTATAATCTTTACCTTGTGTAACTAATCCCATTGCAATACCAGCTACAGTTGCTTTTAAAGGTACTCCAGCAGCCATTAATGATAATACCCCAGCACAAATACTTGCTTGAGATGTAGAACCATTTGATTCAATTACTTCTGATACAACTCTTACTGAATAAGGGAATTCTTCTTCACTTGGCATAACTTGAAGGATTGCTCTTTCTCCTAATGCACCATGTCCAACTTCTCTTCTTCCTACCGCACCATATCTACCAGTTTCACCAACTGAGTATTGTGGGAAGTTATAATGTAACATAAATCTTTTATATTTAGTTTCTTCTTCTAATCCATCAATAATTTGATGTTCAGATAATGAACCTAATGTAGTTGTACTTAATGATTGTGTTTGACCACGTGTAAATATTGCACTACCATGAGGTCTAGGTAAAACATCAACTCTTGAGAATAAAGGTCTGATTTCATCAATTTTTCTTCCATCAGGTCTTACTTTATCAACAGTAATTAATCTTCTTACTTCTTCATATAAGATATCATGTAAAATATGATTTACTTGTCCTAAATATGCTTTTTTAGC
>JAWXUE010000017.1:0-22058 GCA_044432925.1 bacterium | reverse complement strand
GCATATAATTTTTCTGTGTATAATACCATTAACGGGAAAAAATCCTGTGTTGATGGTGCATTTTTTGAACAAACAGCAGTTAATACAGCAGTTTCTCCATAAGTAATCATAACAGCTCCATTAGCTTGTTTAGCGTACTCTCCTGATTCAATTGTTAGCGGTCTTCCGCCCCACTCATAAGTGTATTTTTTAAATTCTTTCATATTTTACTTCTCCTTCGTGTAAAATTTCTTTTTGTTTTCTTTTTTATTCAATATATTTTATCACATTTTAGGATAATTTAAAAGTAATAAAATATATTATTTATAAAATAAAAACACTTCTAAAAATATAGAAGTGTTTAAACTATTAAATTTCAGCCCAGCTATCTAATTTAGTCATATCTAATTTAACTGTTTCTCCAACACGAGAACTAGAAACTAAAGATACTGATTTTCCTAACCATTCAAAGAATTCACTGAATTTATCATTTTTGATTGATAAAGCAGGTCTTTTTGATAAAGTAGAAAGAATGTTCATGTTAACTTCGCTATCTAATGCTAAACAGAATACAGTGATTTTTTTCTCATCTTCCATTTCTCTAATTTTAGTTTGCGCTTTAACAATACTATCAGTAGGTTCACCATCAGTGAAGATTACTAACCAAGGTTGGTAGTATTCAATACCATTTGTATTATATTCATCTTTTCTTTTTTGTAACATATCTAATGCTAACTCTAAACCATTACCCATTTGAGTAGATTCACCTTCAACATCAATTGAAAACTCTTCTTTTTTCTCGATTGAAGAGAATTCTGAAGCTACTTTAGCTTCATCAGAAAATGAAACGATTGCAATCTCACATGCAGCTGCAGCTTGATCATCATTTCTAATTGCTTCATAAAATTTATTAACACCTTTATTCATTTCTGTCATTAAAGTGTCTCCAGCGGCAACAATGTCCCACCATTTCCCATCAATAAATTCTTTTTCTCCAGTTAATTTAACACTAGCTGGATCTAATATTTTGTTCATACTAGCACTTGTGTCTATACATAAACAAACAGGTATTCTTGCAGATGTATTTAATACTAAATCATCTTCTCCGAAAAATTTATCTTCCATATTTATTCCTCTTTCTTAAAAAATTATATTCATATGTATATAATAACATATTTTTCATTAAAAACAACATTATACGACATAATAATTCGCAATAAAAGTGCAAAAAACACGCAACCGTTAAATTGCGTGTTTAATTTATTATCTTCTTAATCCTAATTTAGCAATTAAATCTCTATAACGATTTAAATCATTATTTTTTAAATAATCTAATAAGCTACGACGTTGTCCTACTTTTTTTAATAATCCACGTCTTGAATGGAAATCATGAATGTGAGATTTTAAGTGTCCGTTTAACTCGTTGATTTCATGAGTTAAGATAGCTACTTGAACCTCAGTTGATCCAGTATCCCCTTCTTTGATTTTAAAATCATTAATGATTTTAGCTTTTACTTCTTTAGTTAATGCCATGTGTAAATCCTCCTTGTTTTTATTTGTCACGATATCAAAGTAGTACGTTGGAGTATCGATACAACCTAGAAATCGCCATTTATTATTTTACCATATTAAAAAGTAATAGTCAATTGATAAAATACTTATTATTAAGTTCTTTAAATTTTTTAAATATTGCAAAAAATATATTTTTTTGTTACAATATACTAAAAGTAGGTGAAAATATGGCAAACGGAAATTCTAAAAATAGACTAGCAGCTGCAATTCTTCAAATTTTTATTGGATTTGGAATTGGTAGATTTTACATGAATGATTCAAAAATCGGTGTACTTCAATTAGTAACAACATTATTTTTTGGATTCGGAAGATTCTGGTGTTTAATCGATGGAATAATGATTTTATGCGATAAAAATAAACTTGATGGTAACGGAAATCCAATGGAATAAAGAAAAAGCAAACTATTTAATAGTTTGCTATTTTTTTATATTTTTTTAAATTGTGCAACATCTAAAACAAAGATTGTTGCCCCACCAACTGATACTTCTATCATTTGATTTGAAAACATTCCATATTCAGAAACTAATGAATTAGGTACTATTTTCTTTCTTGATTTACAATGTTCTGATATTACTTCTATTGCTTTTTCTACTAATTCGTCCTCACAACCAATCATGAACGTTGTATTTCCTTTACTTAAAAATCCTCCTGTAGATGATAATTTAGTAGCGAAAAACTTTTCATTCACTAAAGCTTTTTGAACTTTATTTGAGTCATCATGTGAAACAATCGCTAAAACCATTTTCATAACAAAACCTTCTTTCTATAATTAAACAGCTAATAAACCTTCTAATAATGAAGGTAATATAGTGTTAAGAACAGCACCTGCTATCATATTTAACACACCTACTACAATCGCTGCTACTGATAATTTAAATCCTTTATCATTAACACCTTTACATTTATAAGCACCGTATGCTCCTAATCCTACACCTACTATAGCAAAAATAAACGAAAATACTAAAGCTACTATTGGTAATGTATTACTAGTTTGAGATTTATTTTTTGATTCAGCACCACAAGACACACATACTACAGCCTCATCATACATTTCATGACCACATTTTGTACAAAATTTCATATTAAAATTCTCCTTTTATTTATTATATCAATTAATTATATCAATTTGTAATAGAAATGTCAAAATACCCCATATATTTAATTATATGGGGTATTACTTTAATTATAACCAACTCTTTGTATCATTATTTAATACTTCGATTAATTCTTCTTTGTTATTAAATTTTTTTTCATCTCTTAATTTAGTTATAAATTCTACTTTTATTTCTTTGTCATATAAATCAATATTTTCATTTAATAAAAAAGTTTCTATTTTCAATGTATCTACTTTATTAAATGTAGGGTTAACTCCTATATTAGTAATACTTTTATACTCTTTATCATCGTAAAATGTAATTGTTTTATATACTCCTGGTTTTATTAAATGAACTATTGTTTCTAAATTAGCTGTAGGAAAACCAATTGTTCTCCCTAACTGATTACCTTTAACTACTATCCCTTTAACAAAATAGTTATATCCTAATAATTCATTTACTTTTTCTAAACTACCTTCTGTTAAATATTGTCTAATACTAGTAGAAGATATTCTTTTATTATCTATTAATATATCATCTAATCTTTTAACTTCGAATTTATTTTCAAGGTCAATATAATCTCCCTCTTGTTTAAATCCAAATCTAAAATCTTTACCTATTACTACTTTTTTTGTTTTTAATTTTTTTAACATTTTAATAAATTCTGTATAAAACATATTTTTGAAATCTTCATATTTTAATATTATTAAATAATCAACTTCTAATTGTTTTATTTTTTCTATTTTATCTTCTAAAGTAAATAAATTATCTTTATTTATTTCATCAAATGTTATTACTAAAGATTTGAATCCTGCTTCTTTTGTTTCTTTAATTAAATTTTGATGTCCTATGTGAACTCCATCAAAATTACCTATTGTAGTACAATTTAATTCTAAAATTGGTAATTTCATTGTTTTATCTAAATTAAATATTTCCATACTAATCACCTAAATATACTATTATTTTATAGTTTCCTTTTGTGTGTGGTTTAAATAAAGCTATTAATTTATTATTATGATATACTCTAAATATTTCATCAAATTTAGCTTGTCTTTGATCTAACATAACTCCATTTTTTACTAATTTAGCATGGAAATCATTAACTTCAATAAAAGGTGTATGTTTAAATATTTCTTCTATAGTTACTAATTTATAATTACCATTTCTACAATCATCTAAAGTATATGAATCTTCCACTTTATAATCTCCACTTTGAGATCTTTGTAATTTGCTCATTGTCATAGGTACACCCATCAATTTTCCTAAGTCATCAATTAAACTTCTTATATAAATTCCTGAGTCTGCCATTACTTCTATTTCAAATCTTAAATGTCCATCTTCTTTATATATATCACTTTTTAAATCAATGTAGTCTATATGTATATCTCTTGGTTTTCTTTCGATTGTTATTCCTTGTCTAGCATATTCATATAATTTTTTTCCATTAACTTTTATAGCAGAATACATCGGTGGTATCTGCGTTGTTGTTTTAGATAATTCTAAAATTTTTTCTTTTAATAGTTCTAAATTAATTTCTTCAATATTTTCTTGTTCTGTTATTTTACCAGTTATATCTAACATATCTGTTTGTATTCCTACTAATACTTGCGCATAATATTTTTTCTTTTTATCTAAAGTTAACTCCATTAATTTAGTCGCTTTATTTAAAGCTATAACTAAAACTCCTGTAGTCATAGGATCAAGAGTACCTGTATGTCCTACTTGTTTTGTTTTAAATATGCCTCTACATTTAGCAACACAATCAAAACTAGTCATATTAGGTTCTTTGTTTAATACAATAAATCCATCCATAGTATCTCTCCTTTACTTTAAATATACAACAGTAACTCCATTACCGCCTTCAAACTCCCCACCAAATCTTGTTTCTTTTACATAAGAACATTTCTTTAGGTATTCTTGTGTAGCGTTTCTTACTGCACCACTACCAAATCCATGTATTATATTAATTTGATTTAACCCAGCCATATAAGCATCATCTATAAACTTATCTATTGTATAAGAAACTTCTTCATATCTATAACCTCTTAAATCTAACTCTAACTTTGCTGTCTTTGTCATCTTAGGTGTATAATTTTTTTTCTTTGTTACTTTAGGTTGTTCTATTTTTTTAGTTTTAGATAATTCTTCTGCTTTAAAACTCATTTCAATATTACCTATTTTAATAATATGTTTATTATTTTTAATTGATTTTATTGTACCTGTTCTATCGTATTCATCAATTGAAACTAATTCTCCTACTTCAAAAGTAGAGATTTCTTTTTTTATTTCTTTTTTTATTTTTAAATTATTAGCCTCATTTTTAAGCGCAGCTATTTGATGTTCTTTTATTTCATTAGATTTCATTTCATCTAATTTTTCAATTAATTTTTTACTATCATCTCTAGCTTTTTGTAAGATGTTTTCTGCTTCTTGTTTAGCTTTAGTAATTAAATTAATTTGTTCTTTTTTAATATCTAGTAATTTATTTTCATAAGATAATTTTTCTTTATTTACTTCTTCTAATAAAAAATTATATTCTTTTTCTTTTTCTAATAACTCTAAGTTTTTATACTCAAGTTTATTCATTAAGTTATCTGTATCATTATTTTTAGCATTAGCTAAATTAATTGCATTATTAATTATATTTTCATTTAATCCTAAATTTTTAGAAATATTAATAGCATTACTCATACCAGGTATTCCTAATAATAATTTATAGGTAGGTTTTAATGTTTTAATATCAAATTCAACTGATGCATTAATAACTTTATCTTTATTGTACGCATAAGATTTTAAATTAGCATAATGTGTTGTAGCAATCATCCTAACATCTCTTATTAGTAATTCATCAATAATAGAAATGGCAAGTAAACTTCCTTCGTTAGGGTCAGTACCACTTCCTAATTCATCTAATAATATCAATGATTTATCAGTTGAATTATTAACAATATTTATTATATTAGTCATATGAGAAGAGAATGTTGATAAGGATTGTTCTATTGATTGAGAATCTCCTATATCAACAAATACATTGTCAAATATAGATAATGTAGAATTATCATCAGCTGGTACTAAAATACCTGATTGCATCATTAAAGTAAGTAGACCAACTGTTTTAAGTACAACTGTTTTACCACCTGTGTTAGGTCCTGTAATTATAATAGCATCATGTGTTTTACCTAAATTAACGTCTATAGGAATAACATCTTCTTTTTTTATTAAAGGATGTCTTGCTTTAATTAAATTTATTTCTTTATTATTTTTTATATTAATTAAATATCCATCAATATTAATAGCATATTTCGCTTTAGCAAATATTACATCTAAATTAGATAATATATAAAAATTTTGTGTAATCTCATTATATTCTTCAAATATTTCATTACTTATTTTTCTAAGTATTTTTTTTATTTCATCACTTTCTTCTAATAATAAATGATTTATCTTAGCATAAAGAGTTGAAACAATACTTGGTTCTATATAATAAGTATTTCCACTTGATGATTGATCATGAATTGTACCTTTGATTTGATTTTTATGTGACTCTTTTACACATAAACACATTCTATCATTTCTTAATACAATTACTGTTTCAGATAAATAACTAGACTTACTACTTATTATATCTAATAGTTTATTTCTGATATCTAAATTATGATTTTTTAAATTTGTTCTAATAGAATATAAATATTCTGAGGCACTATCGATAATTTCAGCATTATCATCAATTATACTATTTATTCTTTTATATAGATTATCTAATTTATTAATATTAGTAAAATATTCTTTTAAATGAATTATTTCTTCTTTTTCTTTTAATGATTTATAATAATTAATCGTTTCTCTACTATTTTTTATCAAAATAAATATTTCTAATAAATCAAATTGATTAATAATAACATTGTGTTTTAATTTATCAATTAATTCTTTTATATCATTTAAACATAAAAAGCTCAAGTTCTCATATTTAAACGTAAGAACTCTAGCTTCATTTGTTTGTGAATTAATACGTAACACTTTATTATAGTCATTACTAGGTAATAAATTATCTAATAAAACATTAGCATAAGGAGTATAAGTATACTTTTTAATTGTATTTATTATTTTATCAAACTCTAATTTATGACTATAATTCATAATGTTAACCTCTCAATTCTTTTAAATATTCCTCAAAATAATCAGGAATTTCTTGTGTAAATAAATGTTTCTTTTTAGTTATAGGATGAGTGAATCCTAAAGTATGAGCATGTAGATATTGACCTTTTTCTCCAACTACTTTTTTAGGACCATAAGTTTTATCTCCAACTAAAGTATGTCCTATATATTTTAAATGAACTCTTATTTGATGAGTTCTTCCTGTTTCTAATCTGCATTTTACTAAAGTCATATCAGCAAATCTTTCTAATACTTCAAAATGAGTAACAGCATCTTTACCATCTCTATTAACAGCCATTTTTATTCTATCATTAGGGTCTCTTCCGATAGGAGCTGTTATCTTACCAAAATTAGGTTCTACTACTCCGTATACTAAAGCAATATAGTATCTAACTACTGTTTTGTTTTGTAATTGAGTAACTAATCCTTCATGAGCCTCATCGTTTTTAGCAACCATTAATAAACCTGTTGTATCTTTATCTATTCTATGAACAATACCTGGTCTTAATACACCGTTAATTCCTGATAAATCTTTTACCTGATACATTAATCCGTGTACTAAAGTATTTTCTTTTGTTGTTGTTGAAGGGTGTACTACCATTCCTTCTGGTTTATTTACTACTAATACATCTTTATCTTCATAAACGATATCTAAATTTAAATTAACAGGAATTATTTCTAATTCTTTTGGTTCAGGAATTACTACACTTAATTCATCATCTTCTTTTACTTTATAACTTGATTTAACTGATTCATCATTTACTAAAATATTACCATTTTCTATTAATTCTTTAACTAATGATCTACTTAAATCAAATTCTCTACATACTATTTTATCTATTCTTTGTGATGCATCATCACTAATTACTTTATACTTCTTCACGTTTTCTCTTCCCTTCTAATAACAAGATATCTATTACAAATAAAACAACACCTACTACTAAACAACTATCTGCAATATTGAAAGTAGGGAATCTATAACTACCAAATGTAAATGAAAGGAAATCTATTACTACATGACCATCCATAAAAATTCTATCTATAAAATTACCAAATAATCCACCAAGCATTAAAGATATTCCTAATGAATAAATTAACTTTTTATTAAAATTAACTGATTTAAAGAAAAATCCAAATGCTATTATTGATACAATTGTTATACTAAATAAAAATCCAAAGTTCCCAGCAAAACTACTCCAAGCAGCTCCGTTGTTATAATGTAATACTAAATTAAAAAAATCTTCAATTACTACAATACTTCCAGATTTTAAGTACATTAGTGCTAACATTTTTGTTACTTGATCTAAAATAATAGAGATTACTACTATTATTAATCCTATTGCTAAATGTTTTTTATTCATTGTTTGTCTCCTTTTAAATATTAAAGATAATTAATATAACTGCAGTTGTTATTAAAGTAACTGTTACATTAATTATTTTAGCTTTTAATTTATTTTCTTCATTTGATAAATCTATTTTTATACAAGAAAATATATTAAAGAAAATATTAATTATTAAATATAAGTTAATTGAAGATAATACTCTATTACCTATAAATAATAAATTAACATATGTAAATATAAATGGTGTTGTAAAAAATAATGATATTAATGCTCCTTTAATAAGTGATATTATATATTCTTTATTTAAATTAGGCATTGTATTACCTCAGCAAAATTATTAACAATAATTAATTGCATTTTCTCTTTATTTTTTATTTTATTATAAGCACTTAATGCTTCTTCTTCATTATCTTTTGACATGATTAAAATATTAGCACCACTTTCAAAAGCAGAATAAACTTTTTGAGTTACACCACCTATAGCACCAATTGTACCATCAGACTCTATTGTCCCCGTCCCAGCAATACTTCTTTTAACATTATCTTTAATAGTAAGATCATTTCCTATTAATTGATTATAAATAGAAAGAGTTTGCATCATACCTGCACTAGGTCCGATTGAACTTGTTGGATTAATAATATATGAAGGTGTTGTATTAAGAATAGTGAACTTATCATAAAATCCTACTCCTAAAGTATCACCCTCTGATAAGACATGATTAAATACTTCTTCATCTCTTGTAATAGTTAATTTATCTGTTAATTTTAATTTAATATAATCATCTCTAGAATCATCACTAAATTGATTTAAACTAGAAATTTTAACATCATTAACATGAGTAAGAATATCACCTATTTTAAAAACATTACTTTGTGCTGTAGTTATCCTAACAATAACACCTTCATAAGTATAATTAATAGAAATATTTTCATTTGTTAATGAAGCATATTCATATGCATTAATTAAACAAGCTTCTTCTGATTGATTCTTTTGAATAACTCCTGCTTGATACCACATATCATCAGTCATATGACTATAATTATCATTTATTTCTGAGGTTTCAAATAAATCAGTAAATGAAGCAATTAGATTTTGAAATAAAGTAGCGTTTTTAATTGAATAAACATATAAAGAATATAAATCATTAGAATCATATCCATTTTCTATAACAAATCTTTCATCTACTTTAGATACTCCACCTGGTGTAGTAATTTCATAATCAGTTCTAACACTACAACAAATAACAATTATTAAAAAAGGAATTATATATACCGCCATAGCAATATAATATTTTTTAAATATATTATCCATTAATATCAACACTCACTTTTTTCATTTTAGTTATTTTTACTTTAGCAGCTTCTAACATTTTTTGTGAAGCTATGTTATTATCAGTATCTTTATATTTGTTATCCATATAAATTAATTCTTTCATTCCACTTTGAATAATTAATTTAGCACATTCATTACAAGGAAATAAAGTTACATAAATAGTAGCATTTTTACAAGATGATGTAGTATTTAATATAGCATTAGCCTCAGCATGTACAACATAAGGATATTTAGTTTCTAACCAATTCTCTGATGTGTTTCCCCAAGGAAATTCTTTATCATCTACACCTACAGGAAATCCATTATAACCTATTCCTATAATTTTTTTATCTTCATTTACTATACAACATCCTACTTTAGTAGAAGGGTCTTTACTTCTTTTTGCACTTAATGCTGCAACACCCATAAAGTATTCATCCCAAGATATATGATCCATTAATATCACCTCTAATCAATTTTATCATAAAAACCTTTATTTTAAAACAAAAAGTATTACTAAGTATGTATATAAAAAAGAAGAAATCCATCATAAGACGGATTTTATTTTTTAATGTTCTTGTTTTACATCTAAAGAGTTTATTTTCTCTTCAGATTCTATTGTTTCTGATTTATCATTTCTATAGAAGAATTGTAATAATAATGGAGCTAGTACAGTTGTAACAACTACCATTATAACAATAGGACCCATTAACTCAGGACTAATTAAAGGTACTGCTAATGCAGCTCCTTTAGCAGCAACAATTAATGCTACTTCTCCACGACAAACCATACCGGCGCCGACCCTCATTGAGTCTATATTATTCATTTTACATAATTTAGCTCCTAAGAAACAACCAAATTGTTTAGTAAGTATTGCAACAATTACTAATGCGACTGTTAACCAAACTAAATTCATGGTCATTGCAGATAACTCTACTCCTATTCCAATATTTGCAAAGAATATTGGGGATAGTAATAAATAAGATAATACTGAAATTCTATTTTCAATATAATGTGTTCTTTTATTTCCGGATAATATTAATCCAGCTAAAAATGCTCCTGTTATATCTGCAACATGGAATATTTCTTCTGAAATATAAGCTAATAATAAACATAAAACAAATGACATAATAACATATCTTCTTAAATTTTTAGATTCATTTTCAAACCATTTATTAAATAATTTTTTTGCTACAATAAAAGTTGTAATTGCAAAAACAAAGAACCCTAAAAGTAATAACATATTGTGTAATATATTAACATCAGGATCAGCAAAACTTGAAACTATTGTTAATATTACTATACCTAAAATATCATCTATTAAAGCTGCACCTAAGATTGTATTTGCAACCTCAGTATTCAATTTACCCATTTCTTTTAATGTTTCAACAGTAATAGAAACAGATGTTGCTGTAAGTATAACACCTATAAATATATTTTTTAATAAAGACATTGTGTCTGTTGCATCAAATCCATTAAAACAAAAACCAATTAGTGTACCACCTATTAGAGGTACAAATACTCCTAACAATGCTATTACAATAGATTTTTTACCGGTTGTTTTTAAAGCAGATAAATCACTTTCTAATCCAGCAGAAAACATTAATATTATTACTCCTACTTCAGCTAAGCTAGAAATGAAGTCTGTTTCTTTTAACCACCCAAGTCCAGCTGGCCCTAGTACTAATCCAGCAACTAGCGCTCCAACAACTTGTGGCATATGTATTTTTTTTGTAAATAGGCCTAATAACTTAGTACTAAGTAGTATTAATGCTAGGTCTAATAGAAAATCAAAACCCGATTCCATATAAACTCCTTCTTTCTCTTCTAGAATATTATACTCCTATTTTAAAAAAAATAAAGAATTAATGTAAAAAAAATATATATTTTTTTCTTCTTTAATAATTATTAATTATTAATTGAATTATTTTTAATATCTAATGACATTGTTAACAACTTTAAATTTAATATATTTTTTATAATAAACGGCTTTATAAAAGGATATATTAAAATAAAAACTTAATTACAATTAAGTAATCAAGTTTATTATTTTATTCAAAATTAATTATATCTAATAAAACTTCTTTAGCAATTAATAATCCTGCTGCATTAGGTACAATTACATTTGAAGGTAAAAATCCTAATTCTTCTCTTTTTTGTTTTATTATAGGTAATACAGTTTCTGTTGAATAAATTACTTTAGTTTTTAATAATTCTTTATCTTCTTTTAATAAATATCTTAATTTTTTAGCTAAAGGATCATATTCTGTTTTATTTAAAATAGTAACTTTTAATTTAGTTGGATCAAACTTCATAGCTGTACCCATAGAAGAAATTAATTTAATATTATTTCTTCTACCTAATTTATATAATTCAATTTTTGCTGATACATCATCAATACAATCAATTATATAATCAAAATCATCATTTAATAAATCAATATTTTCACTGCTTATTTTCATATCTAGTGTTTTAATATTTAATTCAGGATTAATTAGTAAGGCTTGCTTTTTAGCTTCTTCAACTTTTACTAAACCAATATTATTAGTATTTGATAACATTTGTCTATTTAAATTAGAAATATCAAATTTATCAAAATCAACTAAAGTAAAATTAGTAACACCCATTCTAACTAATGATAGAAAAGTCATTCCACCTACTCCACCTAAACCACATATTAATATATTTGATTTAGATAGTATATTAAAATTATCTTGTTCTATCATAGCAATAGTTCTTATAAATTTACTCATCTATTTTAATATGAACATCTTTAAGTTGAATATCATCAACTGTTGACGGACACTCCATCATTAAATCTCTTGCTGATAATACTTTAGGGAACGCAACAACATCTTTTATATTTTCAGTACCAAGCATTAACATAACAACTCTTTCAAGTCCAATACCAATTCCACCATGAGGAGGTGTACCATATTTTAACGCATCAACAAAGAATCCAAATCTATTTGTAATTTCTTCATCTGATAATCCAATTGCTTTAAACATTCTATTTTGTAATTCTTCATTGTAAACTCTTAAAGAACCACTAGCTAACTCATAACCATTTAAAACTAAGTCATAAGCATTAGCATAACATTTAGATTTATCTGTTTCTAAAAATTCAATACATTCTGGTTTAGGAGCTGTAAATGGATGAGTTGAAACAGTATATTCATTAGTTTCTTCATCATATTCAAAGATAGGGAAATCAGTTACCCAAACAAATTCAAATTTAGAATTATCAATTATATCTAAGTCTTTAGCAACAATACATCTTAATCCACCTAAAGTACGATTAACTAATGCTTGTGTACCTGTAACTAATAATACAGTATCATTTTCTTGTAAGTTTAATTCATTAATAAAATTAACTTTATCTTCTTCTGTTAAAAACTTAGCTATTGAACCTGTTAATTCATTATTTTGATATTTTAAGAATGCAAGTCCTGTCGCTTTATAGTTTTTAGCAATTCTAGTATATTCATCTAATTCTTTTCTTGTAAATGCTTTATTAGCAACAATAGCTTTAGTTGAAGTGTTTTCTACCATAAAAGGTACATTACTAATTAAATGTTTAACATCAATTAATTTCATATCAAAACGTAGGTCTGGTTTATCACTACCATAAGTTTGCATAACATAATCATAAGTTAATCTTGTGAAAGGTAATGTTAAGTCAATATTTAAAATTTTTCTAAATAAGAAAGTAAACATTCCTTCTACATAAGTCCAAATTTCTTCTTGAGTAACAAATGAAGCTTCAATATCAATTTGAGTAAACTCTGGTTGTCTATCTAATCTTAAATCTTCATCTCTAAAACATCTAGCAATTTGGAAATATTTTTCAAATCCACTTACCATGTATAATTGTTTGAAAATTTGAGGAGATTGAGGTAGAGCATAAAATTCTCCTGGATATAATCTTGAAGGAACTAAATAATCTCTTGCACCTTCTGGAGTTGATTTCGCTAAAATAGGTGTTTCTAATTCTAAGAAATCTAAATTAGATAAATAACTTCTTATAGCACTAGTAATTCTAGATTTTTGAGTAATATAATTTTGCATTACAGGTCTTCTTAAATCTAAATATCTATATTTTAATCTAGTTTCTTCTAATGCATCAGTTTTATCTGCTACTATAATCGGAGGAAGTTTAGCTGTATTAATAACTTCAAAATCAATTGCATCAACTTCTATTTCTCCTGTAGGAATATTTTTGTTAATAGATTCTCTTTTAATAACAGTACCTTTAACATAAATTACATATTCACTTTTTACATCAACTGCTTTATTGTAATTAATATTTTCAGGTTTAACTACTATTTGAGTAATCCCTGTTTTATCTCTTAAGTCAATAAATACTAATCCACCTAAATCTCTTTTTTTAGCAACCCAACCTTTTAACTCAACTACTTGGTTTAAGTTTTCAATGTTTAATATTCCATTATAATGTGTTCTATTCATTATTTACATCCTCCACATGATCCGCAATTACTTTTACCATTAATATCATTTATTATATATTCAACTAATTCATCAATATTAATTGTTACTTGTTCTTGAGTTTCTACATTTTTAACATTTATTTTGTTTTCTTTTAATTCAGTTTCTCCTAGTATTGCAATATACTTAGAATTATATTTATCTGATTGTTTAAACTGAGCTTTCATACTTTTACTTTGGTAATCCATTTCTGTAATTAATCCCTTCATACGGCTATTATTTACAATATTAGTAGCTGCTAAAATAGCTTCATCTCCAAGTGCAATTACATATAAATGATTAGATTTTTCTTTTACTAATTTCTTACCTTCAGACTCTAATGCTAGTAATAAACGTTCCATACCAAACGCCATCCCTACAGAACTTGTTTTAGGTCCATCTAAACTTTCAACTAATCCATCATAACGTCCACCACCAGCTAATACATTTTGAGAACCAAATCCTTCGATAGCTGCTTCTATTTCAAATACTGTATGAGAATAATAATCTAATCCTCTAACTAAAAATGGATTAATTTCATATTCTACTTTAGCATTATCTAATGCTGCTAAAACTTTATTAAAGTGTGATTTTGATTCTTCATTTAAATAATCAGTTATTTTAGGTACGTTATTAAAATACTCTTTTTTATTATCTACTTTACAATCTAATATTCTTAATGGATTTTTTTCTAAACGAGATAGACAATCACCACATAAATCAGATTTAAAATTATTAAAATATTTAACTAATTCTTCTTTATATTTAGCTCTTGATTCTAAATCTCCAATAGAGTTAATTCTAACTTTAACTCCTTTTAATCCTAATGATCTAATTACAGTAACACCTAATAAAATAATTTCAGCATCTAAAAATGGACTATCTGAATTAAGTGCTTCTATACCAAATTGATGGAATTGTCTTTGTCTTCCTTTTTGTGGTCTTTCATATCTAAAAGAATTATTTATATAAAATAATTTTTGTAAGTTACCATCTTTATATAGTTTATTTTCTATATACGCCCTAACAACACCAGCTGTACCTTCAGGTCTTAATGTTATACTTCTATCAGAACGATCTTTAAATGTATAAGTTTCTTTACTAACTATATCAGAAGATTCCCCTACTGTTCTATGGAATAGTTCGCTAGCTTCAAAAACAGGAGTTCTTATCTCCTCGTAATTATATATTTTACAAATATTTCTTAATATTGCTTCTAATTTCACCCAGTTTCTTGCTTCTTCAGGTAAAATATCATAAGTTCCTTTTTGTTTTGTTATCATAAAAATTCATCCTTTCATAAAAAAAAGTCCTAGATAAAAAAATATCTAAGGACGAAATTATTCGCGGTACCACCTTAGTTCTAGAATAAATTCTAGCACTTTTCTCTTAACGCGAGTAACGTTAATACTTACTATAAATTCAGTATTACCCTCAGTAGTGTCTAAATTAAATATATTTATAGATATTCTCACCAATTATATCTTCTCTTTGCTAAATAGTTATTTAATTATTTCTACATCATAAGTTTGTTATTATTATAACATAAAATAATATATTTTCAAATAAAAAAGAGACCTAAGTCTCTTAATTATCATATGAATTAATTGGAGGAAGTTTAATAGGTGGGTTAGGTACTAATACGCTCTCTTCAATTACTTCTGTTGTTGTTACATTAGGTGATAAATTTTGTGTTGTTGATACAGTTTGAGTCGGAGTAGAAATTACTGTAGTAATTGTTTTAGTTTCAGTTATTTCATCAATAAACTTTTTCTTATGTTCATTGTCTTCTTCAATATTTAAATCAACTTCTTCTTCATCTTCCTCAACAATATTTAATTCTTTTTCTTCAAATACATTAGGATTAACTGAAGTTATTACTTCATCAGTTATTTCTTTTTGAACTTTATCTTGTGATTCAATTACTTCAACTGACTTTTCAACTACTACTTCTTGAGTATTTAAATTAGTTTTAGTTTTAATAACAGTTTCAGTAATAGTTTCTGTAACCTCAGAAGTAATAATTTCTTTAATTAATCCTTCTTTTAATAATTTTTCGAATCCTCTATTTTTTTGATAGTAATTTACTGGTTCGAATCTTTTCTTTTCAGTAGTTTCAAAATTCCCCATAACAATATCTATTAATTCTAATGCATATTGTAATGCACGTTTAGATTTAATTTTTATTCTAAAAGGTAATTGTTCATATTTTTTTATATGACTACAATCTTTAAAAGTATATTTAGTGTCAATGTAATCTTCTGGGTCTAAAGGTAAGTATACAAATAACGTACGCCCCCTAACATTTATCTTAGCAGCTTGTGATCTACCGAAGTTAAATGCTTCATGATGCCATGAAATTCTTGAATTGATTTTTCTAAATGATAATAATTTATTCTTAACAATAGTGTAATAATCTTTATTTAAATCTTCAGTTAAATTTAATCTAGCAGTAAAAGATTTTTTAAATTTAATAACAATAAGTTGTCCTGTTTCAGACATACGAGTTCTAACTTCTTCCTCTTCATCATTATCATCTTCTTCAACTTCCACTTCATTATCTTCTTCACCATCATCTAAATCATCTAAACTCATCATTTGTCTAACAGGTTCTTCATCTATAAACACTTCAATTTCATCATCTACATATTCTTCTAATGAAATATCATCTCCTAAAGATTCGATTGTTTCATGTGTTTGATTTAATAAATCTTCTAAATCTTCTACACTAACAGTTGCATCATTAGGTAATTCTAAGTTTGGTTCAGGTAATTGATTAACATAAATTGAATTATTTCTTGTTAGGAAAAGGTATAAAATATAAATAAATTCTGTAACAGCTGTAATTATTAATGCTGCTAATATAATCCATCCAAATACATTAGGATGTAGTGCTAATATAAATATAGGGGCAATACTATAAGTAACAATATTTTTTTGTTTCTTTCTATTTAAGTAAGCAATTAAGATTAATTGTATTCCATTTACAATAACAAATATAAATATTAACACTAAAATAATTATACTCATTGATTGTTCTAAAGGTACATTTACTAAAGCAAAATCTTTTATATCAGTCATATAAAAAACTATATAACCATGAGATACAGCTGCTTTAATTTCTTCTAATTGACCATCTGCACCTATAGCATAAACTGTATATTCATTTACAGTTGCAATATCAGTAGGTAATTTAATACTAAACAAATAAGCATTAGACTGTGGTTTATAATTTTCTCCATTTAACGTAAAGTTAACTGTGTATGTACCATATATATCTGCTTTTTTTGGTATTATATCATTTAAAGTTGAGTCATTAGTTTTAAGAATTGATACAACAGCATCTTTCTCCATACCATCAGCAGAATATATTTTTGAATCTAAACCACCTGTTGATACATCAGAGATAATTGTTAAAACATTATATAAAGCTGTATAAGTAACATCTTCTGTAAATATTGTAGATAGCAATAATTCTTCAGTACCATTATACCAACCTAAGAATTTATAATCAGTTTTCGTAGGAATAGGTATTGTATAACTTCCTTGACTCCAAGTTAAATCATTATTTTGTACATATTCAATAGAATAATTATATAATCTTGTTAATACAACAGGGTTTCTATCAACTACTCCACCATTGTAATCTAATTGAATAGAAACTAAGTGTGTTAAAAATTCTGTGTTTAATAAATCTTTTATTCTTTCATACGATGAAACACTTACTGCTATTATTATAGGGTCAGCTCCACCTGCTACTTTAGATGTATTTTTAAATATATCACTTCCTAATTCTGTAGCATCATTTAAATAAACATGATTTAAATGACTATTTTCAAAAGCTGAGTTTCCAATTACAAAAACTGAATTAGGGATAGTTAATACACCATTAATACTTGCATTATAAAATGAATTAGCACCAATTGATATTAATGTATCTGGTAATGTTAATGACGATGTAGTAATATTCTCAAATGCATTATCACTAATTGTTGTAATACCATTTGAGAATTTTAATGAAATGAAATCTCTATTTAAAAATGCTGACTCTCCTATAACGATTACAGGATAGTTTCCATTTATACCATCATTATAAATTTCTGGTATAACAGTAACAGTATTAAAAGTCCAATATTGAGATACACCTATTATTGTATATTCTCCGTTTTCAAAACTTGTTAAATAGTAAGCTTCAAATGTAGGAGTAATAATTGTTTCTGAAGTTAAAATAGTATCTTTTTCTAAATTTTCATTATTTGATAAAATATATCCGTTTGTTCTATATTCATAACCATCAATATTTTTAGATAGTTCTGAACCTATAGGTAGTATTGAAGTGACAATTAAAGATTCATCTATAGACCAAATTAAAGTCTCTTCATTTAATACATAATTAAAAGGTTTGTTGTTTAATCTTTTAATAGTTATTTCATTTTGAAACTTATCTGTATTTAAATTATAATCATTTAATTCTATTGTTAAATCAAATTGATATGTAATGTTTTCATCAAAATACTTATCTTTGTAATTAACATAATTTTCTTCTTTTACTACTATTACACATTCTAAAGCTAAGTTATCAAATATATGAGCAGTCATACCTTCATTATATGGACTATGTAAATATATTACTTTATCAGTATTATTCTCATTACTTCCAATAGCAAATGCATCATCTTTAATTGTTGTTACAGAACTTGGAACTTCTAAAACATCCAAAGACGTACACCCTGAAAAAGCGAATGAACCTATTGATAATAAACCTTCTGGTAATTTAACCGAATTTAATTTAGATAAATCTTTGAATGCTGAATTACCAATTGTTTCAATAGGACTACTAGATAAGTCTATTGATTGTAATGATGTAAATGATGTAAATGCATTCGTCGGAATTGAAGTGATTTGAGTGTTTCTAATATTAAAAGTTTCTACATTTATACTTTTGTCAAATACATCTGTCTCAAATATATCAATTGATGTATTTGAAAAATCTACTGATTTTAAATTAGTACAACTACCAAAAGAGTTTGAACCTAAAGATATTAATGATGGTGTATTAATTGTAAGTGTTGTTAAACCGGAATTAAGGAATGCACTACTATTTATTTTTTCAAGAGTGTCAGGAAAGATTACCTCTTGTAATTTAGTTAAATCTTTAAAACCATCTTTTGCAATTTCAACAACATCATGTGATTGATTATCAATGTATACTTTAGATGGGATTACGATTTTTAAATTTTGTAATTCTTCATTTGTTTTTGAAGACTTTACACTAACTGAAGGTTTCGTAGCAGAATCAATTACTGTAAATGTTAAATCTCCATCAGTAATACTATCTCCTGTTTTAAGTCTAGTATTTGTGTTAATCTCTGGTGTATAAGTTGTTGTTTCAGTAGTAAAAAGTGTGTTAAACCCTAACCAGACCCCACAAAGTGTTATTAATATCAATATTTTTTTCATATAACTTCTCTCCTTTATATAAAAATACAAGTGATATAATTATATAATAAACACGCAAAAAAGTCAAATTTCGACCATATTTTACACTTTTTAAAATTAGTTAATCGAAACTTTTACATAAATAAGTGGTATAAGTCTATTAAAATAACAAATTTATCTTTAATTTAAGCCATTTATTGATATATTTAATATAATAGATAAAATAATGAAAATATTATTAAAACAGTGTTTAAATCAAGCTTTTATAATAATCAAACATGCGTTAAACCCTCACTTTCCTAGTAAAAGAGAAATTTTTATATAAAAAAACACCTCAAAAAATGAGATGTTATAATTAATTTATTTTAGTAAGAAATCTTTACCTTTAAAGTTTTCTGGTTCATATTTTTCTAAATCAAAATAGTCATATTGTCTTAATACTTCATAACAAGCACTCATTACACAATTACTTAAATTTAATGATCTTACTTTATCTGTCATAGGAAATCTAAAACAAGTTTCTAAATTACCTTTAAGTAATTCTAAAGGAATACCTTTTGACTCACAACCAAAAACAATATAGATATCTTCTTCTACTTTAGTGAAATCAATTTTAGAAATAGGCTTATCACCATATCTAGTAGAGAAGAAAAATTTACCAGAATTCTTTGATAAGAAGTCTTCGTAATTAGGATAGATAACATAGTCTAAATGTTGAATATAATCCATACCAGCTCTTCTTAAATTCTTCTCATCTAATGAAAATCCTAGAGGTTCTATTAAATGTAATTTAGCACCAATTGCTACACAACTTCTCATAATGTTACCTGTGTTTTGTGGAATTTCAGGGTTATATAATACTACGTTTAATTTCATATTTTTATATCACTTTCAATATATTTTTTAATGCATATTGTATTCCATCTTCCCAAACATTTTTAGTTTGATAAGTAGCAATACTTTTTAATTCATCACAAGCATTCCCCATAGCAACACTTATATCAACTGATGAAAACATTGATAAGTCATTAACCTCATCACCAAATCCATAAGAACTATCTACATTCAGTTTTTCTATTATATATTTACAAGCAGTACCTTTAGAATATTCTTTTGATAATAATTCATATCCATATTTATTTACTTCTAAAAATTCTTCTTCATTAAATTTATTTGTATAAATAGATAAATCTTTAGGGTGTATTACAAATGATTTTATATTTTTTTCTAAGTGATAATTTCTATCACATTTCTCCATCATAGGAAAATTACCTAAATAGTTTATAAACATTTCATTAGTAGGATCATAGGTAACTATATTAGTTGTTGTTAATAAAGAATAAGTATCAGAATTTCTTAATACTTCTTTTATAACTTCTTCTACTTTATTATTATCTAAATATAATTCAAATTGTTGTGTTGTGTTAATATAACAAGCTCCACCATTTGAAACAATACAACCATCAAAATCAAATAATTTTAATATTCCTTTTATTAAAATCTCTGGTCTTCCTGTACATATATAAATATAATGTCCTTTTTCTTTTAATAAATTCAATGATTCTAAAGTTGATTTAGGAATTTCATTTTTATACAATAATGTATTATCTATATCAAAGAAAAATACTGATTTACTCATGCATCTCACCTGTTAATCCATCTAGTGATGCTTCTAATATTTTAACATTAACAACCTCACCGATTTCTACTTCTCTTAATGTACCAAAGAAAATATAACCATCTATATCATCAGGAGCAAATGCATAGTTTCTTCCGTAATATAAATAACTTTCTTCATCATAACCTAAAGTTAATACTTCTTGAGTTGTACCTATAAACAATTCGTTTTGTTTAATTCCAATTTCTTCTTGTACTTGATAAACTGCGTTAAGTCTATTATTACCTTCTTTTTCATCGATATGACCTTCCATCTCATAAGCAGGTGTATTTTCTTCTTTAGAAAAAACAAATGCTCCTAATCTATCAAATTTAACTTCTTTAATGAAATGTAATAATTCTCCTACCTCAGCATCAGTTTCTGTAGGGAAACCTACTATTAAAGTTGTTCTAATTACAGCATGAGGAATTTCTTTTCTTATTTTTTTAAATAATTGTAATAAGAAATCTTTATCTCCTCTTCTATTCATTAATTTTAAAACTCTATTTTCACTGTGTTGAATAGGTATATCAAAGTAAGGCATTACTTTATCATTATTTTTAATAAACATAATTAATTCATCAGTCACTAATTCAGGGTAAAAATATAATAATCTTATTTTAAATTTACCTTCTATTTTAACTAATTCTTCTAATAAAGAAACAATACATCTTTCTTTATATAAATCAATTCCGTAGTTAGTTGTATCTTGAGAAATTAAATTTATTTCATATACACCATTTTTTACTAAATCTTTAACTTGAGTTATTATATCTTCTTTTTTATAAGAAACAAACTTACCTCTAATTAAAGGTATAGCACAATAAGCACAAACATTATTACATCCTTCAGATATTTTAACATAAGCACTTTTTGTATTACTTAATAACATTCTATTATTAATATCATATTTTTCTTCATATTCTTGATTAAATAAAGATAAAGCTATTTGAGATATTTTAGGATATTCATTTATAGCAACAAATCGATCTACTTCAGAAAATAGTTTTGTTACATCATCTT
>JAWXUE010000016.1:6824-29640 GCA_044432925.1 bacterium | reverse complement strand
ATTATTATTAAGTCTGTATTTGATTCAATATTACTTAATAAAAATTTAAATCTTTCATTTAACTGTTCTTTTGTTTTATTTCCATACGGAAAAAAAGACTTATCTAGTAATAATGTATAATTATTAGATAAGCCTTTACTTAATAAAGTTTTAGTAATTTCTTGTGCTCCTACACCAGAATCTATTATAACAATATTCAATATTCTCACCTTTTATTTTATCGTTTCTTTGAAACCTGAAAATACTAACTTAGTCATTAATGCATCTTCTAATGCATTATGCTTTTGTTTAGGTAGTTCTATATTATTATATTCTTCTGCTGTCTTAAATAGACCAGGAGTATTTTTTAAGTTATAGTAATTAACATGTACTTGTGATAAATCAATAAATTTAAACATAGTATGTTCTACATTATTTAAACTAAATGATTGTCTTAAGTTATCAATATCACTTTTACCCCATACTACAAAATGTGGATTATATTGTTTAATTAAATTTTTAAAGTCTTTATAAAACACTTTGTATTCTAATCTGTTTTTTAATTGTTCTGGTTTATAACTTAAAAACTTAACTGTTCTTTTAGTTACTTTTTTCATTTTAGTTGGATTTAAATACATATGTTTTTCTTTTATAATATTTAAATTGTTATCACAAACACAATACCCTACTTCTATTATTTCTCCTATGAAATCTTTAGTAAAATAATCATACATATTAAATTCAAAATCAATAAATACTGTATACTCTAAATTTTGAATTAAATCTTTTATTCCATCTCTAAATAAGTTAATACTATAATAAACTTTTTTATTTCTTGTTTTTTTATTAGATATTTCAATGAAATGTTTTATTGTAAAATAACTAACATTTTTATTAACACATTTTTTATCAATAACTTCAAATTGTACATATATTCCTTTGTTTAAATATTTAGAAAATTTCTTCATTAAGTTTCTTTGTAAATAATAATAATTTAACTTTTCATTATCTTTTAGTATTAAATATGATCCTTCTAATTTATATACAAGTCCTTTTATCATAGTATCACCCCAATTTCTCTTTTATTTTTAAAGCTAACTCTTCATTAATGCCAACTTTTTTAAATTCTTCTATAGATAAATTTTTTATATTATCTATTGTAACATATTCTTTTAATAATTTCTCTTTTTTTACAGGACCTAATCCATTTATATTATCTAGTCTAGATAAAAACATACCTTTAGTTTTACTTTGTCTAAAAAATGTAATAGCAAAATCATGAACTGTTTGTTGTATATTAGCTAAAAATAAATATAAATTATCATTCTTAGAAATAACTATTTCTTTGTTATTAAAGATTAATACATTTGTTGTATGTGTTTTATCTTTTTTTAATCCTAAAACAGGAATAGATAAACCTAGTGATGATAATACTTCAATACAAGCATTAACTTGTATTTCCCCACCATCCATAATAATTAAGTTAGGTAATTCTTGATTTTCTACTAATAATCTATAATATCTTCTATAAACTATTTCTTTCATTGTACCATAGTCATTAGGACCTTCTACTGTTTTAACTTTGTATTTACGATAATCTTTAGGAGATTTAATTCCATTTTTAAATACAACCATCGCACTAACAGGATACTCTCCAAATATATTAGAGTTATCAAATGCTTCTATAACATTAGGAGTATCTATATTAAGTAGTTCTTGTAATTTATAAATATTATCTTGTTTTTTTAATACTTTATTTTCATAAATAGCTTTTGAGTTATCTAAATTATTTTTAGCATTACTAATAGTTAAATCAAGTAATTCTTTTTTCTTACCTTTTTGTGGTACATAACAATTTATATTTAAATATTTATTTAACTCAATACAAATATCTTCATTATCTAAAATTATCTCTTTAGGTCTTAAATCAATATTTTCATAATATTGTGCTATAAAGTTTATTATTGTTTCTTCTTTATTTATATAAGGAATAATAGTACGATAATTTTGTACTATAGCTCCACTTCTCATATATAATATTTCAATAGATAAATCATCTTCATTAAAGTATATACCTATTATGTCTCTACTTGTTAGATCATTTAAAACAATCTTTTGTCTTTCTGTAACATTAACACATGATTCTTTTAAATTTCTAAATAAGATAGCAGATTCAAAATCTAAGTTATTTGATGCGATAATCATTTTACTATCAAGTATACTTAATATTTCTTTTGTATCACCTTTTAAAAATTTAGTTACTTTATTAATATCACTACTATAATCATAATCAATTTTTTTTATGCAAGGTCCTAGACATTGTTTCATATGATAATATAAACATTCTTTTTTAGGCATTACATTACATTTTTTAAATGGATAAATATTATTCAATAACTTAGCAATACTCTTAGCATCACTTACATTAGGATAAGGACCAAAAAACTTTCCTTTTAATTTATTATTTGTTTTTCTTACTACTAATAGTCTTGGATGTTTTTCATTTGTTAATAAAATATATGGATATGTTTTATCATCAACTAATTTAATATTAAATTTAGGAGTATGTTTTTTAATTAAGTTTATTTCTAATATTAAAGCTTCTGTTTCTGTTGATGTAATTATATATTCAAAATCAACTATCTCACTAACTAATAAAGTAGTTTTAGTATTATGAGCACCAGTAAAATAACTTTTAACTCTATTCTTTAAATTTTTAGCTTTACCTACATAAATAATAGTATTATTTTTATCCTTCATCATATAACAACCAGGATCTGTTGGTAAGTAAGACAATTTATCTTTAAACATATAATTCACCCCCTAAAAAACAAAAAATAAGAAGAGTACTCTTCTTATTTAAATGTAACTTTTACTTTATCATCTAAAATTTCTTCTAAAGCTTGACCAACTGGTTTAACGCATTTAGATTTAACTGTAGGTGTACTTCCTGCTTCAATCATTTTAGCTCTTTTGCTTGCTGCATAAGCTAATTTATATTTTGAATCGATTTTAACTAATAATTTATCGATTGATGGGTATCTCATCCCGTCATAATTTTTATTCGTTGCCATAATTTTCCTCCTCAAGCATTTTTAAATATTGGTGAATAGATCTTTCAGTTTTAGCATGTTCACTTCTTATAATTGCCATTATACGATCTGCAGCATTAACTACATCATCATTAACTACGATATAATCATACATATGAGCAACTTGGAATTCTCTGTCTGCTTTCTGAATTCTTTCTTTAATAATTTCTTCTGATTCTGTACCTCTACCTAAAAGTCTTTGATATAGAGCTTCTTTTCCTGGAGGAGCAATAAAGATAAACACAGCATCTTTACATTTTTCTCTTACTTGATTAGCACCTTCAACTTCAATTTCTAATACAACTTCTTTTCCTAGTTCTAATTGTTCTTCTACTTTATCAAGTGGAGTCCCATATTTATTCCCAACAAATTCAGCATGTTCTAAAAATTGATCTTTATTAATTCTATCATCAAATTCTTCTTTAGTTACGAAATAGTAATCTATACCATCAACCTCTGTTGGTCTAGGTTTTCTTGTTGTCATCGAAATTGAATAACTTAAGTTTTGTTCTGGTAAATCAAATAAAGCTTTTCTAACTGTACCTTTTCCTACACCAGATGGTCCTGATATAACCACAAGTAATCCTCTGTTATTTAATTTCATTGAATTCAACTCCTTACTATTTATAGTATTATATCATTTTTCCATTGAAAAATAAAGACTTTTTTGTTAAAAAATATAAATTTATTATGTTCTTATGTT
Organism: bacterium; assembly: GCA_044432925.1. Lineage (GTDB taxonomy): Bacteria > Bacillota_I > Bacilli_A > Acholeplasmatales > Anaeroplasmataceae > JAWXUE01. The sequence continues at coordinate 25,866 of JAWXUE010000016.1, read as the reverse complement.
ATAATAAATTAGGTGATGAAGATGGCATTAGATGGATTATTTATAAATAAATTAATAAATGAATTAAAAGTAATAACAGGTACTAAAATTAATAAGATTTATCAATTAGGTAATGATGAGTTTTTAATGAACTTAAAGGGTAAACAAAATATGAAATTATTAATTAGTACTAACTCTTCTAATTATAGAATTCATTTAACAAATAAAACTTATACTACTCCTAAAGAACCAAGTTCTTTTGTTATGTTTTTAAGAAAACATTTAGAAGGTGGAGTAATAAAAGATATTACTCAATTAAGTTTAGATCGTATAGTTGTTTTAACTATATTAAAGAATAATGAATTAAGAGATTTAGAAGAAAAGAAACTTATTATTCAATTAGTAGGTAAGGCTTCTAATTTAATACTAACTGATAGTAATTACTTAATACATGATTCTCATAAACATGTAATAAACGTTGAAAATGAAACTATTATTATTCCTAAAGCAACTTATAAAATAAATATTTCTAAGAAAAATATTTTAGAAGAAACCAACGACGTAAGCCATTTATCAAAAAAGGAACTTCAAGAAAACTACTATGGTATATCACCATTAGTAGCTAACTCTTTTGAAAAATTTTCTAATAAAAAAGAATTTATAGAGTCTTTAAAAAATAGTTTTTATCCTTGTTTATTTACTCATAATAAAGAAGATTTTTATTTCTATAATATTTTAAATTTAGAACATAAACATTTCGAAACTATTTCTTTAATGTTAGATTACTTTTATTATGATAAAGCAATAGCAACTATTATAAAACAAAAAACTAATAACATTGATACTACTGTAAGAAAATTAATCGAACGTACTAATAGAAAAATATCTAATCAAATATTAGAATTAAAAGATGCTTCTAATCATGAAGAATATAAAATATTAGGAGAGTTAATAACAGCTAATTTATATCAATTACCTACTTCTGCTTCTAGTATAAATGTATTAAATTATTATACTAATGAAAACATTACTATTAACTTAGATCCTTTATTAACTGTTAAAGAGAACTCTATGAAATATTTTTCTAAATATCAAAAAATGAAAAAATCTATTATTCACTTAGAAAATCAAATACAGTTAGCTAAACAAGAATTAGACTATTTAAATTTAATATTAATGCAAATTTCTCAAGCAAGTTTAAATGATATAAATGAAATTAGACAAGAATTAGTAAATAATCACTATATTAATGATTCTAAAAAAGATAAAAGAAAAGAAAAAATATTACCTTTAATATTTATAGCAAATGGCAGTGAAATATTAGTTGGTAAAAACAATGTACAAAATGAATTAATAACTCATAAATTAGCTAAGTATAATGAATTGTGGTTTCATGTAAAAGACGGTCCAGGTAGTCATGTTGTTTTACGTAAAACTGAAAATTATACAGAAAGTGATATTAGAACATGTGCTATGATAGCATCTTTTTATTCCCTTCATAAAGATTCTTCTTCTGTTGAGGTTGTTTATACTTTAGTTAAAAATATAAAAAAAATACCAGGAAAGAAAAATTGTTTTGTCACTTTTTCAAATGAAAAATCAATCTTTATCGATCCTAATATAGATTTTATAAATGAATTACAAATTAAGTAATTCGTTATAACTTTTATTAAATATATAAATGAATGTTTTTAAATCTTGATTAAAATTTTTACTATCTTCTATTTCTAAACAAGAATGATATAATTTTTCTGCCCCTAAATTAAGGGTTATTCCTTTTAATTTATGAACTTTACTTAGTATTTCTTGTTCAGATAAATCAATCAAATTTAAATCAAAATTTTTATATTCTTCTGTAAACATACATATAAATTTAGTTAATAAATCTTTACTATAAGAATATTTAATTGCTAATTCTAAATCAATATATTGCATAAAATATCACCCTAGTAAATAATAACATTAACACATAAAAAAGAACTCGTAGAATTACTATACTTCTACAAGTTCTTTTATTTTTTTAGTTTATTTGTAAATTGATTGTAAATTAAATATGAGTCTTTAGATAATTAGAGAATTTCTCTACACCAGACTTTTCACCAAACATAAACACAGAGTCATTAGGACTTAAGATAGTGTCTTTATTAGGGATGATTGTTTTACCATCTCTTTTCATCATTAAGATATTTAATTTATATGTTTTAGGTGTATTAATTTCCATTAAGTTAATTGCTGCAAATGTTTCAGGAATTGTAATTTCAAATACATTAAATGTACCTGATACATTGAAATAATCACTTACACTGTCCATAGCAAATTTAGTAGCACAACGCTCTGATGCTATTCTTGAAGGATATAGGATTGAAGTCGCTCCTATTTCTAATAATGTTTCAGCATATTCTTCTGTATCTAATCTTACTGTAATTTTTTTAATTCCTAATTTTTTTACCATTATAGTTGTTTGTACTGTAGCAATAATTGTTTTTTCATCATTTTGACCAAATGTAATAATTACTTGATCAGCATCTTTTAATCCTACTTCTTTTAAAGCATTAGAATTAGTAGCATCACAAATAAATGCATGACGTACAAATTCACTTGCTTCTTTAACTTTTTCTTTACTAGCATCAATAGCTATTACTTCAACATCTAATTTAGATAACTCTTTAACTAAGTTTATTCCGAATCTTCCTAAACCTATAACTGCGATTGTTTTCATATTTTTCCTCTTTTATCCTATTAACATTTCATGTTCTAAGTATTCTACTTCACCATCTGAAGGTTTGTTATAATTTCTATTTAATATACTAAAAATCGTAAGTGGACCTAATCTTCCTAAAAACATTACTAAACACATTACTACTTTACTTAATGGTTCTAATCCTGAAGTGATTCCTGTTGATAAACCAACTGTACCAAATGCACTTCCTACTTCAAATAATATATTTTGAAGTGCTATTTGACCTGCTGTTACTTCATTTAATTGTAATCCTTGTAATTTAACTTTAAATAATATTTCTATTGTTAGGATAGTTAATGTAAATAATGTAATACATGTAACACCTAAGAAACATAACATAAATGCTTTATGTATTGATTGTTTAGATACTTCTCTATCATAAACAATTGGTTTTTTACCTTTTGAGTAACTTACTATTGTTTTATACATTGTATAAATAGTAGTTGTTTTAACTCCCCCACCTGTTGATGAGGGTGAGGCTCCTATAAACATATAAACTAACATAATTAATATTGTAATTCCATTTACAGCACCAAAGCTTATCGTAGCAAAACCTGCTGTTCTTGCTGTTACACTTTGAAAGAATGCTTCTAACCAAGTTATTTCTGATGTTAATGATTCACTAAATTTAAATAATAATGTACCACTAATTATTAAGAATGCTGTCATTTTAATAACTATTTTTGAATGTAGACTTAAATTTTTCCATGATCTTTTTCTACATACCTCATGAATAACAATAAATCCTAATCCACCTAATGTAATAAATATACTTGTTGTTATAACTAAGAAAGGATTATCAGCATAAGCAATTAAACTGCTATCTCCTAATAAATCAAACCCAGCGTTATTAAACGTTGATACTGCATGAAATAAACTTATTCCAATTCCTTTTACACCAAAGTCTGGTATGAATACAAATAAATTTAATATAAATGCAACACCTTCTAATATTAAAGTTGTTCTTATTATTGATACTACTAATTTTATTACTCCTGTTTGAGTACTTTGATTTAGAGCTTCTTTTACTAAGGCTCTATCGTTAAAACCTATTTTAGTTCCAAGTATTCTCATTATGAATACTGCTATAGTAACAAATCCTAATCCTCCAACTTGAATTAATAATCCTAAGACTATTATTCCAAATACAGTGAATGTTTCAGAGATATTAGCAACAGGTGATAAACCTGTAACACATACAGCTGAAAATGATGTAAATAAAGCATCATACCATGCTATACCATCATGAGTAGAAAATGGAAGCATAAATAATGCAAATCCAACAAATATTATTACTATAAAACTTAAAACTATTTTTATTAAAGGAGCTACCTTTATTTTATGCATTATTTCACATCCTGCCTTTATTTAAATCTTAATTTATTATAAGTAAATTTAAGTAATTTGTCAATTTAAAGTAGTAGTTTATATAAAGAAAAAGAACTAAATTTACTAAGTAAAAATAGTTCTTAATATTTCTTCTTCTTTTATTTTTAATTCATCTAAAATAAACAAGTTATTTCTTCCGATAAATAATTTATTTACTGGGTTTTTAAATCTTTTTATTTCTTTTGTTTTTAATTTATCATTGTAATAAATATATTTATTAGTTAAGAATATTTTATATTCTTTTTTTATATTTTTAAAATAATCAAAATTCATTTTAATTAAAGAAATTATTAATAAATATAGGTATATACTTTTTATATAATAGAAATTAAATAATATTAATAATACAATACTAGATATAGAAATAAATAATGTTAAATACAAAGTTTTTTTATAACATATTATTGTACTTATTATTGTTTTAAGTATTTTAGCTCCATCTAGAGGGAATATAGGTAGTATATTAAATATTATTATCCCACAGTTTAATATATTAAATAACTCTAGGTTAAGTATATTAAATACAAATAGTAATATTATATTCATAAACACCCCACCAAAGTATATAAAGAAATCTTCTTTTAATTCAGAGTTGCAGTTATTACTATGTTTTATTATCCCACCAAAAGGATAGAATGTAATAGATGTTATTTCTCTTTTATATTTAATTAAAAATATTAAATGTCCTAATTCATGTACTAATAATAAAGCAAACATAATAATTGTTTCTATAAATAAATTACAAAAGAAACTTAATAAGAAAAATATATAAAGTGTATAATGTATTTTAACTTTCATAAGACACCGTATAGTTATAATTAATTTTACTTATAATATCTCCTTGTTTAATATATTGATATAAATAAACAGTAGGTTCTACTAAATCATAGTAAGTTATTATCATATTTTCACTTCTTACTTTTATTGTATATAATCCATCTTTTTTTATTATAGAATAAACAATCCCTTCTGTTTTATTAATTAATTCGTTAGTTTCTGTTTGAATAAAGTATAAGTTATCATCTAATTTAGTAACAACATCATTACTAGATACATTATAATCATTTTCTTTAAAATATATAAATTGAAACTTACCTAAAAATTCTTTTGATAAAGTTATAATATCTATTTCTTTAGTAAAATTATCTTTTATATTATTAAATAAATTTGTATTAGAAAATTTTATTGTTAGTAAACATATAACTATTATAAAAGGTACTATTATATTTTTAACTTTCATTAAATACCACCATTTAATTTTATGTAAATCATAATAGATTATTACTAGTAAAACTAAAGTAATTATTTTCTCCTATTATTAAATGATCTAATACTTTTATATCAAAGAAATTAAATGCTTTTTTAAGTGAATTAGTTAAATCTATATCGCTAATTGAAGGAGTAGTATCTCCACTAGGATGATTATGTATTAAAAAAACACCTGATGCTTTACATCTTATTCCTTGATTTACAACTTCTTTAATATCTACATATAAAATACTTGTACTACCTATACTTCTTTTTATACTAATTAACTTACATCTTACATTAACAAATAAAATTAATAATTCTTCATGAGATTTACCATTTAATTCATATTTAACATAATCATAAACTTCATTACAAGTTTTTAAAGATATATCTTTTTTCTCATATCTATATATTCTTTTAGAAAATTCTAAAAAGGCAACTAAAGTAGCTGCCTTCTTTTCTTTTATTCCTTTTATTAACATCCAATCTTCAATCTTCATATTAACAATATCATTTAAACCACTAAACTCTAATAATATTCTTTTAGATAAATCTAATACATTTTCATCTTTACTTCCTGTACCAAGTAAAACTGCTAATAATTCATAATCTTGTAATGATTCTACTCCTAGGTTAATTATTTTTTCTCTAGGCATTAATTCTTCCATATATATCACCATTTAAATTATTACATATTAAATTTAATTTACTTAAAATATTTTCTTATTTCACTTATAAAATATAATGATCCTGTAAAAATTACTATTTCTTCATCATCTAATTTTTTTACATTATCAATCAAATTATCTATTTTATCATAATAACTAATATTACTTAAATTTGATTTAAAGTTATTTACATCATTTGTTCTATAATAATTTATTTGTGTAAAAGAAATAGATTTAGAAACATCTTCTATTTTATTAACCATATTTTCTATATCTTTATCTTTCATAGCAGCAAAACAAAAGTTAACTTTTTTATTAAATAATAATTTAACTGTTTGTACTAAAGAATTTATTCCATCAACATTATGAGCCCCATCTATAATAATAAGTGGTTTTTCACTTAATATTTCAAATCTACCATTAAAACTAACATTACTAATAAATTTATTAATTTCAAAATAACTAAATTTAAAATAGTCATTTAAAATACTTATAGCAAGTACAGTATTATAAACTTGATGTATTCCTAGTAGTGTTGTTTTAAAATCAAATCCATTATAAGTAAATGAAGTTTGATTTATATCTAATTTAATATTACTAATATCTTTTGTATTTATTAAATTTTTTGTTATGTTTTTTTTCATACAAAACTTTTTTAATAGTTTATATAAATCTTCTGATATAGTTGTATATAATGTATTATTCTCTTTTAAGATACCAAATTTATGCATAGCTATATCTTCAATAGTAGGACCTAAATAATCTATATGATCAAAGCCAATATTACTAATAGCACTAACTTCATAATTAAAGCAATTAGTACAATCAAGTACCCCACCTACACCAACCTCAATTATTGCTATATCAACTTTATTATCTTTAAAATATAATAATGAAATTAAGAATATTAATTCAAAAAACGGGATAATATCGCCATTTTCTTTTTCATAGTTAATAAAATAATTATATGATGAATTAATATATCTTAATAAATCATTATCACTAATATACTCATCATTAATTTTAATTCTTTCATTAAAAACTGTAACATAAGGACTAGTAAAAACTCCTACTTTATATTTATTTTGTAAACAAGTTTTTAAGATATGACAAGTACTACCTTTTCCGTTTGTACCTGCTACATGAACTTTAGTAAAATTTTCTTGAGGGTTATTATGATCATTTAACACTTTAGTTATTCTACTTAAGTCAGTTCTTTTTTCTTTTCTTTTTATATTTTCTATCCAAAATATAGCTTCTTTAATATTATTAAACATAGTTATCACCTATGTTATATTATAAACTATTTTAATACTTTTTCAATAATTTTACCTAATGATATTGAAGAAATTGGTTTTGTTAAATAAGCATCTAATTTACCTATTAAATTAATATCTTCTTCTTTTGAGTAACCTGATAAAATAACAAATTTTTGTTCTTCGTTAATTTCTTTTACTTTATAAAAAACATCTTTACCTGTCATTTGTGGCATCATCATATCACATATTATTAAAGATATATTATCTTTATTTAACTTATAATATTCTAAAGCACTAAATCCATTACCAAAACTTATAACATCATAACCTAGGTCTGTAAGCATATCATTTAAAATCATTCTAACTAGATTTTCATCATCTATTACTAGTACTTGTTTTTTCTTCTTTTTTTCTTGTAAAAACATTACCTCAGCACCTTTTGTTAATTTAAAATATAATGTTATAGTAGTACCCTTACCTTCAGTAGACTTAACACCTATTAACCCATTGTGACTCTCAACAGTACCTAAGACAGTAGATAAACCTAATCCTGTGCCTTTATCAAAACATTTAGTTGTAAAGAAAGGATCAAAGATTTTATCTTTTATATCTTCTTTAATTCCGCACCCATTATCACTAATTTCAATTTGCGCATATACTCCTTCTTTAAAATCACTTTTATTAAAAATATCATTAGGAACATTTTTTATTTTACTTATAAAAGGTTTTATTCTAATAATACCTTCTTTATTAAAAGATTCTATTGAATTAGTACAAATATTTAAAATAGCATTTTGGATTAAACCATAATTACCATAAATCATAACCTCATCAAGAAAACAATCATATAAAACAGATACTTTGTTTGTACTAGTACGATTAATAATAGTTATAGTATCATCAACAGCATTTAATAAGTTAAAAGCTAATTTAGGTATTCTATCAGGATGACTAAATGTTAATAATTTATTAATCAACTCAGCACTACTTCTAGCACTTTCTTCTATATTACTTAAATGATGTTTAGCATCAGGATTAGTTATATGTTTACTTAATAATTCACAAGAACCTAAAATAACCATAAGTTGATTATTAAAATCATGTGCTATTCCACCTGCTAGGGCACCTAAACTTTTTAATTTTTCTGTTTGTAATGTCTTTTGTTTAAATATTTTATTAGATGTATCATCATAAATTTTACCTCTTACTTGATTATTTATCTCATCATAAATCCCTTTAACAATTAAATATCTACTACCTACACTAGGTATTTCTATTTCACTTTCAATATGCATTTTTTTAGTTTCTTTAATAGAACTTAATTCATTATTAAATAAACTTATAAAATCATTATTAGGGTTTTTAGTTGCGCTTATATTTTCTTGTAAATATAAATCGATATATTCATCTATACCACATAGTTTTAATTTGTTTGTATTAAAATCATAACAGAAATCAAAGTCCATTTGTTTGTTTATATATAAATCTAATTCCATTAATCTCACCTCTTTTATTACATATTATAACAAAGGGTTAGTGTTACATTTTGTCGAAAAAAAAGAAACCATAAATTTATATGGTATCTTCTGTATTTTCTTCATTTTGTTTTATTACATCTTGTATAACAGTTTGTAATTCATCAGTGTTAACTATTTCAGTAATTATTTCCGGAGTATTGATTACTTCTTGAATTAATTCTTCTTTAATTTCTTTTTTTGATTTTATATAATCAAATGTAGATTTAGTTTCTAAAGCAGCCTGCCCTGAAACAAAACCAATCATTATAGCAACTAAAGGATCAGAAAATTCTAACATATATTCACTATGTACAAAATATAAAATTAAAGTTAATAAAGCACCAAAACAAGGAACAACTGCAGTTAGTATTTCTTCTTCTTTTGTATTACCTTTTGTAAATAGTTTAAGTACACTCATGAATGCTGCACATATAGCAACTATAATAGGGATAGTAGCAAAGTCCATATCACACCTCCTATTATTAGTTTATTACATAATTTATAATCCGTAACGGTTATAAACTAGTGTACTTATAATAACTTGGTGTAATGTGTTATCTGTATTAAAACTTAATACTTTATAGTTATCTAATTCTATTTTTATTATTTCATTATTTATAATACATTCATTATTATTTAAAGTAATATTATTTTCTTTTATAAAACTTAATGCATCTTCATAAAAGTGATGAATAAAATGTTGTTTAAAATCTCCTAGATAAAATAAACAATCTATATTTAGCGCTCTAGGTTTATATATAAAATTTAGAGTAGATAAACTTTCACACATTTTTTTATAAGATTCAGTTTGATTAATAATATTAAAATAAATATCATCAACTACTATTACATCAAGTAGTTCAACTAATTCTTTTTCCTCAACTTTTACTTTATTTACTAAATCAATCATATAATCAGTTAATTCGAAATTTTGATTAACAACGTTTGGTCCAAATACTCTTTTAAAATTTAAGTTATTTTTATCAATTGTTATTATTTCTTCTTGTTCTATCATCGCTTGTATAAAAGGGAAATATTTAATTATCATATTTTTTTAGCTACTTTCTTAATATTGAATCTATTTAATTTATTTTCTATTTCTTCAATATATTTAATTTTTATATTATCACAATATTTATTAATTTTATCAGCTGAAGATATAATATCATTTGATGCTTTAGTTATTCCTTCAATATCTTTTTTCATAGAATTTAAAGGATTCTCTAAATATGTTTTTTTCATAGATTCAAACTCTTCAATTAAATCACTACTTGATTTAAATTCTATTTTTTCTCTTTGAATATTTAAAATTAAATCTTTAAACTTAACACTTAAAGAAACAATCATATTTAAAAAAGTCATTAAATAAGCTGGTCTTACTACATACATATCAGTATATTCTAATACTTTATACATAGGTAAATCATTAGGTTTATCTAACTCTAAGTTAGACACTAAAAGAGCGTACTTACAACCTTTTTTATTTCTATTTTTATCTAATTGTTTGAAGTGATCTTCATTTTTTTTACGGTTTATTGAATCAGGATTTTCATCTTTCATTTCTAAACAAATATTAGTTAATAAAACTTCTTTTTCTTCATTAGAGAAAATATTAAAAATGAAATCTGCTTTGCTACCTTTAGTATCACCATCATCCTTAATAACAGTATTATCTTTTAACCAAGAACAATTAGTTAATCCATTTTGCATGTAATTTTTAATCTCAGAGTCACACCAAGATTCTAAGTCTTCTCCTGTTTGTTTAATATTTTTAACAGCTCTTTGATTTACTAAATTACTTATTTCTTTTTCTTTTAAAGAAATTTCTTCTTTAAATTTAATTTGTAATTCAGCTTCTTTTTTTACTAATTGAGCTTCTAAGTTATTTTTATGAATTAATTCACTATTAGCTTTTTCTTGTTTTAATAAATTAATTGAATTATTTAATTCTACTTCTTTTAAATTAAAAGTATTATTTTTTTCTTCTAATGATTTAATATTTAATAAATGCGCTTCTTTTAATTTAATTAATTTTGTTTCAAATTCATTATTTAATTTATCAATAGTATTTTGTTTAATAACTTCTAATTCTTTATTTAAATTATCTAATTTGTTAGTTAATTCATTTTCTTTTAATTTAAAAGAATTTTCTAAATTAACTTTATCTAGATCAAACTTACTTTTTTCTTCTTTTAAAGTAATTGATTTAATATCATCTTTTTCTTTACTAATTAAAGCAATACTTTCTTTATATTTAGAAATCTCTGTTTGTACTGATAATAAAGTATTATTTTTAGTATTCTCTACTTCTTTTTTTAATCTTTCTTGAAAAGCATCTTCTATTTTAGAATTAATTAAATCATAATCAATCGATGTAACTAAATTTAAGTCAATTAAATCACCTTTTTTAGCATCTTCTAATAACTCTAAAATATTTCTTTCTTTTATTTGTACTTTAACCATTATTCTTTCCCTACAATTCTATCTTTTATTCTATTCATTCTAATATCTATCTCAGTAATTAAATCAGCACAATCTTTTAATTCAGTAGTAATTTCTTTTATATTTTCTATATCTTTTTTATATTTCATTTTATGTTCTAAAGATGCCCAAAAGTCCATTGCTATAGTTCTAAACTGAACCTCAATATTTACATGTTTCTTTTGGTTAGATAAAAATATTGGTACACTTAATACTAAATGGAAACTTCTATAACCATTATCTTTAGGTTCTCTTATATAATCTTTAATTAAAACTACTTTCACATCATCTTGATCACATAAGTATTTAGCAATATTATAAATATCATCTTGAAATGAACATATTACTCTTATCCCAGCGACATCCTCTATATACTTTTCAATATTTTCAACATTAAAACTATAACCGAATTTTTGTAATTTATTATAAATACTTTCAGGTGATTTAAGTCTTGATAAAACTGAATCAAAAGAATTTCTCTCCTCAAACATTGATAATTCTTTATTTAATACATCAAGTTTAGTTTTAACCTCAATCATAGCACATTCATAATGCATCATTAACTCTTGATATTTTTTTCTATTAATTTGTAATTCATTAATAATATTAGGATCTAAATTATTTAAAAAATCCATTATAAACACCTACTTTCTCTACTTATAATATAACATTTTTTTTATTAAAAAACTAGTTAAATATTTTGAGTTTTATTTAAGGTTCATATTATATAATTTTATTAAAATGGAGGAATATATATGGCAAGTTATTTAAGATTAGCAAATATAAATAAAGTATACAAATTAGGTGATGATAGTGTACAAAAAGTTTTAAATGGAATTACAATTGATTTTCAAAGAGGAGAATTAGTTTCTTTATTAGGAGAGAGTGGTTCTGGTAAGTCTACTTTATTAAATATTATTGGTGGGTTAGACAATGATTTTTCAGGTAGTGTTGCTTTTAAAGGTTCTTATATGAGTGATTATACAGAAAAACAAATGGACTACTATCGTAAGAAAAGTATTGGATTTATTTTTCAAAATTATAATTTAATATCTCATATGACTTTATTACAAAACGTTGAAATTGCAATGATTGTTAATGGAGTAGATGAAAAGAAAAGACGTAATAGAGCAATTGAATTATTAAAAATGGTTGGATTAGAAGATGAAAAAAATAAACTTCCTGCACAGTTATCAGGTGGACAAAAACAAAGAGTTGCTATAGCACGTGCGCTAGCTAATAACCCTTCTATTATTATAGCTGATGAACCTACAGGGGCATTAGATAAGGAATCAGCTGATATTGTATTTAATATTTTAACTGAAATTGCTAATTTAGGTAAGTTAGTAATAATTGTTACTCATAGTGAGACTATTGCTAATAAGTGTTCAAGAAAGATTAGTATTGAAGAAGGTTTAGTAAAAAGCGATGAAACGCTATATGCTAACGATAGTGTTGTTAAAGAATATGAGCAATTTGAAAATAAACCTTTATCTAATAAAGAAACAATGAATATAGCTAAAGGTAATATTATAAGAAATAAATCTAGAAATATAATAGTTAGTATTGGTATTGCAATATCTATTGTTTCGATGATATTAATTTTAAATTTATCTAGTGGTTTAACTAAATATGTTACTGATATTTATAATGATGATCCTTTATCAAAACAAATTGAGGTAGATAAAGGTAGATTTGATACTACTTCTTCTACACAATGGAGCACTTCAGACATCGAAGAGTTATCAGAAATTAGTGGTGTAACTGAAGTTTATACAGCAAGAACTGTATCTGGTGCTACAGTTAGTGGTGAGGATATTAATTATATTAATACATATTTAATAGAATGTGCTCCTGATGTATTAATTGGTAATGACCCTTCAGAAGGTGAGGTAATAATTAATGAATCTTTAGCATTAAGTTTATCAAGCGATGGAATATATAATGCTTTAGGAGAAACTATTACGGTAAGTTATGCTAGTAAAACAGTATCTGTAAGAATAAGCGGTATTTATAGTACTGAATCAAGTTCTACAGAAATGTATATGTATACTACTAACCTTAGTTCAATTGCTGCAACAAGTTATATTAATAAAGCTTATTTAATTGCTGAGGAGATTAGTTTAGTATCTAGTATCATGGATGAATTAACTACTTTAGGTTATAGTAGTTCTCAATTTGATTCTGAGGCTCAAGTTATAATTGATTATATTCATTTAGGTGGTAATGTTTTAACTGGTGTATCTGCTGCTTCAATGGTAGTTGGTGCTATTATGATATTTATTGTTTTTTATATTTCAGTTGTTGAAAGAACAAAAGAAATAGGTATATTAAAAGCAATTGGTTGTGAAAAGAAAGACATTAGAAAAATGTTTTGTTTTGAAGCTGTTTTATTAGGTTTATTTAGTGCTCTTCTTGGTTGTACTATGTGTCTAATAATTACATTAGTAACAAATCTTACTACTTATTTAACTGTTGAAACAATCTTTATTTCTATTAATCCTCTTTATTATTTAGCAGGAGTATTTGCTAGTGTGGTTGTATCAACAATATCAGGGATTTCTCCTGCTATAAACGCATCAGAACTAGACCCTATCACTTCTTTAAGATTTGAGTAAGAGGTGATATTGTGAACAAACAAAAATTAAATAATAGAAAACAAAGTGCTAAAAATAAAAAAATAAGAAAAAAAGAAACAGAAGATTTATTAGGTGTTAGAAAAAGACGAAAAGGTGATAAACCTGAATTAGATATTGAAGTATTTTATATTATTAAAGCTGTTTTAATTGTTGCTACTATATTATCTTACTTCTTCTTATCTAGTTTATTACTACCTTTATTCATTGGATTTTCTTCTTTATATATTTTAAGTTTTTGGGTAGAAAGAAGACTTAATAGAAGTTATAATTCAGAAAATAAAAAAAGTATATTTAAAATGGACGCTGGTCTTGCTTTTATAACTATCATCGTTTCTATTTCAACTACATTTTATAGTTATGCAACAATGATGGGATCTAAATTCAGTTCATTCTCTTCTTACTTTACTAGATTAATGAGTTTATCAACAGGATCTAGAGGTGGAGGAAATAAAAACTTTGGTATTGGTGGTAAGCCTGAGGGATTCGTTAAACCAGAAGGAATGACTAAACCTAGTGGTGGACAAAGACCACAAAGACCAGACTTTGATATTAGTGATTTACCTATTGAATATGCATTTAATCAAATACTTAGTTCAATAGTACAATTTTTGATATTAAGTGTTATAATAATAAGTAGTATTACAGTAATTTTATATTTCCGTAATAAGTATATTAAAATTAAAAAAATAAATATAAAACAAAATGATAAAAATGATTGGTCTTTCTCTAAAGAAGACTTAATGAGATTATTAGAAGAACAAGTATAAGGAAGTGAGATAATGCGAATACTTTTAGTCGAAGATGAAGTTCAATTAGCAAAAAGTTTAAAAAAGATTTTAGAACATAGTAAATATAATGTTGATTTAGTTCATGATGGATTAGAAAGTTTAGATTATATTCAAACTTATCAATATGACCTTATACTATTAGATGTTATGCTTCCTAGTTTAGATGGAATTAATATTCTTAAAAAAATAAGAGAAAATAATTTAGATGTTAAAATAATTATGCTAACAGCTAAAAACTTATTAGATGATAAAGTTAATGCATTAGACTTAGGTGCTGATGATTATATTACTAAACCTTTTGCTTCTTCTGAGTTATTAGCAAGAATACGTACTCAATTACGTAGAAAAGATGTTATATTAAACAATTATGTATTTAGTGATTTAACTTTAGAATTAGATACTTATACTATTAAAAATAATAATGGAGAATTTATTTTAGGTAAAAAAGAATTTTTAATTATGAAATTATTAATTGAAAATAAAAATAAAATAATTTCTCAAGATATCTTATTTGAAAAAATATGGAATTGTGATGGAGATGCATCTGATACTGTTTTATGGACTTATATTTCTTATTTAAGAAAGAAACTAAGATTATTAAATTCAAATGCTACTATTAAAGTATCTAGAGGATTAGGTTATATTTTAGAGGTGATAGAATGTTAAAAAAATTAAAAAGAAAATTTTTATTTATCACCTATTTATCTATCTTATTTGTTGTATTAATTATAGTAGGAATTATAAATATATCTAATTATTCTTCTACATTAGAAAAACATGATAATGTCATTTCACATGTTTTAGATAATAGACTTGAGGATGAAAATAGTACTATTGTTTTAAAATATATTCTTATTGTAGATATACCTTCTTGTACAATAACACAAGGGTTTTTAAATGAATCATATGTATTAGAAGATTTAATTACATCTATTGTAAGTCAAAATAAAGATCGAGGTAGATACCAAGATTTCATGTATGCTATTGATTCTAATAAATTAATATTAAGTAATATAGAACGTGAAATTCAAGTTACAGAAGATTTCTTTATTAATTCAATAATAATATCTTTATTAGGAATATTAGGTGTATATATAATTATATATTTATGTTCTTCTTATATCTTAAAACCTTTCATTAAAAATGAAGAGAATCAAAAAGAATTTATAACTAATGTTTCTCATGAATTAAAAACTCCTATTACAATTATTAAAGCAAATTTAGATGTTTTAAAAATTGAAGAAATAGAAAATGATTGGACTTTAAGTATTCAAAGTCAAGTAGAAAGACTAGAATTATTAACTAGTAATTTAATTGAGTTATCTAAGATTGAAGAGTTAAATACTAATATAATAAAAACTGAATTTTCGCTTACTGATGCGATTTATGAAGTTTATAATGATTATAAAAATGCATTTGATGAAAAGAAAATTGAACTACTTATTACTTCTTCTATTAATGTAACTTTTAATGGAAATGAAAAACAAATTAGAGATACAATAAAATTATTATTAGATAATATTTTAAAGTATTGTTCAAATAATAATGCTTTTATATCACTTGATAATAAAGAGTTAACTTTTAGTAATCAAACTAATTTAGAACCTGGTAATTACGATCATATTTTTAATAGATTTGTTCGTATAGATGAATCTAGAAATCAAAATATTTCAGGTTATGGAATAGGTTTATCTATTGTTAAAAAAATATTAGATAATCATCAATGTAGTGTTACTGCATATGTTAATAACAAAATATTTACAATTAAAATTAAACTATAAATAAAACCCTCTAAAATTTTAGAGGGTTTTATTTTAAGTTAACATGATAAAAATATTACTATTTAAAGGATTGCTATCAATACCTGTACCAAAAATTAAACTTATTTCATCATTAGTATTTCTTCTAATAATTTCTACACAATTATTAATAGTAGATAAAGTTAAGTTTTCTTTTGATGTAATATTAAATATAGCATTTTCAATTTTAGTTAAATCAATTTCTTTTAATTGAGCAACTACATCAAATGTAGCTTCAACTAAATTATCACTATAAGATACAACTACAAACATTTGTTTTTTCTGAATAGATAACATTTTAACATCTTCAGAATCAATGTTTATTTGCTGGGCCGTGAAGAAATTAGTAGCTAATAATTGAATAACTTTTGCTGCTTCTTCTTCTATATTATTAACAAAAATAAAACTATGATTATCAATTTTACCATCAGTTATACAAATAGTACTTTCTAATAAATTTAATTTATTAATATCATTTGCATTACCTATAACAATATGTAATGTGTTATTAATATCTTCATTAGGACTATTGATAAACGAATAACTACTTATTAAACATTCTATATTAGTATAATTATTTAAATTCTTTATATTAATAAATTTATTTTTATTCATAACTACTCCTGTTCTAATCTTTCTTTAGCAACAGCTAACATTAATTTAATTCTATTTTCTTGATTTACTTTTGTTGCTCCTGGATCATAATCAATAGAAACAATATTAGCATTAGGTTCAACGCCAATAATTTTTCTAATCATACCCTTCCCAGCAATATGATTTGGTAGACAACCAAATGGTTGAGCACATACAACATTACCATAACCATGTTCAATTAATTCCATGATTTCTCCTGTTAATAAGAAACCTTCTCCCATTTTACAACCTAAACCTAAGATAGGTTCAGCTAATTCTTTAATATGTTTAAATGTAGCAGGTTTAGTAAATCTTGAACCATTTAATGAATTAATTAAAGTAGTTTCAAATTTTTCTAAGAAATTATATAATAATTGACCTGAGAATTTTTTACCAAAAGTACCACCATATAAATTATGATCTATTAAACCAACGTCCATACAATATAATACAAATCCCATAATACCAGGAACCATTACTTCACATCCTTGTTCTGCTAAGAATTTTTCTAAGTTATTATTAGCAATAGGAGCGTATTTAACATAAATCTCTCCTACTACACCTACTTTAACTTTAGGTACAATATTAACTTCAATATTTTCAAATCCTTTAACAATATCAGGGAATATTTTTTTCATATGACTAGATTTAAATCCAGTACCTTGTTCATACAAATCAGTTACTTTATCAACCCATGTTGCTACTAATTTATCAGCTTCACCTTTATTTACTTCATAAGGTCTTACTTGATTACTTAATAACATCATTAAATCTCCGTAAACTAAAGCACCAATAAGTTTTCTTAAGATAGCTAGAGATATTTCAAAACCACTATGTTTTTCTAATCCAGATGTACTAAATGAAATTACAGGAATATGTCCTAATCCCATATCTGCTAAAGCTTTTCTAATTAAATGAATATAATTAGATGCTCTACATCCTCCACCTGATTGAGACATGATTAAAGCTACTTTATTTAAATCATATCTACCACTTTTTAGTGCATCAATCATTTGACCTGCAGTTAATAATGCTGGGTAACACATATCATTATGGATATATTTTAATCCTTCATCAATAACTTCAGAGTTTGTGTTTGTTAATAATTCAATATCATAACCATATGATTTGAACATTTTTTCTAAGATTCTAAAATGAATATCACACATATTAGGTAAAAGAATCTTATGTGTTTTTTTCATTTCAGCTGTAAATTCTACGAATGCCATATTATTCTCCCATTCCTGTTGCTGCAAATAAACTTCTTAATCTTATTTTAATTGCACCTAAATTTGTTATCTCATCAATTTTTAATTGAGTATAAATTTTACCTTTTGATTCTAAGATACCTCTTACTGCATCTGTTGTTACAGCATCAATACCACAACCAAATGAAACTAATTGAACTAAATTAATAGAGTTATCTCCACTATCAGCAATATACTGAGCAGCATCATATAATCTAGCATGATATGTCCACTGGTTTAATACAGTTATATCTACTTTATTTTTATTTAAATCTGAAATTGAATCTTCAGTAACTAATACAGCACCACTCTCACAAATTAATTGATCTACACCATGATTAATTTCTGAATCTAAGTGATAAGGTCTACCAGCTAAAACAATAATAGGCATATCTTTTTCTTTAGCAATTGCTAATAATTCTTTACCTTTATTTCTTATTTTAACCATAAACTCTTCATATGCAGCATAACCTGCTTTAGCAGCTTTAGTTACTTCTTTTAATTTTACATCTTTATAATATTTATTTAAAACTTCAGTCATTTTAGTAGGGAAATATTTTTCTAAATGTATCCCTAAATAATCTTTTATTAATAATTTATTTAAATCAACATTAGCATCAATAACCTCTGGGTAATAAGCTACTACAGGACA
>JAWXUE010000016.1:0-6724 GCA_044432925.1 bacterium | reverse complement strand
TCTTTAGTATATAAAGCAGCTCCATAAGCACCCATTAATCCAGCGATATTTGGTCTTACTACTTTTAAATTTAATTCTTTTTCAAATGCTCTTAATACAGCATCATTTAAGAATGTACCACCTTGTACAACTATGTTAGAACCTAATTCACTAGGATTAGCAATTCTTACTACTTTGTATAAAGCATTTTTCACTACTGAAATAGATAACCCAGCAGAAATATTTTCAATAGATGCACCATCTTTTTGAGCTTGTTTAACAGATGAATTCATAAATACTGTACATCTAGAACCTAACTCAACAGGTTTATCAGCAAATAATCCTTTTTTAGAGAAGTCTTCTATATCTTGACCTAATGCACCAGCGAATGTTTGTAGAAACGAACCACAACCTGAAGAACATGCTTCATTTAAGAAGATATTATCAATTGTTTTATTTCTAATTTTAAAACATTTTATATCTTGACCACCAATATCAATAATGAAATCAACATTAGGATTAAATTTCTTAGCAGCTGTGAAGTGAGCTAAAGTTTCTACAACACCTTTATCAGCTAAGAATGCATTTTTAACAATAGTTTCACCATAACCAGTTGTACCAAATCCAGCTACAACTATATCTGGAAATTTTTCATATACTTCAGTTAAAAATTCTTTAACTAAAGAAACAGGGTTACCACCATTTGAAATATATTTATAATGAGCAATTTTTTCATCCTCACCAATAACTACACCTTTAAGTGTTGTACTCCCAGCGTCAATACCAATATATGCTTTTCCTTTTAAAGGACTTATTTCTATTTCTTCATTAATTTTATGTCTATCACTAAATTCTTTAAATTCAGCTTCATCTTTAAATAAAGCAGGACAACTATTATATTCACCAACTGCTTTATAACCATTTAATGCTTTTTTTAATTCATTAACATCAAATGTTTTATCTTCTTTAGCAATTGCTGTACCAAATGAAACATAATATAAAGAATCTTCTGGTAAGAATCCTTTTAAATTTAATGCTAAGTCAAATTGATTTCTTAATTCTCCAAAGAATGTTAAAGGACCACCTAAATAAACTACATTACCTTCAATTTTTCTACCTTGTGATAATCCACCGATAGTTTGGTTAACTACAGCGCAAAATACACTTGCTGAAATATCTTCTTTTTTAGCACCTTGATTTAATAAAGGTTGAATATCTGATTTAGCAAATACTCCACAACGTGAAGCAATTGTATAAATTTTTTCTTGTTTTTTAGCTAACTCGTTCATTTCTGTAGGAGTAACTTTTAATAAAGTAGACATTTGATCTACGAATGCACCTGTACCACCCGCACAAGTACCATTCATTCTTACTTCCATAGTATTAGAAATGAATAAGATTTTAGCATCTTCTCCACCTAACTCTATTACTGTGTCAGTTTCTGGTAATAATGTTTTAACAGCTAATCTAGTAGCATAAACTTCTTGTACAAAAGGAATACCTAAATCTGTAGCAAGACCCATCCCAGCAGAACCACTTATTCTCATTGAAATTTCTTTTTCATTAGGGAATTTTTCAATAATAACATTGTAAAATTCTTTTATTTTTTCTGCTATTTGTGCAAAGTGTCTTTGATAGTCTTTAAATACTATTTCATTCTTTTCATTTACTACTACACATTTTATTGTTGTCGACCCAACATCTAATCCAATTCGCATCATAATTCTTACCTCTTTACCTATATTATTTTTTTAATATACATCTTGCATATTATAACATAAATATCAACAGGTTTCAACAAATTGACTCTTTTAAATATCACCTACTAAAACTCATTAATTTTTAATTTTAATAACTATTAAATAAGTTGTTTTAATAAAAAGAAAAAATCCTTAATTACTATTATTATAATTAAAGATTTTATTGTTTTATATTTTATAATATTTGTCTTTGTTACGACGTTTATTTAAACTTTTCAGTTATTAAACCCATTACCTCTTCGCTTGTTTCGCATAATAAAAATTGATTAGATAATTTCGATAATTCATTTTTATTTAGTTTAGATATTAAGAATCTAGATGCTGGGATTAAAGCAGGAGACATACTAAATTCATCTAATCCAAACCCTACTAAAATAGGTATTACATTGATATCTGATGCTGCTTCTCCACACATTGCAACTATTTTATTTTCTTTATGCGCACAATCAATAACATATTTTATTAACCTTAAAACACTTGGGTGTAGAGGTTGGTAAAAATAAGAAACTTTTTGATTTAATCTATCAGCAGCAAATGTATATTGAATTAAATCATTTGTACCTATACTAAAGAAATCTATATGTTTAGCAAAGTGATCTGCTAGTATTGCAGCCGAAGGTACTTCTACTGTCATTCCTACTTGATATTCTTTAATTTCAAAACCTTCTTTTATTAATTCTAATTCTACTTCTTTTAATAATTGTTTTGCTTCAAATAATTCCTCTACTAAAGAAATCATAGGAAACATTATTTTTAATTCTCCATATATACTTGCTCTTAGTAAAGCTCTAAGTTGTGTTTTAAATAATTCTTTTTTATCTAAACACATTCTTATTGCTCTATAACCTAGGGCTGGGTTTATTTCTTCATCTAAGTTTAAATAAGGTAAATTTTTATCTCCACCTATATCTAGTGTTCTCATAATAACTGAATTTGTAGTAGATGATAATACATCTTTATATATTTTAAATTGTTCTTCTTCTGTAGGTAAACTCATATTTTCCATATAAATAAATTCTGTTCTAAATAAACCTATTCCTTCAGCACCATAATTTATTACTTTAGATAAATCTCTTGTCCCCTCAATATTAGCACAAATTTTTATTTTATGATTATCTTTAGTTATTGTTTGTTTATCTTTATATTGTTTAACTATTTCTAAATGTTCATTATATCCTGTTATTTTTTCATTATATTCATTGATTAATATATCACTTGGATTAATAAATATTTTCCCTTCAATAGCATCTAAAACTACAACATCATTATCAACACATTTATTAGTAATATCATTTGCACCAACTATACAAGGTATACTTAAACTTCTTGTAATAATAGCTGCATGTGAAGTTCTACCACCAATATTAGTAATTATACCTTTAACATATTTTTTATCTAATAATACAGTTTCACTAGGTGATAAATCATTTGCTATTATAATAACTTCTTCTTTTATATTTAATAAATCTGCATACTTTTGATTTGTTAAATAAGCAAGAGCTCTATTTGTTGTATCTTTTATATCAAATGCACGCTCTTGCATATAAGTGTTATCTTCCATAGCACTAAATATATCAATAAAATTATTTCTAACTTTAAGTAAAGCATATTCTGCTGTTACTTTTTCTTCTATTATTAAATTTTTAACTTGATTGTATAATTCTGGGTCTTGTATCACTAATAGATGAGCTTCAAATATTTCAGCTTTATCAGAACCAAATCTTTTTAAAGCTGTTTGTCTTAAAATCTCTATTTGATTTGAAGAGTATACAACACTTTCTTCAAATCTTTTTATTTCTTTTTGAGTATCACTAATATATTTTCTTTTTATTTTTAAATTTAACCCATCAATTTTAAAAACTTTACTTATTACTATTCCTTCGCTTACTGCTATTGCTTTTATCATATTAGTACTCCTTGAAATTAAATCTTTATTTTAATTATACAATACTTTATATTTTTTATAAAGGATTTCCAATCTTTACCTAAAAAAAATACAAAGAAATAATGTTATCTCTTTGTATTAATTTAATTATAATAAATATGATTTTTTTCTTAGTAAATCATTTAATAATAATGGGTTATCTTTTCTAATTTTTTCAGTAATTAAATATGCATTAAACATATCTTCTCTTACTAACTCTAATTCCTCATGTGTTAATCCTATTAATTGCAGCATCATTACTTCGCCATAACAAGTATTTAATGTTTCTATTTCTGTATCATACACTGATACAAATGCTGCAATGTTTGACTCTGCTTTTATCCCTAAATTATTTAAATGATTTGCTACATTACAAATAACAACATGGCCATCACTAAAATCTGCACTTTGTGTAAATGTATATCTAGCAAAGTGATGTACTAAATGATTAAAAAAAGGTCTATACACAGATTGATCTTTATCACTTGACCATTTAGCAGTCATTTCATATCCCCATCCACTATATTCATCACCAAAACATTCTTCATCAACAAATAATTCACTCATACCAAATGTAACTAAATGTTCTTGTGATTCATTTTGATAAATAGATGTACCGTTTAAAAAATCATTTCCACCCATAGATGCATGAAGAGTGCAAACATAATGAAGAGGTTCTTTATCATATTTTTTTGAAAATGCATTTTCAATTGCTTCCCAACCTGGTGCCCAATCATCTTCTTGTTCTACTTTTAATTTAAATTCTTTTAAGTTCATTTTAACACCTCCATTTTAATTATATCAATGTTATTATATTTTTAAAAGATATAGTTTAAATATATATTCTTAAAATCTGCCAGGTCTACTATTACTTGTAGAATTTGATTTTGTAGGATCAATATCATCACCATTTTCATCAACAATTGTACCACCTGTAAATGTTACAACCCCACTGACATCAATAGCATAGTCACCCATTGTGTAAATAGCTTCACTAAATAAAGTAACATTACCACCAGTCATAACAAAGTCTCCATTTGAATCAATACAGTCTCCTTTTGTAGAAACATAAATCGTCCCACCTGAAATTGTTAATACTCCTTCGTCACTCCCAACATTTATTCCATCATCATATCCAATTACTTTAATATTTCCGTCTGTTATAGTTATAAAGTCAGCTTCTATACCTTCATAGCAATTTGTTATATTAATAGTACCACCTGTTATAAGCATACAATCATCAGCATGTAATGCATCATCACCTGATAATAATGTAATATTCCCACCTTCAATTAATAAATTACCATTAGAGTGAATACAATCTTCATATGAAGAAAAATCAAATGTTCCATCTCTAATAATTAGTCCATTAGTTCTAATTGATTGCATAGTATATGTTAATAAATCAGTAGGTTGTGTAACTCCACCTGAACCTTCTCCTACTGTTAAATCATTTAATACTTCATCAAATCCACCACCTGTAGTAATATTAAAATCACCATTCATTATTTCAAGCACATTAGATGCTGCAAATCCATCCTCTAAAGAATTAATATTAAATGTTCCATCATTAACATAAATGAATCCTTTTAATTCATCATCCTCATCTGCTTTAATAGCGTCTTTTCCACTTGTTATATTATAAGTCCCATCATTAATTCTAATAGAATCATTAGCATCAATTCCTCGTTTAGTAGATGTTATATTGTATATACCTTGAGCTAATACAACATCATCATTTCCTACTATACCGTGAATAGATGAATTAATATTTAATGTACCATATCCATTGAACGTTATATCGTCCTTAGAATAAATAACTCCATCAATATCATCTGTTAGGTTTGTTGATGTTAATGTATTTATTGAATCATCCTTTAAAGTTATAAATACTTTATCAGCTTTATAAACATAAATAGCACACTCATCATTTGTAATCGTAAGATTATTTAAAATTAATTGAATTTTATCACTACTTGTAGCATTAATAACTATTTGTCCATTATTTATGTTTCCACTTAATTCATATATTCCTTCTTGAGTTATTTCTAATCCTGGACCATCTAGATTTATATAAGTTATATCACTTTGATCTATTTCATCATAAGTACGTAAATCTCTATTTGAAAATATACTACTACCATCTAATAAATCTTCTACTGTATTAATGTGAAACTCAGGTACTTCATAAGCATCTCTATCACTACAACCAGTTAATGTTAACAATGATAGTAATGATAATAAAATTATTTTATTTTTCATTTTAAACCACTCCTTTATATATTTATATCATAATAACCTTAAAATAAACTTAATAAAAATAATATTTAATTTTGTGTAAAGTATACAAACGTTATTAAATATTACTCATATATTATATTAGAAGATCAATTCTTCAATTATAAAAAAAGGAGTGACAAAGTGATAGATAAAACTTTCAAAGAACTAAACGATGAAAACATAAATAAAAATATAGATAATGGCTTATCTAGAGGATTTAATAAGGATATTAAAGATAATATGTTTAGAGAATTATCCAATGTAAGAGACTGTCATCATGATCATCATTGTGTAGGCCCTATGGGGCCAAAAGGAGATACTGGTGAGCGTGGTTGTATTGGACCAGAAGGACCTCGTGGACCTCGTGGACCTAAGGGGGAAGATGGAGAAATCGGACCTCAAGGTATCCAAGGTATTCAAGGAGAGCGTGGAGACACAGGTGTTAGAGGACCTAAAGGAGACACTGGATGTAAAGGTGAACAAGGACCTCAAGGGATTCCTGGTCCAGCTGGGACGATAGGTCCTCAAGGTGCACCTGGTGTTCAAGGTTTAACTGGTATAACAGGAGAACAAGGACTTCAAGGTCCTAAGGGTGATCAAGGTTTACAAGGTGTTCAAGGTCTTCAAGGTGACACTGGAGTTAAAGGGGATACTGGTGAGCGTGGAGATCAAGGGATTCAAGGGATTCAAGGGTTAACTGGTCAAACTGGAATTCAAGGTCCTAAAGGTGACACTGGTTCTCAAGGTATGAAGGGTGAAACTGGTGCTACTGGGTTACAAG
>JAWXUE010000015.1:0-35048 GCA_044432925.1 bacterium | reverse complement strand
TATTGCTACTATATAATTCTTTGAAGTAATAATTCAATAGTTCATTACTTTTTTCTATTATAGAATTATTATTTTCTATCTTTTCATCAATACTTCCTATAATATCAATTATGTGTTGTTGCTTTTCTTTATCATGGTAGTTTAATAACTCAAATTTTTCTAAATCTTTTAAAGATATTTGAAATACAGTAGTTCCTAATAATAAATTTTGTAATCTTTTTCTATTTGATGGTGCTTGTAAATAATAAAATAGATAATTCAACTCTCCGTTATTTGAAATCTCTGTTAATGAAAATGTGTGTGTTCCATTAACATATTCTTTTTTGGATTTAACTAATGTAAACACTCCAAAATCACTAATAGTTTCTGTGACATCTGGAAAAATAATAGAATCATTTTTAATTATTCTGGACTCCTTAACATTCAATTTAAATGAATTTATAATTTGTTGATGACTGATGATTTTATTTTTGTAGTGCTTATAAATATCACCATAATGAATACATTTTATTCCATCATTTGAATTATTTAGAAATTCTCTTGATGTTGTAATGGCTCGAATTATTTTAAACTTTTCCTTTAAATACATAAAAATCACTCCTTTAAGAAAGTAGGTAAATAATGAAACTAAAAAATTTGATAACATTTAATAGAAGTTGTCCTATTTCAAGAGAAAATACCTCTATAAATTTTGATATTCCGTATATACACTATGGTGATGTATATAAAAAATATAATAATAAATTAAATATACAAAAAAATAAAAATTCTATCATTAAAGTAAATAATGAGTACTATAATCCGAAATTTCAAATCCAGCATAATGATATCATTATGAACTTAACATCAGAAAATCACGCTGATTTAGGTAAATGTATATTGATTGAGAATGAATTAAATGAAAAAATTATGGCTGGTATGGAAACTCATTTAATTAAAATTATATCTGATCTAGTTTTACCAAATTATTTAAATTATTATTTTCAAAGTAATTTATTTCTTAAAACTATAAGTCAATATATAACTGGTATGAAAGTTTATAGGGTAAAGCCTATTGATATACTCAATATAAATATTTCTTTACACGATATAAAAATTCAACAACACATAATTGATATTATAGAATTTCTAAGATACTATTTAATTTAACCTTCAACTCTTCATCTTTTTTTAATAATTCTTTCAATTCTGTACCAACGACTTTAAGTTGAGTTTCAATTTCTTCTGTTGTTAATTCATCACTTGTATCAATTCCAACATATCTAGCAGAAACTAATGTATAATCGTGTTCTTTTATTGTATTTTTGTCTGCTGAAAAACAAAAACCTTTTTCATCTTTATAATCATCATCTTTTAACCAATTATGATAAGTAGTTGTTATTTTTTCAATTTCTTTACTTGTCAATTCTCTATTAGCCCTATCAATCATTACTCCCATATTATCTGCATTTATAAATAATGTTTCTTCTTTTAATTGTTTCTTTCTAATGAACCATAAACAAGTTGGTCCTTTAAAAGTTAAAAATAATTTATCTGGTAATGTGATTATACAATCAATGACACCATCTTCTATCATAGCTTTTCTTATTTCATGCTCTTGTTTAGTTGATAAACTACCATTAGCCAAAACAAACCCTGCAACACCATTTGGTGATAATTTTGAATAAATATGTTGTATCCAACCAAAGTTAGCATTTCCTTCTGGCGGTGTCCCGTAATTCCATCTAGGATCTTCCAGTAACAAATCATGACCGTAATCCTTTATATTAAATGGAGGATTAGCAAGAATGTAATCTGCTCTTAATGATTTATGTTTATCATCATGAAATGTATCTCCATGAGATTCTCCTAAATCTGCTTCAATTCCTCTAATAACTAAATTCATTTTAGCTAGTCTCCATGTTGTTGCTATTTTCTCTTGACCATAAACAGAAATATCATGTAAGCTCCCTTGATGTCCTTCAACAAATTTTGCAGATTGAACAAACATACCTCCACTTCCACAACAAGGATCATAAACTTTACCCTCAAATGGTTTAATCATATTTACAAGTAAGTCAACAATACATTGAGGGGTATAATATTCTCCACCATCATTTTTATTATTAAATTTACCCATAAAATATTCATATACTTTCCCTATGAAATCTCCCTCAGTATTAGTTGTGTCTAATTCATTAGTAAACAAATCAACTAATTCACCAAGTGATCTTTTATCAACCTCTAATTTAGAGTATGTTTTAGGTAAGATATTTTTTAACGATGGATTTACATCTTCAATATTAATAAAAGCTTGATCTAATCTTTTACCAAGCTCTTCTTCCTTTGAAAACTTAGAGATAAATTCCCATCTAGATTCTTCAGGTACCCAAAACACCATTTTACTAGTATAAAAATCCGAATCATTTTCAAAACCTTTGCCTTCTGCTATTAGTTCATTTTTTCTTTTTACAAATCTATCTGAAAGATATTTTAAAAATATCAGTCCTAAAACAACATGCATGTACTCCTGAGCTGCTAGAGCACCTCTTAGTTTATTTGCTGATTTAAATAAAATTTTATTTCTTTCATTATTATCCATATTTAACACCTCCGTAAAGTTCTTAACAATTATATCATATTTCTATAAAAATTTATATAATAAAATATCTTAATATGTTGATATTTGTAACTTTTTATTTTTTAAAAAGTTCAAAGTATTTTAATTCTTACTTTGAACTTTTTCACTATCTTAATGTATAATCCCTTTTATCTCCCAGCAAGCATCAAACTTATTTATTTTCATTTCATCAGTAACATCTTTACCTGATTCCTTATCAGTTACTTTAGGAGTTTTTATATTAGATATGTAATATAACTTATCATCACTTATGTTTAAACACTTTAAAGTTGCTTTATCACAATGAAGAAACAAGTCTGTTAATCTAGAACTTCTATAAATTTTATGGTAACTTAATACATCTATCAACTTAACAGGTTTTTCATGATAAAACTTATTTTTATCATTAAATTTATGAGATGAAATTAAAAAAAATTTATCATTTAAAATATAATTTGAAAAATGAAAATATATATACACTCCATTTTCTCTTTGTTTATCAAAATCAAATCCTTCTAAACATGGTTGAGGTATCTTATAATTCATATCTTTTGGACATTCTTGTTTGCTATTTCTACCTGTAATATCAAAAATCCAAATTACTACTTGTTCCTTTTTTCTATAAGCACTATTTCTAGAATTAAATTCTTTGATGGAAACGTTCGAATGTTGTAATTCAATTACTACATTTCCTGAATTAATATCTGCAATATGTAATTCATCATCAATTAAACATCTATACTCACACTCATTTTTATTAAAGAATATTCTAAATATAAGATGCCAAAAACTCATTTCTCTATTATTAGAATGACTTATACAATAATTCAAGTTTTTATGACAAAAGAAATCATTTAAATCTTTAGAAGTTTTCTTAAAAACTTCTCCACCACAATCATAACAATAATATGTTACCTCTTTATCAGCTTCATTTAAATGTATTTTATTTTTATTACTATCCAATACATATTGCATTTTATATTTAGAAGAATTTGATTTACTCATCCATTTCCTCTTCATCAACAACAAATAAACTGAATTTAGATGCATCTTCATTTAAATCCCTTAATATTGATGTTATGAACCAACAACAACTATCCGCATTTAAATGAGTTTCTATACATATACCCGAACCTACTTCCTTGGGCTTTCTTAAATCGACAATATTAGTCGATAAATGAGTGTGCTTATATTGTACATTCATTGAATAACCATCTTCAGCAAATTCTCTTAATTTTCCTTCGTGCTTAGTTAGTAAAATTTTAAATGCATCTACTAACATTAAAGAAAATTTATTTTGTTTATAAATTTGATCATAAAATTTAAAAGATACAAGTTTCTTTCCTGTAACTTCAACTTCTTCTGAAAATAAAATTTCTTTAGTGTATTCAAAAGATATTTTATTATTATCTACATAATTTATATTATATCTATCTAAGATAATTTTAGATAATCTATTAGCTCTATTATTAATTGATTCTTCATTCCAAACTTCTTGATTAATGACATCACTATTTAAAACATTTGCTTTTGAATTAGCAATAATTATTTCTTTTTTCTCACTGAATTTCTTATTTGATAATTCAGAGTTATATCCTGTAATAGATAAATTACCTAATGTATGTAAATAATTGGTATGATACTCATTATCTATATGACTCCAATCAATAGATAAAGTTTGAGGCATAATATGTTCAATAGTAAGATTAGAAAAATCTAAAACTTCTTTACTATCTCCATTTTCAATGTCACATAATAAGAATTTACATAGTGCTGAATTTTGATAAATATTTGAATTTATTAAACTAGATTTAAACTCTGAATCATTTGGTATCGAATCCTTAGACACTGTATTCATAAAATACGTAATAATCGTGTCACTATAATGTTTTTTGTTTTCTTTAACTTTAAATACACGACAATATAAATAGATGAATAATCCTCTTAAAGAGTTTGATGGAACACCGCAAACAATTCTTCTTAATAAATAAGACACTAAGAATTCTAACACCTTATTCACTTCTTCTTCAGTGATTACATTATTATTAAAATCATTAAATAAATGTAATAAAAACGGATAACAAGTTGTTTGATTTAATAATCTTAATTTTGTTAAGCTAGAATTTATTTTTTTAGAATATGTATCACATCCATATATAAATAATTTATAATATTTTGATAATTGATTCAATTCTTTTAATATTTCTTCGTTTGATATTTCTTTAGATAAATCAACGAATTTGTTATAAAGTTGTCTAAGATTTGTTGGGGATGATGTTTTATAAATAACGTAATTATTAAAGAAATTATCCATATCATTATAACTATGACTTCTTTTTAAATTTCTTTCAATATTACACCAATAATCTTCAAATAATCTATCTTGGTCCTCTTCATTCATTAATAAAAAATTTCTAATTAAGTCTGAATTAGTTAAATCTAACCCTGTTGAGTTAATACTCTCAAATATTACTTGAGGATCATCTTCACCTTTTTGTAATACAATTTCAACCACTTCTAATTTTTCTAAAGCATTATATATTTGTTTTGGTGTAATACCTTGCTTAATCCACAAAATAAACTTTTCTTTACAAAAATTATAATTTAAATATATATGACTTTCTTTATTTAACTGTTCATATTTATTTTTTAGTAATAAATCAAATTGTTCATTATCTGTTTTAATAGGTTTTAATTTAATTTTAAATTTCTCATCACATCTTTTATTATGAAGATAATCTTCATCTATATCACCATACACAACATCAGTTTCATTTAATAGTTTGATATCTTCTTCTATTTTATCATCTTTTAAATTTAATTCATTAATTAAATCTAAAGATACATCACATAAAGCTTTTAAAACTAACATCATAGTAGTAATTCTTTGTTGTCCATCAATAATAATATATTCATTTAATGAAACTGAATTAGTATCATCTGACATATATACTACAGCTCCAATAAAATGTTTATTATTAGTTTCTATAACATTTTTAATATCTAATAACAATCTATTACAATTAGATTCTGACCAATCATAATTTCTTTGATATACTGGTATTTTAAACAATACTTTATTTGTATTTAAAAAATCTTTTAACATCCATAATTTATTTGCTTTCATATTAAAACCTCTCTTACTTTTATAAATATAATACCATATTTCAACATATTTTTCATTAGAAACTAAAATGAAAGTTCAAAGTAAGTTGATTCTCACTTTGAACTTTATTATTCTTTTTATTCTTGCGCATTAAAGACATCAAACACCTGTTTTAAGTCCATCTAAGCCTTCGATATGTTTTACTAGTTTATTTGTAGTTACTAACCAAAATGGACTTTCAGTATCTTCTCTTATATAATCATCATAAGTTGATGTAAAAGGAAGTATTAAATCTTTATAATTATTTAATAAGTGTTTACTCATCATAGACATATCATAAGCACTTGAATAGTGATTAACATCTGTAAGACCTGTTGTATCTTGAAATAAAGTATTTTCAAGACCTAAGTCCTCTACTCTTTGATTCATTTCAGATACAAATCTCTCTTCACTTCCATATGTTAATTCAGCAAGTGCTACACAAGCATCATTAGCAGATACTATAGTAACACATTTTAATAAATCTTCTACAGTTAATACTTCTCCTTCTTTTAAATAAACTTGAGAACCACCCATAGAAGCTGCATAAGCAGATATTGTTACATTATCATTTAAATTAATATTATTATTTTCTATTTTTTCTGAAACTAAAATTAAACTCATAATTTTAGTCATAGAAGCAGGAATTAATCTATCATGTTCATTCTTAGAATAAAGTATTTCTCCTGTTTCTTCTTCTATTAATATTGCTCCTTTAGCATTTGATGCATATTCATATGCATTTACTTTTAATATATTAAAAATACATAAAAATAAAATAAAACTAACTACTATAAATTTTTTCATGATTAATCGCCTCATGTAATTTATATGTAGTTAGTTTATTTATTATGATATTGTTTAATAATTTAGTGTACAGATAAACACTATAAATTAATAGAGTATTTGCTTGTTCTATTATTAAAGTTTATTTATGTTTCTTATTGTAAATGGACTTTTTACATTGCTTAAAATTTTCGATTTATTTGATTTAATTTTAGAAATGATATTAGATGTTGAAATTTTTTCTGAATTCATATTTAAATTTTTTATTATATTAGGTACATCGACAGTTTCAACACCTAGGTCATCTAATATCTTACACTCAATTGATCTTTCTGTGTATCCACACAATAAATTATAATAATTTTTCAAATCATTTGTCATTTCATCAGGCTTGATAAATAAATCGAGATAATCTTTAATTATTATTAATTTAAATTTAATAATTTTTTCCAATTCATTTATTTTATCTAAAAAAATATCTATATCAACTTGCTTATAATTTGGAACATCATCTTTAAACTTTTGAACTAATACTTCTAAAGATACGTTATTAAGAATTTTCAAAATATAAAATTTATACTGGAGATATCCATCTTCTGAAGAAATTGATGGAAATTTCTCTTTTTTCCAATCTTGTGAAATATTTAATAGCAATTTTATAGATAAATCGTTGCAATGTTTCACAGATGCAGCTAATTTGTACTGTCTTTTATAATCACCTTTTGCAAATTTTACAACAGTTTTAAATTTTAATGTTTTATTTATAATTTTTTCTTTCGTAACATTAAAATTATTATTTAAATACTCTATATCTTTATTATACTGCTCCAATTTACCTTTCTTCTCACACTCGGTTTTATCAAAGTATAATAATTCATCTTCTGAATTAGCAACATCACCTTCAGCTAAAATAGTTAAATTCTTCCATTGATCAACATCATTATACTTATCAAAGATTTCGTTTGATACATATACTTCACCAACTACAGGATTTTCTGGACTCAACCTAGCAACTCTTCCAACTAAATTTGAAAATTCAAAAGCACCATCTGGATCATCAACTACAATCAAAGAGTTAGTTGGAGTATTAACGCCTTCCATTAATGTACTTGTACATAAAAGTGTTTTTATGTTACCAACATTATACTCATCCTCTAAAAATTTTCTAAAGTAATTTGGCGTTTTCCCATGATGTATACCAATACCTCTTTTTAAAAGTTTTACAAAATACCAATTTTCTCCTCCTATATTTGATAAATAATCAATCTCTTCTTTATAGAGGATACATAGTTCATTATTTATTTTAATATTTCTAAGAATAATATCAATATTGTTATATATATTTTGAGGTTTATTGAAGTAAATAAGTTGACTTTTACTAACATCTAAATTATCAATCCAACCGGAACCATAAGTAATTAATTCACTATATACAGGGGAGTAATTTGTAAAGAATTTCGTAATATTAAGATTAGTATTATTGAATGATATATCTTTTATAAATGGACCTAAAAGAATAACTTTTGTTGCTGTCTTAACTAAATCGAAATATGCTTTATTCATAGTTATAATTCTATCATCTGTTGCAACTCTTTTTGATTGCAACTTATATATTTCATCTATAATAAGTAAATCTAATTTTTTCTCCTTTAACATAGTAATGAATTCGGTATTTGTTCGTTCTGGAACCATAATAAAGATATTTCTTTCACTAAAAACTTCTTCTTTATTAATAGATATATTATAGTAATCAGAAAAATTATCATATATTTTTTTTACTAATTCATTCATTAATGCTATAGTCGGTACAACAAAAAGAATATTGTTTAGATTATTTATATTTCTTTTAATGAATTCAAGCACAATAAAAGTTTTACCAAATGAAGTCGGTGCACTTAAAAACAAGCTAGATTCATTAAGTATACTTAAAATTTCTACTTGTTGAGTAGTTAATTGAATATTATGATTAAGTTTTGACATAAATGCAATACTTTTAATTTTTTGTCTATTATTGTCTCTTGAGTCATACATTTCTAAATCCCAAAAACTGAATTCTGACGATTCTTCTAAATCACTTGACAATAATACTTTCTTAAGAAAAGACTTTCTTTCTTTAGATATATTTACATTTAAATACTTATATTCCTTTTGATATCTATCATTCAATTGATTCAATCTCCTTTTTAAAATATTCTAAAAATTCTTCTTTTGACAAAATTGGCAAAAATACAATAATGTCGTTTTTCAAAATATTATCAAAATTTGAATCTTTATTAGATTTATCATTTAAAATTTTATCATAGTCTTCCTTCAAATGTATATCGTCATT
Source organism: bacterium (assembly GCA_044432925.1). Classification (GTDB taxonomy): domain Bacteria; phylum Bacillota_I; class Bacilli_A; order Acholeplasmatales; family Anaeroplasmataceae; genus JAWXUE01. The sequence goes on along the minus strand of JAWXUE010000015.1, from coordinate 26,189 downwards.
TATAATAAAAACAATGCTTTTTATTGTAAATTCTCCATATTTTCTAAGTTCTAATTTTTCTATCAATTCTTCTCGTTCTTCACCAATAATAAAATTACTATGTGTTGTAATAAATTTCAATTCAGATTCATTATGTAATTTTAAACTAGATGTGGCAGAGTTTAAAGCATCTTTAACACTATTGTAAAATTTAGCTTCTCCATAAAATAATATATTCTTTTCAAAATCGTAAAATATATTATCATTGCCAAATGACGAAACCTTCGGAGAGGTTTTCAATGAAACTTTCGATATTATAGTTTTACAATCTAAATATGTATCTATTAGTATAGTCATTAGATACTCACCTAAATCACCTTGGAATCTTGAGTTAGAAATATCTATGTCTTCCCAACCGATTGACGAAAAAATATCATTTAGACTATCTCCAATAATATCATTATCAATTAATTTTTTAATGAATTCCTTGGATTCATTAATTGTTTTAGTACTTGTCATCTGAGTTGCATAATAAAATAAATTAGTTTTATCCAATAATAAATGAAATAAAAGTTCAAATAATAGTTCTCTATTTAAAATAATTGCTTCCCATGTATGATTTTTAAGTTTTAATTTTTGCGCATTTTTAAATAATTTTATATTTTCGAATTTAGTCATATGGTTCTCCATTTATTTCTTCTATTATAGATTAACATTTTATTACAATTTTAGCAAAAACAAACGTTCGACATTTTTAAATTTAATATTATACACCAAAGAATTTCTCAAAGAAATTAATTAATAATTCAGTAACTGTTTTTCTTTTTTCTACTTTATTTACTGTTGTACTGCTAAACAAACTAACAGCTGGTAAGATTTTATCTATATCTGTACCTGTAGTTTTAAGACTTCCATCTCTAAATGAATTATCAATAAACTTGATTGTTTCTTCTTCTTTTAATGATTGTTCTGTTATTATATTTTTTAATTCTTTATCTTTTGCATCTTTAACATAAGACTTCCAATCACTATCTACATCTGTTTCTGGTGTCATTGATCCAATGAAATCTTCAATTAATTGTTTTTTACTTCTTAATTGAATAGATGCATCAATTGATTTTCTAATATCAACAAGTATTTCTTTATCTTTACAATTTGATTTATGAAATTTAGCTACTAACATTAATATGTAATCAATGTTTATTTCTACTTGTTTTACTAATTCCATTTCAAATTCTATATCTTCATTAATAGATTCTTTTTCATCATCTTTATCTTTAGAATATTTTTCATATAAAGTAATATACATACTTTGATAATCTTGATAATCTCTTTCAGATATTATTTCATTACCTTCAAATTGATCGAAAACTTGAAGTATATTTTTAATTTTTAGAACTTGTCCATATAACTTAATAAAGTCTTTTTGATTTTGCTCCCCAATAATCATTTCTCCTACTTCAAATGTAGTAGTTAAATCTTCTATTAGTTCTACATAACCAATATGTTTCTTTTTATTTTCATCTGTATAACCTTCATAATAATCTTCAAAACTTTTTAATAACACTAACCCAGCAGCATTCTTATCTCCGAATAAAGCTAATGCATCATTAGTTTCATCATCTAAATTTCTAAAACAAACTATATTACCAAATCTTTTTACAGAGTTAAGTATTCTATTTGTTCTTGAGAATGCTTGTATTAATCCATGTTGCTTTAGATTCTTATCAACCCATAAAGTATTAAGAGTAGTTGCATCAAACCCTGTTAAGAACATATTAACAACTATTAATAAGTCTATTTCTTTATCTTTCATACGTTGTGCTACATCTTTATAATAATTTTCAAACTTATCACTTGTTGTATCAAAACTTGTTTTAAATGTATCATTATAATCTTTTATAGCAGCGTCTAAGAAGTCTCTTGAAGATTTATCTAATCTTTCATTATCAAAGTTTTCATCAATAATTCCATCCTCTGGATCTTCTTCATTAGGACTATAACTAAATATAGTTGCTACATTTAATTTAATACCTTTTTCTTTCATTTGTTTAATAAACTCTAAATAATATAATTTAGCTGAAGGTATACTAGATACAGCAAAGATACTATTGAATCCTCGTTTACTAGCCCCTTTAACTTTATATACTTTATCTCTTTTAGTTTTAGTATCAAATTTTTGTAATATATAATCAGTTGTATTAGTGATTCTTCTAGAATCATTCCATACATCTGATTTGTTTATTCTTTTAACATCTTTGTCTGATACATCTTCTTTCATATTCATTGTGTTAATATAATCTATTTTAAATGGTAATACATTACCATCATTAATAGCATCAACTATTGTATATGTATGAAGCTTATCTCCAAATGCTTGTTCTGTTGTTTTTAAATTAGGATTCCCACAAGCACTACTATTCTTAGCAAAGATTGGAGTACCAGTAAATCCAAACATGTGATAGTTTTTAAACGATTTAACTATACTTGTATGCATAGAACCGAATTGACTTCTATGACATTCATCAAATATTAATACTATATGCTTTTTATAAACTTCATGAGTTTTATTTTTTGAAATAAAAATACTTAATTTGTCTATAGTAGTAATAATAATTTTAGAATCATTTTCTAATTGTTTTTGTAATATAGCTGTACTCTTATTAGAGTTAGCAGCACCTTTTTCAAATCTATCATACTCTTTCATAGTTTGATAATCTAAATCTTTTCTATCTACTACGAATAATACTTTTTCTACTGATTCTAATCTTGTAGCTAATTGAGCTGTTTTAAATGATGTTAAAGTTTTACCACTTCCTGTAGTATGCCATATATACCCACCAGCTTCTACAGTACCAGTCTTTTTATAATTAGTGCTAATATTAATCTTATTCAAGATTCTTTCTGTAGCTGCTATTTGATAAGGTCTCATAACTAATAATAACTTATCTGTAGTAAATACACAGTACTTTGTAATGATATTTAATACAGTATGTTTCATTAAGAATGTTTTAGAAAAATCCATTAGGTCCGGGATAACTTTATTATTTGCATCAGCCCAGTAAGATGTAAATTCAAAACTATTACTAGTCTTTTTAGTACTACTATTACTTTGCTCTTTTACATGGTTATTTCTAGTAGTATTAGAATAATACTTAGTTTCAGTTCCATTAGATATTACAAATAATTGAATATAATTGTATAAACCAGTAGCCCAAAATGCTTCTCTTTGATATCTTTTAATTTGGTCGAAGGCATGTCTAATAGACACACCTCTTCTTTTTAATTCAACATGAATTAAAGGCAACCCATTAACTAATATAGTTACATCATATCTAGATGCTCTAACTCCATTATTTTCTTCATATTGATTAATAACTTGCATGCTATTATTATGAATATTTTCTTTATCAATTAATTTAATATTTTTAGGTGTATCATCATCTAATATTAATGTTTTAATATTATCTTCTTGAATAGTAAATGTTTTCTCTTCTATTCCTTCATTTTTATTACAAATAAAAGTATCATAGAATCTCTCCCATTCATCATCCGAGAAATTAAAGTTATTTAATTTTTGTAATTGTATTCTAAGATTATTTATTAAGTCTTGTTCGTTATTTATATTAACATAAGAGTAACCTTGTTCTCCTAATAACTTAATAAATTCTTTTTCTAATTGATCTTCAGACTGATATTGTTCTGATTTTCTATTTTCTTTTTTATATTCTGCTACTACTGTTTCTTTATTAGTAGAAGCTACTATGTTATAAGTCATAAGTATTACTCCTTTTCTTTAAACGTTAATAATTTATCTCTATAGTACTCGTACTGCTGTTGTCTTAGTTTAATTTCAGCGGGTAATCCACTATTAATATCATTAGCTAAAGTATCAAATCTATCTAATATCTCAACAATACGTTGTTGTTCTTCTACTGAAGGGACTGGTATATATAAATCAGTTATATCCGCTTTTTTTAAATTAGTTTGATCTACTTTGTTATCATATGCTAATAATCCACTATTTCTATTTACAATATAGTATAAAAATTTGGGTAATATTTTATTTTCTATAGCTCTTAAACAGCAAATCCTTTGATTTAAAGTATATTTATCATTTTCTTCCACAAAGAATGTCTTTGCTAATGCTTTACCATTAGGTAAATCACTCATAACCATCAACACATCATTTTGATACAAAGGAACTAACAGACTGTCTGCAGTTTTGAATACTTTACCTTCCGATGAAACAAATTTTGAATTAACAACTATGTATTTTCCATCTTCAACAATTGCTTTTTCATGACCTTTACCATTCATAAAAATAGCTACTTCACTAATCATTTTGGACTCGAAATTACTATTAAACTCCCCCAACAACTTCTCTCTATAATATTCATATTGTTGTTTTCTTAAATTTTGTTCTCTTATCAGCTCCGCTGTCAGCTCCGCGAAATTGTCCAAAATGCGGACAATTTCATCTTGTATAGCAAGAGACGGTATCGCAATTATGATTTTTGAATATTTACTAATCCATTGTCTACCGTGAGATGAAGTATCTATTTTTATTGTCTTCATATAATGGTAAATATATCTGAAATTAATTCTTTCTTTTGGAACTAATATCTTCATAGCAGATGATTTTACCTTAAAATCAAAATCTACCCAATGAAACGAAGTAGTAAAATCATCAAAAATTATACATGGATTAGATTGTGATGCTTTATATATTCCTTCAGTTTCTTTCGTATAACCTAATATAAATGATTGACCAGGTGTTAATACAGGTAATCCATCTAATTCATAGTTTGTACTATTTACTATATATTTTTGTGGTTGAATATATTCCAATAGTTCTCCTATTTCTTTATACTCTAGTATTTTAGGATCAATATTTTCAATTAATTCATTTAACTTAAACATACTATTAACCCTCAATTTCTTCTATTATATTTTTAATATTTTTTCTTAATAAATTTGCATTTGTGACAATTTTTTCTAACTCCTCATTGACTTTTTTTATATCTATTTCTTCTTTTTTATTTTCTTTAATTACATAGTTGTTTACTGATAAATCATATTTCATTTCTTTTATTTTGTCATTTTCTACTAATGATGATATAAAATCTTTATTTTCACGTTTAATAAAAGAATCTAATATTCCATCAATATTTTCTTTAGTTAACTTATTGTTATTAGTAACTTTAAGATAATCATTAGAAGCATCTATAAATAAAGTTTTGTTTTCTATTTTATTTTTCTTCAAAACCATTATACATGTTGAAATTGGTGTTCCGAAGAATAAATTTACTGGTAGTTGAATAATACAATCAATAAAATTGTTTTTCACTAAATATTCTCTTATTTTTTGCTCTGTACCTTTTCTTTTCAAAATACCTGGATAACAAACTATCGCAGCTACTCCATTTGCAGCAAGATGATTTAACGAATGCATAATAAAAGCATAATCCGAATTACTTTTTGGTGCTAAAACCCCAGCCGGAGAAAATCTAATATCATTTATTAGTAATGGATTATTATCACCTTCCCATTTTGTAGAATAAGGTGGATTTGAAACAATAGCTTCAAAAGGTTCATCATCTAAATGAGCGGGATTTAATAATGTATCTTCATGTTTGATACTAAATTTATCATAATCAATATCATGTAAAAACATATTGATTCTACATAAATTAAATGTAGTAATATTACTTTCTTGGCCGTAAAAACCATTTCTTACATTTTCTTTCCCTAGTATTTTTGCAAATTTTAATAATAAAGACCCTGATCCTACTGTTGGATCATAAACTTTATTAACAGTTGTTTTTCCAACTACAGTTAATTTAGCTAATAATTCCGATACTTCTTGAGGTGTAAAATACTCTCCTCCTGATTTACCAGCATTCCCAGCATACATACCCATTAAATATTCATAAGCATCTCCAAAAGCATCTATAGTATTATCTTGATAATTACCTAAATTCATCTTATTAATACCATTCATTAATTTAACTAAATTATTATTTCTTGCTTTTAAAGTTCCACCTAATTTATCATCATTTAATGCAATTGTTTTAAATAACCCCTTAAAACTGTCTTCACTTTTCATACCTTTGGCAGAATCTTCTATTTTTTTAAAAATTATACCTAAGTTTTCATTTAAATTTGGATCATCATTTGCTGACCTTTGAATATTACAAAATAATTCACTCGGTAATATAAAGAATCCTTTACTATTTATTAGATACTCTTTCATATCTTTGTTTAACATTACATCATCTATCTCAGAATATTTAAAATCTTTATTCCCTGATTCTCTTTCATTTTTTTCAATAAAAGCAGCTAAGTTTTCTGATATATATCTATAAAATAACATTCCTAATACATAGTTTTTAAAATCCCAACCATCTATATGACCTCTCAAATCATCTGCTATTCCCCAAATGGTTTTATGTAGCTCTTGTCTTTCTAATTCTTTTTTATTTTCCATTTTTTTGTTCTCCTCTATATTTTATTATACATTTATTTATTTTTTTCGAAAACTACATCTACTATAACGACTTTAAATTAATCGTTATATAAATATTATAATTCATCTTCTATTGATTCATAATAACTACTTATTTGATTTTTTAAGATTTCTAATTTATTAATTAATTCATTATGTAGCATTATCTTATCTTTATAATCTAAAGTTAATTTATCTTGTATATCTATATTAGGACAAGAGACTTCAATTGACATTAAATCATTTTTTCTTATTACAGGTATTATAGAACCTTTTTGAATTCTCTTCAATATTTCCTGACCTTTATTTGACTCTAAAAACATTTTTAAAAATAATGGATTGATTTTATCAATACAAGGTCTAATTATAAACATCCCACCAGTTACTATTATATTATTTTCCATTTTTTCTTCAAAAATCACTATTTTTACAGTTGAACTTTTAGCTGTCATAACAATATCATTCTTTTGTAATTTATGCTTTAATAACTTTTCATCTGGTTCAATATTGATTAAATAATCCCATCTAACTTGACCTTTATTAATATCGTTTGATGTTAATATTTTATATTTCGTATCAACTTCAACTATAGAATTATTAAAATTAGCCATTGTATATTGAGAACCTTGTCTTATTTCAACTAAATCTTCCAACTTTTGGCTACATTTGACTTCAATATCATTAACTAAAAATCTATTAACCGTTAGCACATCTTCGCTTCCTAAATCATCATATGAAACTGTAAATACTTTCTTTGATTTATATAGTTTTGTTATCTCCTTATAATTAATATTACTAACTTTTTTGCTATCTTCTAACTTATAGTTTGTAGCATCAATTAATTTTATTTCATTATTATTCTTGCTAAATATTACTAAACTTAGTTTTATTCCTGTATAAGTAGATATTTGTGATGGTAAGGATATAATACCTTCTATTAGATTGTTTTCAATCAAATATTTTCTATATGTATCATCAGTATGTCTGAATAAGCATCCATCTGGTAGTAGTGCTATAAATTTAGAATTATCTTTCATATGATAAATTAAATAATCTACGAAAAACCACTCGTACGATGTTGTTTTCTTAAATCTTCCTTCATCATGCATATCATCTAGTATGGAATTTTTCTTTACTCCCAATGGTGGGAATGTATAACCTTTATCATAAGTACAGTTGATCAAATATTGATAGTCAACGTCAATGATAGTATTCTTTATGTTTAATAAATCCAAAAAAATTTTGCTATTTTCACAAGTTTTACTATTAATTTCAATTCCTAATGCTTCAAATTTTTTATGCTTTAACTCATCATAAATCGTTTTGAATATAAATCCTTCACCAGACCCTAAATCAACTACAGTTTCATTTTCTTCAATTTCTAACAAATTTACTATTAACTTTTTAATAGTATCATTGTCTAAATTAAAATCAATATCTCTACTCTTGCTTTTCAAATTACAGTAAACTTGAATTACATCATCTAAATCATTAGTTGTACATTCATCTAAGTAATTATTTATTTTAGATTTTGTTATATTATCCACAACACTTAATCTTTTTATTACTTCTTCACTAACTTCATTTTTTAAATCTCCTTTTATATTGTAGTGTACACTAGCCAACAAAATATTAGCTAATTCATTATCTTCTACATTACCTATAGTTCTTCTAAATAAATCAAATTTACTTAACATACTCATTCTATTACCTCCTATTTAAGTTAATATTAACTTGTTATATTTCAAGTTTACACTAACTTATTTTCAATGTCAATGTTTTTTTAAGTTAATATTAACTTTTTTTAAATAAAAAATTCAAAGTAAGTTAATTCTCACCTTGAACTTATTTTTTTACTATAAATTATTAAAATAATCTTTCATTTTACTTGCCATTAATTTTCTTCTCATAATTAAAAACTCTTCATATTCATGATATGACATTGATGAAATTTCATTTGGAATACAATTATCACATAAATTGTTTTTCAATTCATCATTAGATATAATTCCACCATATCTTGTCTCATTAGAATCTATTTGCTGTTGGAGGATAGAGAAATAATCTTTTGGTGCTTTATTACCTACTTGAATATTAACTTCTGATTGCATTAATACATAATTAGCAATTTGATTATATCTACGTTTATCATTAATACCTGATTTAACTAAATAATCTTTTGGGAAAATATGATGTATATCTCCTCTTTCTTTGTGTAAATCTTCAACTCTAATACCGGTAGATAAGAAACCTTTTGCTCCACCTTTTATTAAAGAGGCCATATACAATTTCCAATATGGACTATTTGTTCCAGCTGTATCTAATTTATCAATTAAAATATTATCCCAAAATGCATCAGATAAACTACCACTTATTGTATTTTTTACATATTCTTCAATATTATCTACTTCATTAAATCTTCTAACATCAGAATCAAATTGAGACTCAGGTGATGAAGAATATCTTTGTGTCAAAATAGATAAAATAAACCATTGTCTAACAATTTTTTCCATTTTTTCAGGTTGTAATTGTTTTTCTTTAAGTAATAAATATAAAATATAAGCAAAGTTAATTGTATTTTGAGATCTTATTAAACTTTCATCAATTACTCCAGTTGATTTAATAATCATCATAAACCTTTTGTAATTAGTCTCATTAATGAAATCCTTAACTCCATCATATAAAGTTTTAAAACTTTCTTCAGCAATTTCTTCAGTATTTGTTCTTAATTCAAAATCACGTCCAGATAATAGTGCCACTAAGTCTTGTAACTTACCTCTTTTAAATTTAGAAGTAAATGAAACTCTCAAAGCATCAATATATGATGGTTTATATAAGTTATCACTATAACCATTTAACCAGGATAATTTTGAGAAGATATCTTTTGAACTAAACTCAACATCTCTTTCTTTTATAACTGAGTAATCATTTGGTATTTTAATTATATGACAAAAATAATCTATAACTTTTCTTATATCATTACCTTCATACTTCTCATTTACACTTATTTTAGACATTACGAAATCTGCTTGAGATAAACTAACACCTTTTGAATTAATTCTAATAAATATTTCAGTAACAGTATCAACATCAACACTTGATGCGATATCAATTCTACCAATTTGTGTGTTTTTCATCTTTTGTACTTTTTGTATTGTTGAGAACACTTTAGAAATATCCATAGTGTTATCATCAGAATACTTCTTAGCTATTGAATATATATCAGCTCCTTCTTTTAATAAAAGAGAAATATCAGAAATCCATTCGCTACTATTTTCTAATGATGGTGTGTGAGTAGCAAATGATTCATTTTTTAAATTAAATGAAATTTTAACTCTATGTTTTTTGTATTCATCATTTAGCACTTCCATACCTAAAAATGCTGCAGTTAAGGCAGTTATTCTTTGTTGCCCATCTATTAATATTTGCTTACCTTCAGATGAACTACCATCTTTAAGTTTAATATTAGCAGACTTCCAAGTTATAATATACCCAACAGGATAACCCTTATATAATGAATCTACTAAATCTCTTACTTTTTTTGTATCCCATACAAATGGTCTTTGTATTTCTGGAATAGCGATAGTACCATCAGTTACATATCCAAGTAACGTACTTATTGATACATTGTTAACTTCAAAATTTGCCATTTCTATTACCTCCATGTAATATAACTTTCTATATTTTATATAAAATACTAATAACATAAGTTTAAACTTAATATTAATTAATAATTGTATAAAAACATATAATTATGCATATTTTATTAATATTTTCATAAAATAATATTGAAAATATGCTATTTATAGTGTATAATCATAATATAAAACTGACTTGAGTGGAATAAAGCTAGGCTGGCTGTGCCAGTAAGGGAAACCGAGATGCCTATGCTCCTGGGGTCAGTTTTTTTCTTTTAAATCATAGATAATATTTGGATTATCTAAAATTAATGAAATGATATATGTTATTAATTTTTCAGAATATTTCTTAATTGTAGAGTTTCCATTTTTAAAAGTATAACAATAATCACAGTTATCTTCTATTTTGTAATGTCTTTTTATTAAATCAAAACAATAAGTTGTGAAAATATTATTAGATTTGTTATTTGTTACATAATTAAATTTAATTGAATCCTTCTTTAAAAGAATATCTATTCTATTAACTAAATTGCGACACGATAATGTATGAGTGTTATTAGGATCTAATTGTCTATCTACATATGTTATATTTTTATTTTTAGGATTATTACTTGCATAGAATGTAAAGTCAGCATTTTGAGCATTGCTAACACGAGAAAAAGTTACATTTACACCTAAAGCAAATTTATCATTTTGGTTAACTTGATGTAAATTGTTTATTTCTTCTGCTTTATCAGAAAAGAAACTTTGAATAAGTGTATCATATTTATCTAAATTGATATTTGTTGTATTATTAGATGAAAATATAGCTAAAAAGTCTGTTTTTAAATAATCACTTATTTTCACTCCAAAATATTCTTCTATTTTAATAGAGTAATTCTTTACGCATGAAGCTAATAACGGAAGATAGATTAGTTCCATTTCAGGCACAATAAGATGTGTTGCTTGATTCCTAAAACTTGCTATAGTTTCTAAGTTTACTCTAAGAGGATCACTTTTATTAGTAAATAACTTTGACACAGTTTCATTAAATGTTATACTTCTATATTTTTTATTATCATAATAAATATTAACATTATCTTCTATTAATTTAGCTTTTAATAACAACTCCCAAGAATTACATAAGAAGAAAACACACCCTTCTAATCTATATGATATTGTTGGTTTATTATAAATTTCTAAAGACATTAAAAATGCCTCGATACTTTTATCAATTAATTGATTTTTTAATTCCATTTTAACAGCTCCATCCATTACAACTATCATACCATATTTCAACAAGTTTTTCATTACAATTTTTAAAGAAAAAGTTCAAAGTAAGTTAATTCTCACTTTGAACTTTATTGTATTATATTTTTAACATTACTTAAATTATATTGTTTATTTACGTCTTCTGTGGTTATAACGTCTTCCTCGTCCACCTATACCTTTACCAATTAAACAATTTACAAAATAAATTAATAATTCTATTGGTAATAATATTATTTTAATAAAAGTTATCATATATATCCCCCTCTATATACACAATATTATAATGATGTATTTCAAACAAGTTAACAATTGTGAACTTATTAAAACTATATGATTTATATTAATTTAACCATTGAAATCTTCATCTACTGGAATATTATTATCAATCATATAATCGTGACGTTCTTCACCTAAAGTCTTAGCAGAACCACATCTACAAGCTTGATCATAATAACTAAATGATTTCATACTTGTTACTTCTCTACCCAAATTCATATAAGTCATTTCTTCTCCATTAAAATTAACAGTTTTATCTGATAAAAGCGTAGCGGTTAATTTAGGAGATTTTTTAAAGTATAATTCTTCACCTATTTTAACTATCCCCAAATCAATTAAATGATTTAAATATGGTTTTCTAATTGATTTTCTTTTAACTCTTTCTTCAGTTGCTGTTTCTTCTTCAGTAATTTCAGATTCAGTAGGATCGATAAGTTTTAAATTATCTGTTGTTCCATGTATTTCAGCCATAGCTTTTAACATTTCATAAGCATCATGAGCTGTAATAGCATAGAATTCTCTTACTCTTTTTTTACCATCTATATTATCAATAGTTCTTAATGAAGGATTCATTAAATCAATCATTGTATGAACTTTTAAATCAGATAATTTTGTATTAACTTCATAAGTAGCATAAACTCTAAATGCAAACGGTATACATTCGCTTCTATTCAAACTTTTTAATCTATTATCGATATTTTCAGCATAACCAATTTTTACATACTCAGGAAATGATGGATTTGTTAAAACATATATTACACCTTTATTTTCATTCATATTAAAACCTCACTTACTTTTTATAATTATAATACCTTATTCAAACAATATTTTCATTATAAAACAAATAAAGTTCTAAGTTATTTGATATAACTTAGAACTTTATATTATTTACTTTCTTTAACTTCTTCAGAATACAACTTAACTCTTTTGTATACATCGTAAAATTTTTCAACTTCAATAACTTTTATTTTTAGTTCATCAAGAGATAAATTGCTATAATTTTTTAAATTATGAGCAAGTATTTTATTGCATAATTTACTAAATTCTTGAGTATCTTTATTTCCTTTTAATTTCTTACTAGATTCTCTTAAACCTGATGTAGATATTTCTCCAATTTTAGAATTAATAACATCTAAAATTATTGTTTTATCATTTTCATATTGTTCGATTGTTGTTTTATCATTATCTCTTAGTTTATCTTTATCAATTTTAATCAATTGTTTAATATCATATTGAATAGTATTATATTTTAAATAAACATTTTGTATATTTTTTTTATCAATATCATTAATGACTTTTTTTATTGTTGGTACATCCCATTCAATATATCCATTATTTATTAATTTTGTTACTCTAGTGTAAATTGATTGAGTCTCTTTTATATTCAATAGATATTTATATGATATTATTTGCAAATCAACATCACAAGCATTAATGATGTTTAATGAATTTCTCTCATCTAAACTTCTAAGAGAATCATCTTCAATTAACTTCATAATTACCTTAGTTGATATCTCTTTATTAAAATTCATATAATCATTTTTAAAGAAATAGATTCCACTTATTTCCCCAACAGATATTTTTTGTAATCTGTTGTTATCAATTACAAATAAATTTCCATTATCATAAAATGATACTTTCCCCTTAGAAATATCATTAAAACTTGATGTTAGTACTTTCCAATCATTTCCAGAAATATTTTTAAATATATCTCCATTATATAGATTAACATTTTGTTTATCTAATTGTAGTACTATTGCAAATAAAACATTATTGATAGGAACAAAATCTTTTTTATTTGTGATAGAAACTTTAATACTTTCACCCAATTCAACATTATATCTTTGTGTCTCAATTGTACGTTCTTCTTTAACAACGTTACAAGAAATTAATTTACCGTCAAATTTGAATAAATCACCATTTATAAATTCAGTATGGCTTGATAAATCTCCTTTATAAACATTGTTGTTAAACAAACTAACATCAAGTTGATCAAAATAAATGTAATACAAATTATCATTTAAATGTACTACTGGATACATTGAATCATTTAGAATATTATCAATTTGGTCAGGATTGAATTTAGATAATTCAGTTAATATATTTTTAAAATGTGCATTTAAGCTTCCTTTTCCTGTTATCTTGTCTATATGAGATTCCACAGAATTTGATTCAGAGTTTTTCAAAAAAGATGCAATCAAATATTGATCAAATGCAGATTTTTCAAAAGTTGAATATTCTAATCTAATACTTTTTTTAATCTTAGATAAGTTTAAACTTAGGTTTACTTGTATCATGTTTTACCTCCTCACCATTTCTGTACTCCACAATAGCACATTCAGTACTTCTTCTTATATTATCAATGATTTCTCTAAAGTATGTTCTTTTGACTCCACCATCTATTTTCATTTCAATGTTAGATAGAACACCACTATTTCCAAAAATAAACAATTTATCTTTAGCTCTTGATACTGATACATTTATTCTTCTAAAATCATTTAAAAAATTTCTCTTATTCTTATCAGCAACAACTGTATTAACTAATACGATGTCTGATTCTTTACCTTGAAAAGCATCAACTGTATCCATGTCAAAAGACATAAATGTTTTTTTTGCTGTATTAATTAATTCTTTATAATCTATGTCAAATCTATTAATTTGAGCTGAGTAAGGAAATATTGCTGATACACTAACAGTTCGAGGATTTTTTGTATCTTTAATCAAAGTTTCTAATATTGAAGCTGTTGCTCTCATCTCTTCAATGTTATATCTGGATTTTTTACTATCAACAACTTCTTTACCACCTAAAACCTCAATAAATACTACATCTGCTTTATTGTATACACTGTGATTTAAAAATGTATGTTTTTCACTTACTAATTCTCTTTTATTAATTAAATCACCATTGTAAAAAAGATTATAACAATCTAGAATCGGTTTAACAGAGCGATAATTAGATTTTAATGTAACTAACCTTCCATCTTTTTTAGCTTTTTTTAAAACATCAGCGAAAACTGACTGTTCATATGTTTTTTTAAGTATTTCAAACTTGTCTTCATCAAATGAATTTAGATGAGATACTTCCTCTTTATTAAACTCTAATAAAGGAGCTAATTGATAGTCATCACCTACCATTATTATCTTATCTACATACGGAAGGTATCGTAGTACTTCAGTAATTGGACACTTAGACACTTCATCAATAATTAACCAATTATAGTCTTTAAGTAATTCCATACCTTTTTTCCCACCAATTGATGATGTGGTTGTTGTTGCACCTAAAACCATATAATCATCTGATATACTTCTTCTACTATACGTAAATGTTTTATTACCAGTGAACTTTGAAATATCATTAAGTATCTTTTCACTTAATAAACTACTTGATAAGTTTTCTAAATGTTTAGGTAATAATTCACCCCAAGTTTCATATAATGTTTTATCAATATAAGTTGAACTATATTTATTTCTTCTATTAGATATTCTATTAGGGATAATAATGTCATGATTTTTCATTAATTTATCTAATACATTATCAATTGCAACATGTGTTTGAGATGAAATAATAACTTTCTCCTTAAGTTCTTTTGTAATATATTGAACAATTGCATTGATAACATGAGTTTTACCAGTCCCAGGAGGACCTTTAATTAATGTTACAGGTGAACCATCGGTTGCTTTTAAGAAAGCTTCTATTTGATGTTCATCTAAATTAGCTGTGTATTGCTGTTTTATTGAAGTTAATAGACTTCTCTTATCAGGTAAAGGTTTGTCTCCTAATATATACTCAAGTAATTCTGCTGCAGATCCACTTGCACCTTGTTTTATTAATTTTAATGAATTATCAATTGAATCAATTTTTATTTTTTGACCCATATCATAAATATTTAAATATTTGTGTTTAACAAATCCATCATAACTACAACTAACTATAGTATCATCACCATTTTTTAAAACATTAAATATTTCAACATTAAGTAATGACTTAGCTTTATGATCATCAACTTGAGCATAATTACTTACATAGATACTATCAATTAATTTATTAAATAATTTAATCTTTGAGTTAGGAATATTAACTTTTATATCTACTAGTTCAATAACATGATTTAAATCACTTTGTGATAAATCATTATATTCAAATGTAGGTACTCTATACCCTTTTAATATTCCACTTTTATTAAATACTTCTTCTAGTTTACTTACATCATTTATTTTATTATTGATTGGAATAAAGTAGTATGGTTGAGTAGTATTAATAATTTCAAATGATGCATTATTATTTATTTCATTATTTAACTCTTTATAGAAATTAAATATTTCCATAAAATCATCAAATTGACTTATATTAAAACAAAAGTCTTCATGCTTTGAAATTAAATTTAATAGTTGAAAAGAATTATCAATACTTGTTGGAGTAGAACTTGTGAAAGTGACTGGTGTTTCATATCCTTTCATAGAATCATAATCTTGTGATTTAATAAGATTCAATCTTAATACATAAAATTCAAGACCCATTGGAGCAACAAAACTAACACCTAAATTACCATGTGCAATGATACTACCCTGAGATGTTTTAATAACCATTTTAACACCTTTTAATGATTTAATTTGTGTTGCATCTTTATTAGATCTTTCTATATTAATTGCGTTTGTACTAAGTTTAACTCTAGGTATACTACTTATTTCTTTCATAAAATCAAATAAGTCCTTATCAAATTCACTTTTTTTTGAAAATCCTAATTTTAAATTCATTCTTAATCCTCCTTATTTAACCATGAAAATATTTTTTTATTTTTTTGATAAAATGGTTCACCATCATTTTTAAAGTGATTATCAACACCTGATGACTGTAACAAATTGTATTTCTTTGATATATCAGATAAAAATTCAACTTGTTCATTATTGTAATTGTAATAATGAGATTCAATTCCGTCTAAACCAATTGTTATAAGAAATTGTATCAGATTTTCTATCTCTTTTTCACTTATTTTCATTTTCGATTTATTATGTAATACGTTGTATGGATGTGCAAGAAATACCATACCACCACATCCATGAACTAAATCTATAACTTCTTTTGCACATAACTCTTTTAATGTTCTTAACTCTCTTATCATTGAATTAGCCTTAGTTTTAGAATAATCAACACTAAGTTCATCATTTAATTCAGTAAATGTTTTACAATAATCGTAATTTTTTTCTTGTTTCAATAACTTCTTTACATGATCTAAATCATTTTGAATCAACTTATCTCTTTCGATGAAATGAGGTTTAATCTCATTTAAGTTGAAATCATACGCTAATAAATGTATTTCAAAATTAATAGGAAAATCACGTGTTACGCTAGATGTGAATTCACAGCCAGTAATAAATAACTTTTTGTTTTGTATTAGATTAGTAACAATAAAATTACCTGAAATATTATCATGGTCAGTTAGTGAAAATAATACATTATTTTTTTCCATCATATCCACTATTTCATCAGGCGTCTTTTTACCATCTGAAATAGTAGAATGAACATGAAGATTTATCTTTTCTTCCATTTAATCATCCCCTATACATATTAAACCTTTTTTTACATATTTTTACAATAACTTATTTGTTGAAAAATGAAATGAAGCATTAATAATATCTAATCTTCTTTTTGTTACATGTTCACAAATATTATTTTCTGAATTTGATATTAAAATAAATTTTCTATTTCCACCATCTTCTTCATTAAGTTTGATTAATGCATGAGCAGTCGTACCAGACCCAGCAAAGTAATCAAGTACTATTGAATTTTTATTTGTTGTAGCTCTAATAAACTCTTTTATTAACTTTGTTGGTTTAGGTGTTGAGAAATATGTTCTATCACCGAACAATTCTTTTATTTCATCCTTCGCAGATGAATTAGTTCCAAAACAATCGAATATTTTAGGAAATGGGGTTTCAATTTCTTTTAAAACATCATTTTCTAAATAAGGGTGCATTATATTATTCAAAATAGAAGATTCGCTATTACGGCATACGATAATATATTCATATGTTATTTCTTTATTCTTTTTCTTAATTTTGTTAGTATCAAAATGTGGATGAAGTTTTTTCCATTTATGTATACTAACAAATTTTTTACCAAATATATTTTTTGAAAGTTTTTCTAATGAATCTATTTCACCTTCATCTATATTTATTATTAAAAAACCATTTTTTGATAAAAGTTTTTTTGATAGTAATAGTCTATCATTCATAAAATTAATATAACCTTCACTATAATTACCATCTTTATATCCTATACCATCTATATGAGAATTGTATGGTGGATCAATTATTATACTATCTATTTTATTTAAAAACTTCTTTTGCATTGCTTTTAATGCATATAAATTTTCTGATTCTATTAATAAGTTACTCAGTTCATTTCTATATATCACTTTTGTATTAGAACCAGAAAACACAAAGTTATCTAAATACGTATGTTCATTTATGTTTATTTCTTTTAAGTTTGTACAGTGCGAAAATGACCACTCACCTATGTATACAATTAAATCACTACAATACATAGTTGTTAATGATATACAATTAGAAAAACAGTTTTTAGGGATTGCTGATATATTTAACAAGTTAATTTTAGTTAATTCTTTACATCCAGAAAATGCACCTCGTTCAAGTTCAGTAATATAATCAGGTAATACTACTTCACCGATTCCATATTTTCTAGGACAACATATTAGCTTTGATTTGTCTTTCGTTAACAACATGTTATTTTCAACTACAAAATTATCATTCGTAATAAATTCAATTTGTTCACACCCAACAAAAGGATTATATCCAATAACTTCCAATGATTGTGGGAATACTATTTTTTTAATACCTTTACAGTTCCAAAATGAATTTCTATTTATTTGCTTAACATCTTTTAAAATCAAACAATCATTTTTAATTGAATTTAGTGCTCCTATAACCTCAGTATAATATTCATTATAGATTACATCATCAACAATATGATATTTTTGTGTTTCAATATTTAGTTTTAATTTGCTGCATCCTGAAAAAGGATTATTTTCAAATAAAACAACACTTTTTGGAACATTGATAAATTCAATGTTATCGCATAAATAAAATGCATGTTTCCCAATAATTTTTGTTGTTTCTTTTAATTCTATTCTTTTTATATTTGATGAAATTGAAGCATAAATAATTCTTGTAAAATCTTTATTATATAACAATCCATCTACTAAATTAAAATTTGGTGATTCGTTAACTAATTCTAAATTTTTACATCCAGCAAAAGGATTATTTCCCATAGTTTCAACATTTTTTCCAATTACAAATCTTTTTAAATTTTTACAATTATAAAAAGAATCTCCACCAATACTGATTAAATTGTCTGAACAGACAACTTCTTCAATGTATTGATTATCCCAAAATGCTGTAGCATTAATAGTTGTAATACTATCCGGTAACTTAATTATTTTCCCTGTACCTTCATATTTAACAAAGTTTGTACCATCTACTGTAAAATCTTTGTATTTGATAGATTCAATATTATAGAATTTATATACTTCTTGTTTATCATTATTTTCAAAAAAACCATGGGTGAAAAAAATATTCTTTTCTTTTATGGTACTTTTACGTTCAATCATTCCACTAACAAGTTTTGATTTATATGTTATAGAGATGAATTTATTTTTCGAATTATCTAATTCATCAGTATAAGTATCATCATAAGCTATACAGCGTATATAAATACCTTTTAAATAAATATCAAATTCATTATCCAAATCTATCACAATTTCATTGTGGTTGTAACCCATTTTGAATAATTTATCTAAACATTCTAAAACTACAAAATTTTTGTCACAATCTAATTTAATAATATCATATATTAAATTATTTTCTACTCTAAAAGATAAAGTGTTTTTTTCTAAATCAATGTCACTTCTAACTTTAGAATTATTTGAAAAATAATCTTTATAATATACATTTTCTGATACTTGAACATATTCTAAAGCATTATATAATGCTTTATATTTTAAATCTTTTGTTAATCTTAAATTACTTATTTCCATTGATTACCTCCATTAATTTACTTATAATAATATCCACTGTTATTTCAGGTTCATTATTTGATGTATCTACAACGATATAATTACATTTTTTATCATCACAAAACTTTATCATTCTTTTATAAACATCTTCAGATTTATCAACTTTTTTTAAGTCATTATCTGTTGGGTTTCTTTTTATTAATCTTTTAGTAATTGTTTCTTGATTTGCATATAAGATTACTGTTAAGTCAGGTAATCCTATTTTTTTTATTAATAAATCGTAAATATCTTCATTGTATGTTGTACCACTATAACAGAAATTTGATACTAAGTGTCTATCTGTAACAATGTTTTGATCTTTAAATTTTGAGTATGTAAGCATATTATTTAAAGCATAATACCAAGCTGTAAAGTTCCTGTCAGTCATTGAATTAACTTTAATAGCAAGTTTTTGATAATTATCAATACCATCTTCATCTAATAAGTAGTGCATTGGTTTTTCAACAAATATGTAATTCAATTTTTTTGATAATAAATTACAAATTGTTGATTTTCCTACTCCATCATTTCCTTCAATTGCTAAATGCATTAGCAGTCACCTCCATTTGACAATCTATACTTCTCTTCAGCTTTTTTACCTGATGTAAAACCATCAAGTAATTCTAAGTATCCGGATACTCTTCTAATTCTTGTTATTTTATTACTATTACATTTACTACATCTATCAAAAACTCCAGTACAACCACATTCATTACAAACATCTTTAGGGAAATTAACACCAATATAATGTGTCCCACTATCAATTGCTACTTTTAAGTATTCATATAATGCATCAGAATTCCCTAAGGGAGCTTCTTTTAATTCGATATATGTAATACAACCACCATTTGATAACTCATGGAATTTACCTTCTATTTTTATTTTTTCAGAGGCTAACATTTTGCTATCAACATCTACATGAAAAGAATTAGTGTAAAATCCTTTTGAAAAAATATTTGCTTTTGTATTAAATCCTCGTTTATCCATCTCAATAAATCTACCACTTATAAGTTCACCACTTGATGCTGATAAAGAAAAGTTTAAATTATATTTAGATATTAATTTATCACAATAATCCCTCATATATTCAACGAAATCATATGTTAAATTTAAAGATTCTTCATTTGTATAGTATTTTTTTTGTAATAATACTTCAATACATTCACTTAATCCAATAAATCCTAAGGAAAATGTACCATTTTTAAAGATATCTTTTAAACTATTATTTTTAAAATCAGTACACCATAACTGATATGTATTATTAGTTGTAAACATTAATGAATCTAATTCACACAACTTTATAAAACGATGTAACATTATCTCTACAGAATTCTCAGCAACTTTAATCCATTTATCTTTTAATAGTTTAAATTTTTCTAAATCATCAACTAAATCCATACTTTCTACTTCTAATGCAAGCCTTGGTAAATTAATTGATACATTTGCTATATTACCTCTACCAATAGCACCTTTGTTACCATGTATATTTTCCACAACTCTTGTTCTACATCCCATTATTGATAATAGTTCTGGATTTATATCTTTATTTGTTGTTGAATCACATAAAACATATGTTGGGATCATTTTTTTAGTTGTACATTTTAAGCATTTTTGTAATATATAGTAATTTTGATCTTCTACATTTAAATTCACGCCTGATAAAACTTTAAAAACAATATTTGGTTTAAAAACTAAATCGGAAGTATTTTCAAACTCATCAACTAATGTATATGCAATAAATCTAGCTAATTCATTATCAGCAAGACCAATGTTAAATGTAGTATAATAACTAGTTTGTCCCATCCTAGTATGATTGTTATTACACCAAAGTATTAATTCTCGGGTACATGATTTAATAATAGATTTATTAATTTCACTATTAGAGATATTTAATGTATTAAAAATTGTTGCTAATTCATTATCAAAGTTAGCAAAAGCCATTCCGCCAGATTGCTCTTGTCCTAAATTTGTAAATAAATCAATTATAAAATTAAATACTCTCATTATTTTACTTATTTCATCTAAATTATTAAACTCTTCATACGGAAAGTTATTGATGATGTTTAATGTTAAACAATTATAAGTTAATCCATGTGCATCTAAGTCATGGATGTGGATATAACCTTCATCATGTAATTCTTTCCATTCTTTTTTAAATGAATTTAATGTATCTTTTTTAATTTTAGACTCTCCAATATTATGAATATACCCAACATAACTACTTCTATTTGCCGCATTTTCGTTTACTTTTTTAAACATTTACTTCACTCTCCTAAATTCTTGATTATTTGATCCTACAAATGGTTTTACAGTTGTTTTTTCTTCTAAAACAAACTTACCAGTTTTTAAATAACTAATTTTATCTTTAATATCATCATCAACATCATTGTAACTTGTATATAAAGCAACATCGAATCCATTTAATTGTTTTATAAGTTCTTTTAATGATTCTTTTTGCATTAGAGGTTCACCACCAGATATTGTAATCTTTTTGTTTATACAAACTTTTGTTAATTCTATAACTAAATGTTTTATATCTCTTTTAATCCCTTTGTTTATATCCCAACTAGCTTTATTGTGACATCCAACACATTTTATATTACACCCTTGCATGAATAATACGGTTCTTATTCCAGGTCCATCAACTACACTTTCTTTCTTAATAGAATTAATAACAATATCCATATCTTCTTTCTCCTCTTCCAAATAAATAACTTCCTTTTTTACTTTGATAAATTAATCTAAGTTTTCTTTTTTCTTTATATTCTTTTTTAGTAATTTCTTGAGAAACAAACTTTACAACTCTTTCATAAAAATTTTCTTCTAGATCTTGTTGTTGTTTGTTTTCAGAATGAAGATAATTGTCATTATTATTCAAATCAATTAAAATATTGAAATCCTCTACACATATTTCATTCACAGATATAATATTATCTTTTAGATGTTTCTTCACCCTAGAATAACCTTTTACCTTTTTAGCGGCTTCTTTACCAGAATTTGCTTTTACTGCGAAAGCTATAGGAATATAATTTCTTCTCCCAACATGTCCACATTTTGCTACAACTTTATAACATTTCATATTTTCTTCCTCTTTTCATTTGTATACTAGTATTATAATATATATAAATGTGGTAGTGTAGCGGCTTAATCATTAGTATGTTACTGCCACATTTATAGTAGTATCATTGATTAATAACCATAATAATTGACACATAAAGTGACATATTATATAATAAGTTGAGGTGATAGAGATGAATAGAGACATTTTTTTTAAATTAAATACATATGAAGGAAGATCAGATTCAAGAGTCCCTATAACACTTTCTGCAAGAGCACTACTTGTAATCGAAGAGGATATTTTTAATTACACTGATTATAACGAGAAAAAAATAAGTAGAAATATTGATAATACTAAGAGTTTACGAACAAAATTTATAAATAAAGTATTTGAAGAATTCGCACAATATGCAAACTCTACAATAACTACTGCTTTAGATAATTACAAAACACAATTACAAAATATAGCTCCAAATATTGATGTAGTATCATTAGAAAAGTTAGTGCATTTTAAAGAAAAAGAATTAATTGAACAATATGTGAATATTACTACTATAGAAAAACTAGATCGAATAAACATAAATAACTCCAACACTGAATTCATCGAAGAAAACAATGATTTAGCTTATTATTATCGTAGGAATGATAAGTCATTGTATGCTAATCCTGGTAAATATATTGAATCTGTAATTGAAGAATATTGTGCATTACCAAATATAGAAAGAGAAAAAATATTTTTTAAAAAATTTTACGATATATTTCAAAATGCAATAATAAATAGAAATTTTGTAGAAATTGTTATGATTGATACCAATGGATCAAAATCAAAATACAAAATATCTCCGTATTTAATTTCACCAGATGATTCACATAAATATATTTATTTAGTTGGTTTATCAACTAAATTGAATAATATTGATGAAAAAAAGTTAAGAAGTTTTAGATTATCAAAAATTCATAATTTAAAAAAACAAGGTAACTCCAAAACATTTTTTAGTGAGGATATAAAAAAGGAGTTTAATAGTAAGATCAATGACAAAGGTGTAATGTGGTTAAACTCTTCTTTTGAAAGTGTTAAAATAAGATTCACTCAAGAAGGATTAAAAAATTTAAAAGGTAGCACACACTTAAGACCACAAATATTAGAGAAATTAGATGAAAACACATATATATTTGAAGGTTCTAAACTTCAAATATATAATTACTTCTTTAAATTTGGTAAAAGTATAGAAATTCTTGAACCAGAAAAAATTAGAAAGCAATTTAAAGATAGATACAAAAATGGTTTCGATGTTTATAACAAATAAAAAAGAGTATACATTAGATTTGTTTCTAATGTATACTCTTTTATTTTATTGGACCATATTTTTATTTTCTTTACACTTGATTTGATTATAATTTTCTTCTTTTATTTGAATTAATTTATTGATATTTTTTTTAAAATCATAAATTATCTTGTTACAGTTTTTTTCAGATGATTTATTTTCCTCAATTAGTGTATTTAGGTGAATATTAAAACACCTTATTAGCAAGTCAAGAATGTAATTAAATTCATCATCGCCATTATTAAAAATTTCAAAGCGACTTTGTAACATATAGCAATTTGCATGAGATAAATATTGACTTTGCTCATATAAAACTTTGATTTTACTAGCGTACTCTTTATCTTCAACGGTAGAATCAATACAATTATTCACCAAATTTGTTAGAGATGAAATACTTTCCAACCCGATATTTCTATTTAGAAAACTTTTGAAGTCATCTAAATCAGTAAATCCCCCCAAAAATTTTTCATAATTTATTTCTAAATAATCAACGTCATTAGGTAGAATTTTTTTAAATTTATCAATAGTATGCATAAATAATTTTCCAAACGAAACATCATCCATACTATACGCACTATGCGCTAGAGATATCATTTCAAAAAGTGGTTTGAATTTGCATTTAGTTATTTCTTTAAAACCAAATATTATATCAAAGTAACATTCCACAATGACCATTGCAACACTTTTATAAATCGATGCAACCAAGTTTGGTCCAAATTTACTTTCTAATGAATTTGAAATATCATTTATAATCTCCATTATTTTTTTTGAATTATCAGACAACTGCTTATTACGTTCATCTCTACATATTGCTTCTAAATAATGATAATCGTAACTTTTATCAAAAGTGTCTTTCATGAAAAACATTTCACAAGTGTTAACAACTAGGTTGATATATGAGTCGCAATCAAAAAAATCATAGTATTCTGATGTTATTCTATAGTCGTTCGGATGTATGATCATCCCAAATAAATCATAATTTTGTAATACACAGTTATTGTATTTTTCTACAATATCTCTGTAATTATCAAATCCGTTAAGCCAACTTAATCTATTTTTTTTATTTTTACTTAATCCATAAATTTCTAAATTTTTTTTCAATATTTCATATCTTTCTTTTATATCATCCAAATTAAATAAAATTCCGTCAAGTTCTGGAAATTTTTTATAAATTTTAAATTCACAATCATATGAATAATAGAGCAACAATTCTTCGTTTACATGGTTAATATCCCCTGATCCGCACATTTTCAATAAAGATAATCCTTCAAGGATGCATCTAAATGCTTGAATTGAAGCTATTGTATTATTTCTATTTGCATTTTGATTTATGATTAAGGATATAGCAAATGAAGATAATTGAAATACTATATAATCACTTAACTTATATCTTTCATTATTTTCTCCTTTACAAAGTAGAAGGTAATTAACGTTCATTAAATAAATCAAGTTATCAACATTTTTATCAAATTGTATTATCAAATTATCCCACCTAACAAAAAAAGATATTATATTTATATAATATCATTAAAATAAAAAATATACAAAGTTTGTTTATATTTTTTCTAGAATAAAATGTATTTTTACCACTTCCATGTTTAATAACTAAATCATTATCAACCATTTTCTTAATAGCATTCTCTACAGAAGCTTTCTTAGCATTTGCTACATTTTCTAATATATCATTTTTAGTAAATTTACCTATTATATTATTAACTACTTTTTCTACTTGTTCATATGTATTACTATTAGGTTTATTATAGTTTACTTTATCTTCAAATTCTTTATAAGAACATAAAATAATTCTTAATATGTATTTAATAAAAGATAAAGGGTCATTATTATTCTCATGCCAGTTTATTCCACTTATATGTAATGTATTATAATATGATTCTTTTGTTTGTTCTATATTACTTTCTAAACTTATATATTTTCCTATTAAATATCCACTCTTGTATAAAAAAAGTGTTGTTAGGAGTCTAGACATTCTACCATTACCATCACTAAATGGATGTATACATAAAAAGTCATGAATAAAGATTGGAATTAATAATAATGGATCAATAGAATCAATTGAATTATT
>JAWXUE010000014.1:26200-35315 GCA_044432925.1 bacterium | reverse complement strand
TTTTATTTATTATTTAATAATTGATTCTTCCCAAGCACTTGGTGCTTTTAATTCAAATAAATCTGCAATAGTTGAAGCAACATTAGCTAAACCTAATCCATCTTTTAAAGTATATTTTTTATTATTATCTACAATAATGAATGGAACTTCATTTAAAGAGTGTGCTGTACGTACAGCTATTTCACCTTTTTTATTTTTTTCTAACATTTCATCAGCATTACCATGATCTGCTGTAATACAAACAATAACATCATTTTTAGCAGCAACTTCTAATACTTTACCTAAAGATGCATCTAATGCCTCTACAGAAGCAATAGTAGCTTCTAAATTACCTGTATGACCAACCATGTCTCCATTTGGATAATTAACTCTTAAGAAATCAAATTTTTTAGAGTTCATAGCTTCAATTAATTTTTCACTAATTTCAACACATTTCATTGCTGGTGCTTTATCAAAACTAATATTATCAGAAGGGATTTCTACATAAGTTTCTAATTCATCATTAAATTTACCACTTTTATTTCCATTAAAGAAATAAGTAACGTGTCCATATTTTTGTGTTTCAGAAATAGCATATTGAGAAAGTTTGTTATTAGCTAAGAATTCTCCTAATGTATTTGTAATTTCTGGTGGGAATACTAAGAAGTTTGATGGAATATTTAAATCACCATCATATTGTAAAATACCTGCATAAACAACTTTAGGTGCATTTCCACGATCAAATTTATCAAAGTTTTCGTTATCAAAAGCCATAGATATTTCGATAGCTCTATCTCCTCTAAAGTTAACTAAAACAACTGAATCATTATCAACGATTTTACCAACTGGATTACCATTTTCTGCAATAACGAATGCAGGTAAATCCTGATCCCCTATCCCAGCATTTTCATTTCTGAAAGTTTCAACAGCCTCAGTAGTAGTAGCGAATTGTCTACCAATACCGTGAACATGAGTATTATAACCTGTTTCTACCATTGCCCAATCAGCTTCATATCTATCCATAGTGATTTTCATTCTTCCACCACCAGAAGCGATTTTAGCATCAAAATTACTATCATTTAATTTAGCAAAAGTTTCTTCTAATTGATTAACATATTCTAAAGCAGAAGTAGAAGGTACATCTCTACCATCTAACATAACATGACATCTAACTTTTTTAACATTACTTTTTTTAGCATTTTCTAAAAATGCAATTAAATGCGCGATATTTGAATGTACATTACCATCAGATAATAAACCGATAAAATGTAATGTAGAATCATTATCTTTTACATTATTAACAACTTTATTCCAAGTTGCACTTTCATATATTTTCCCTGAAGAAATTGATTCGTTAACTAATTTTGCTCCTTGAGAGTAAATTTGTCCACAACCTAGTGCATTATGTCCAACTTCACTATTTCCCATATCTTCATCACTTGGTAATCCAACTGCTGAACCGTGAGCTTTAAGTCTTGTATAAGGACAATTTGCAAATAAATTATCTAGTGTTTTTGTATTAGCCATGCTCACTGCATCACCTATACCTGAAGCTGAAAATCCAACTCCATCCATGATTACTAAAAGTACTGGTTTTTTCATAAAATCCTCCGTTTGATTTTTTATTTTCAATATATTATACCACATTTAGAAAAAATAAAAAATATTTTTTAAAAAAAGCATCAAATTAATTTTAAAATATGCTTTATGGCTTTATTATGCCATTAATTGATGTTTTAATGCATGTGATTTTTTTAAAAGCGTTTTTATAAAAATAGAATTTTGTCGTAATAACAACATAATTTTAATTAAGGAAAAAGCGTGTATTTTTCAAAAAAAATAGTTGACAAAATTAAATAAAAAAAAGTATTGTATTTCACTTGTAATATGAAAAAAATTAGAGTAAAATTACTAACACAAGGGAGTGAGAAATATGTCAAAATTTAATATTAGAAAAAAAGATGGTACATTAGAGAGTTACAATCCTGAAAAAATAATTAAAGCAATTTCAAAAAGTGCGGAGAGAGTTCTTTTTGATTTTAATGATAATGAATTAAATAATATTTGCAAAGTAGTTGAAGAAGAAATATTAAAAAACAACTTATTAGAAGTTTCTATTTTTGAAATGCATAACTTAGTTGAGGGTGCTTTAGAAAGATATCATTCTGAGGTAGCTAAGAGTTACAAAGATTATAGAAATTATAAACAAGACTTTGTTAAAATGTTAGATGAAGTTTATAATAAGAGTCAATCAATTATGTATATTGGTGATAAAGAGAATAGTAACACTGATAGTGCTTTAGTATCTACAAAAAGAAGTTTAGTATTTAATCAATTAAATAAAGAGTTATATAAAAAATTCTTTTTAAATGTAGAAGAGATACAAGCAATTAATGATGGATATATTTATATTCATGATATGAGTGCAAGAAGAGACACAATGAACTGTTGTTTATTTGATGTTAACGCAGTATTATCAGGTGGATTTGAAATGGGTAATATTTGGTATAATGAACCTAAAACATTAGATGTAGCATTTGATGTTATAGGAGATATTGTATTATCTACAGCAGCACAACAATACGGTGGGTTTACTGTACCTTCGTTAGAAACTATTTTAACTCCTTATGCTGAAAAATCATATCAAAAAAATATTAAAGAATTAACTAGCTACGGAGTAGCAAAAGATAGAATAGAAGAAATTGCTTTAACAAATGTTAGAAGAGAATTTCATCAAGGATTCCAAGGTTTAGAATATAAATTCAACACTATAGGATCTAGTAGAGGAGATTATCCATTCATAACTGTTACATTTGGTACAGGGACATCAAAATTTGAGAAAATGGCTATGGAAGAGTGCATGAAGGTAAGAATGAATGGTCAAGGAAAAAAAGGTCTTAAAAAGCCTGTATTATTCCCTAAACTAGTTTTCTTATATGATGAGAACTTACATGCTGAAGGAAAAGAATTAAATGATATCTTCGAATTAGGTTTAGAATGTAGTAGTAAAACAATGTATCCTGATTGGTTAAGTTTAACTGGTGAGGGTTATATATCAGATATTTATAAAAAATATAATAGAATTATTAGTCCTATGGGATGTAGAGCATTCTTATCTCCTTATTATGAAAGAGGAGGATTAAAACAAGAAGATGAAACTGATAAACCTGTTTTCGTTGGAAGATTTAATATAGGAGCAGTATCACTTCATTTACCAATGATTCTTGCTAAAGCACGTAAAGAAAGTAAAGATTTCTTTGAAGTATTAGATTATTATTTAATGTTAATAAGAAACCTACATAAAAGAACATATTCTTATTTAGGAGAAATGCATGCATCAACAAACCCTCTTGCTTATTGTGAGGGTGGGTTTTACGGTGGTAATTTAAACCCTAATGATAAAATTAAACCTTTATTAAAAAGTGCAACAGCATCATTTGGATATACAGCACTAAATGAATTACAAAGATTATATAATGGTAAATCTGTTAAAGAAGATGGTCAATTTTCTTTAGAAGTATTAGAATATTTAAATAATAAAGTTGAAGAATTCAAAAAAGAAGATGGTCACTTATATGCTATTTATGGTACACCAGCTGAAAATTTATGTGGATTACAAGTTTCACAATTTAGAAATATATATGGTATAGTAGAAAATGTAAGTGATAGAGCTTATGTATCTAATTCTTTTCACTGTCATGTATCAGAAGAAATAAGCCCAATTGAAAAACAAGATTTAGAAGGTAAATTTTGGGAGTTATCAAACGGTGGTAAAATACAATATGTTAAATATAATATCGGATATAATATTGATGCAATTAGAACATTAGTACTAAGAGCGATGAAAAAAGGATATTATGAAGGTGTTAATTTAGCTTTATCTTATTGTGATGATTGTGGTCATGAGGAATTAAATATGGAAGCATGTCCTAAGTGTGGATCTTCAAATTTAACTAAAATTGATCGTATGAATGGTTATTTATCGTATTCAAGAGTTAAAGGTGATACAAGATTAAATTCAGCTAAAATGGAAGAGATTAAAGATAGGAAAAGTATGTAATGAAATATCACAATATAACTCATGATGATATGCTTAATGGAAAAGGGTTAAGAGTTTGTTTATGGGTTAGTGGTTGTATTCACAATTGTTTAGGATGTCATAATCCTACTACACATGATATAAATTCAGGTATTCTTTTTGATGAAGAAGCTAAAGAAGAAATTTTTAACAAATTAAAAACTGATTATATTGATGGTATTACATTAACAGGTGGAGATCCTCTTCACCCTAATAATAGAGAAGAGTTAACTTTATTAAGTAAAGAAATCAAAGAATTATTTCCTACTAAAACTATTTGGTTATATACAGGTTTTACTTATGAAGTAATTAAAGATTTAGAAATTATCAAATATTTAGATGTAATATGTGATTCTAAATTTGATATAAATAAAAGAAGTAATAAACTTAAATGGGTTGGTAGTACTAACCAAAGGGTTATTGATGTTAAAAAGAGTTTAAAACAAAATAATATTATATTACTAGGAGAATAATTATGAAAAAAGTAGCAACATTTGAAAAAGTTTCTTATGAACAGTTTAGTAGTGCATTTGATAAAGATGTAAAACAAATGTATGAAAATATAAAAAAACCTAAAAGAGCTACAACTGGTTCTGCTGGGTATGACTTTTATGCACCTTTCGATATTACATTAAAACCAAATGAAACAATTAAAATACCAACTGGTATAAGAGCAAGAATTGATGAAAATTATGTGTTAAAATTATATCCTAGAAGTGGTCTTGGATTTAAATTTAGATTACAATTAAATAATACAGTAGGTATAATTGATAGTGATTATTATAATTCTGATAATGAAGGTCATATTTTTGCTAAAATAACGAATGATACTAATGAAGGATTAGATTTAATTATTAAAGAAGGTACTGGATTTATGCAGGGTATTTTCATTGAATATGGTATAACAACAGATGATGATGTTACTGATTCACGTAATGGTGGTTTTGGTAGTACAACTAAATAATTTATTGAAACGATTAAATGAAAATTTAGTCGTTTTTTTATTGAATTAAAACGATTAAATGATATAATTAAAAGAACGTATTAGGAGGTGGTATTATCGAAAATAAAAAGTATAATTTATTTACTGCTATAGCGATGGTAGTCGGAATAGTAGTCGGTTCTGGTGTATTTTTTAAAGCTTCTAGTATTTTAAAAGCAACATCAGGAAATTTAGGGTTAAGTTTACTTGCTTGGTTACTTGGTGGAGCAGTAATGATAGTTAGTGCATATGCATTTTCTTTAATAGCTTCTAAAAGTAACGATAGTGATTTAGTAGGTATGGCAGAAGAAAGTGTTGGAAGGAAACATTCATATATAGTTTCTTGGTATATGGGAGTTATTTATTATCCATTATTATGTGGTATTCTAGGTTGGGTTTGTGGGAACTTCACTTGTATATTACTAGGTATTGATAGTTCATTAGTAACTATAATATTATCTTTTGTTTATGTTATATCAATTTATTCAATGAATACTTTTGCGCCAAAGGTTGCTGGATACTTTCAAGTAACAACAGCATCAGTAAAAGTAGTACCTTTAATAATTATGGCTATTGGTGGAATAATCTTTGGGATATTTCATTATGATGGAACTTTAATTCAAAACTTTACAAGTAGTCCACTTTTTAGTAATTCTTCTGGATTTATGAAAGCATTATGTGCAACTTGTTTTGCTTATGAAGGTTGGATTTGTGCTACAAGTATTTCAAAAGAATTAAAAAATCCTAAAAGAGATTTACCTAAAGCTTTAATAATAGGTACGATATTAGTATTAGTTATTTATATGACTTATTTTATTGGTTTAGCTGGGACTTATCCTAATAGTGATTTTGTACAAAATGGTGATTCTCAAATTTTAGCAGCATTTTCTAAATTGTTGGGGAATCAAGTATTTGGTAGTATACTTTATGTATTTGTTATAATATCATGTGTAGGTACATTAAATGGATTAGCAATAGGTACAACAAGAAGTTTTAAAGCAATAGCAGATAAAAACAATGGACCTAATCCAGAATTATTTAAAACAATAAATAAATTTGGAATGAATACTTATTCAGTAATAATGGGTTTTGTACTAGCATTAGTGTGGTTAATTATTTGGTTAGTAATGGTTTATTATGTTATGGAAAATGAGTTGTTTTTTGCTATGGATATTTCAGAGTTAGTTTGTGTGTTTGTTTACGTTTTATATGTACCTATGTATATTAATATGATTAAAAATAGAAGCGACTTAAATAAAGTTAATCGCTTTGTTGTGCCAATTCTTGCAATTTGCGCTTCAGGATTAATGATTGTTGCTGGAGTGTTAGCACATGGATTTGGTTGTTTATTATTCTTGATAATAGCAATAATTATTTTAGTAGTAGGGATGAAGTTTTATAAAGAGGGTGAAGTTGTTGAAAGTACTAATTGATGCTGATGCTTGTCCTGTTTGGAGAGTTGCAGTAAAAATATGTAATGAATTACAAACAGAGTATGTATTAGTTTGCGATGTATCTCATCAGTTCAAAGAAGAATTTAATGTTATATATGTTGATGGTGGTGCAGATGCAGCTGATTATAAAATAGTTGCTTTGACGAATAAAAATGATATTGTTATTACTCAAGATTACGGGTTAGCAACTATGGTATTATCTAAAGAAGGAAATGTCATTAATCAAAATGGTATGATTTATGATGATAGAAATATAATGACTTTATTAGAAAGTAGAGCTTTCAATCAAAAAATGAGAAAACATAAAGTTCACTTGAAAGGTCCTAAAAAAAGAACAGAAGATCAAAATGTATCTTTTGCAGATTCTTTTACAAATTTAATTAAAAAAGTACAAAGTAATATATCTTCTTAATGAGGATATATTTTTTTAAAAGTTAACCTTTAATTAACTTTGCTATTATATAATAGTTTTGTTAGTGTAAGGAGGGTGTAGTAAAATCTTGTAAAAAGAGGTGGAGTAATGATTAATATTTTAGTGTTAGAAGATGACTTAGACATTAGGAAAGTAATAACTGATTATTTAAAAAATAATGGTTTTAATACTTTTGCTGCTAGGGAGTATTTAGAGGCAATAGATATTATAAAAAAGAATAAAATAGATTTATTAATAACAGATGTGATGTTACCACAAAAAGATGGATTTTCATTTACTAAAGAGTTAAGAGATAGTAATTATAATTTTCCTATTTTAATGATAACAGCTAAAGAAACTATTCAAGATAAAGAACATGGTTTTATAAGTGGTGCTGATGATTATATGGTTAAACCTTTAATTTTAAGAGAATTACTTTTAAGAGTAAATTCTTTATTAAAAAGAGTAATAGTTTATTCAAGTAATATTCTTACTATAAAAAATACAATTTTAAATAAAGATGAATATAGTGTTTCTGTTAATACTGAAAAAATAGATGTAACAAAAAAAGAGTTTGAATTATTATATAAATTTTTATCTAATCCAAATAAGATTTTTACTAAAGAAATATTAATGGATGATATATGGGGTTATAATTCTAATTCATATGATACAACTATAAAAGTACATATTAGTAAAATAAGAGATAAAATAAAATCACAAGACTTCGAAATAGTAGCTGTTAAAGGACTAGGATATAAAGGAGTATTGAAATGAAATTATTAAGAAAATTATTTGTTAAACAATATATGTTATATTTACTTATTTTATTAGTATCTAGTATTATAACTGTTATAAGTGCTTTATTTTTAGATATAGAAAAGGAATTTCCTAATATAGAAATTGCTCAAGCAGAAAAATTAGCAACATTCTTTGCTATACGAATGGGAAGTCTATTTTTCTTAGTAGGTACAATATTTGTATTTATTGCTACTAAGTATGTATTACAACCAATTGTAGAATTATCAGAGTGTTCTAAAGAAGTATCAAAAGGTAATTTTAATATTAAAGCAAAAAGTTTTAAAACAAGAAATGATGAGTTATCTGATTTAGTTGATAACTTTAATATAATGGTTGATCAACTATCTAAAAATGAATATTTGCATAAAGATTTCGTTTCAAATTTATCACATGAATATAAAACACCACTAACTGCGATACAAGGTTATGCTGAAATGCTATCTACTTGTGAATTAAGTAAAGAACAAGTAATAGAATACGCTGATAACATTATTAAGCAATCTGTTAGATTAAATAATTTATCTAATGAATTACTTAGATTATCTGAAATTGAAAATAAAACAATTAAAAAAATAAGTTATCAATTAGATGTACAAATTAGAGATATAATTATTTTATTTCAAAAACAATGGGAAGATAAAAATATAGAATTGGATATAAATTTAGATGAAGTAACTTTTATTGGGGATAAAGAACTAATGTTTCATGCATTAAGTAACTTAATTAGTAATGCAATAAAATATTCGAATAAATTTAGTGAAATTAAAATATCTTTATTAAGTAATGAAAAAATTACTTTTATTATTGAAGATAGTGGAATAGGTATCGACCAATCTAAAGTAGATAAAATATTTGATAGATTTTA
This sequence comes from bacterium, assembly GCA_044432925.1. Lineage (GTDB taxonomy): Bacteria > Bacillota_I > Bacilli_A > Acholeplasmatales > Anaeroplasmataceae > JAWXUE01. The sequence continues at coordinate 26,744 of JAWXUE010000014.1, read as the reverse complement.
TCAAACAGATGAATCGCACAGTACAATAGGTAATGGGTTAGGTTTATCGATAGTTCATAAAGTGATTAATTTACATGAAGGAACTATTGAAGTAGAAAGTGAATTAAATAAAGGAAGTAAATTCAAAGTAGTGATTTAATTGTGAAATATATTGTAATTTAATGTATTTATATATATAATTATTACGTTATGAATTTTTTATAAAAGGAGAAAATTATATGTCAAAACAAGAAACTTCGATGTTAAAAATCATTGATATTAAAAAGAAATATGTTGTTGCTGATCAAGATATTTGGGCATTAAAAGGTATTAATTTAGAATTTAGAACAAATGAATTCGTTTCTATCTTAGGTCCATCTGGTTGTGGTAAAACAACAATGTTAAATCTAATCGGGGGATTAGATAAATATTCAGAAGGAGATTTAGTAATAAATGGTACTTCAACTAAAAACTTTTCAGATGGAGATTGGGATGCTTATAGAAATAACTCTATTGGATTTGTTTTCCAAAGTTATAACTTAATTCCACATTTAACTATTTTAGG
>JAWXUE010000014.1:0-26100 GCA_044432925.1 bacterium | reverse complement strand
ATGAATTTTGATGGTATGTTTAATTTAAATTTCGACTTAGGTGATAAATTCCCAACTACTGAAGATGTTCTTTTAGGGGATATGACTGGTGTAGTTGATACATTAATGCATTATAATAACTTCACACCTGATTTTATTAGTCATATGGAAGAGTTGTCTCAACCTAGTTTTTCAAACAATATTAATGCAGTTCAAATGTTAACAACATTAAATATGAATGTTGCAACAAAAAAGAATAATCAATATGAAGCAATTACAACGAAAAATTATTCTATCCCAAATATGGCTGATGAAATGGCAATGATGATGCCAGCAACTGATTTATGGAGTGAACTTGTAGATAATAAAGATTTCATTGATGATCAATATGATTTATTATGTGGAACTTACCCTCAATCTGCTAATGAAGTAGTATTATTTGTTGATCAATATAATTCAGTAATAGATTATTACTTATTAGAATTAGGTTTAATTGAAAGTATTGCTGATGTAGAGAATGGTAAAATACCATTTGATAGTTTATTAGGTCATGAGTTTAGAATTATTTCTAATCAAGTTGCTTATGAGAAAATTCCTGCTACTACAACTTTATTTGATAAATATTCTGCAAAAAAAGTATTTACTGATACAGAATATGAAAATGGTATTGAAGTTAAAATTTCTGGTATTATGCGTATTAAAGAAAATACATCATCAGGAAGTGCTTCTTCAACAATAGGATATACTTCTGAATTAACTGAATTATTAATTAAAAATGAACTTAGTGATAAAAGTGATATAGTGAAATTAATAGAAAATAACACAACAACAATTGATGGATATGAGTTTATCCCTGATATTAGTACAGGTTCTTTTACTATGGCATCAGTAGCAACAACAACACTTGAATCTTTAGGTGCTACAACATATCCATCTACTATCAAAGTATTCCCAAAAGACTTTGAATCTAAAAATGTAATTAAAAATCATATTACAGAATATAATAATGAAGTTACTGACATTCTAAATAACTTAGAAGACGGTGAAACTTCTGATTTAACTACAATTATATATTTAGATGCAATTGAAATGATGGTTTCTTCTATGAATACAGTAATTGCATCTGTATCATATGTATTAATTGCATTTACCTCAATTTCATTAGTTGTATCTTCAGTAATGATAGGTATTATTACTTATGTATCAGTAATTGAAAGAACTAAAGAAATAGGTGTATTAAGAAGTATTGGAGCAAGAAAGAAAGATATATCTCGTGTATTTAATGCTGAAACAATCCTTATTGGATTTACAGCAGGTATGATTGCAATTACATTTACTTACCTTATTTCAATTCCAATCAATATTATTGTATACTCATTATTAGAAGTACCTAATATTTCTAGTTTAAACCCTATAGCTGCTGCTATATTAGTATCGATTTCTGTTATTCTTACATTAATAGCTGGTTTAGTACCTTCAAGTATTGCCGCTAAAAAAGATCCTGTAACAGCTTTAAGATCTGAATAAATTTATATAAACTCCTATTCTTTAGGAGTTTATTTTTTATTTTGAAACTCAAAGTAATTGACATTAAATACATATAATGGTAAAATTCGTTGAGGTGAATTTTAATGAAAAAAATAACAAAAGTATTTTTAATTATTGGTGTAGTAATGATGGTGTTTTTTGTAGTGCCATTATTAACTATATTTGTTGCATGGAATGGAGAAATAAGATCTGTATCTTCAATCAAATTAGTTTCTGATGAAGTTGTAGAAAATAAGGCTGGTCCTGTGTATGAAATGACTGTACATGGTGATTATTATTTTGACGATTTCGTTGAACAAGGTGGAATGTCTAATGATAATGATTTATCTGATTTTATTGTTGGGAAGATAACAAAAGGATTAGTTGATATTGAATTAGCTGCTCCTGAAATCGGATGTGCTGGATTTACTGTAGAAACAGAAGAAGGAAATAGATTATTTGGTAGAAGTTATGACTTTGGACCTGGTGCTAGTACTTCAATGATAGTAACTACAAATCCAGGTAATGGTAGATATAGTTCTGTAAGTAGTGTTGACTTAGGTTTCTTATCAGTAGGTAATGGTACTTATATGAGTGGTATTATGGATGAGATTATTTGTATGGCAGCTGCTTATGTACCTTTAGATGGTATAAATGAAAAAGGGCTTTCTGTAGGGATATTAATGACTTATCAAGGTGATGAAACTGTTGCTACAGATCAAAATTTTTCTGATAGAGATGATTATACTTCGACTACTATGTTAAGATATATGTTAGATTATTGTGCAACAATTGAAGAAGCAATTGATTTTGCTAAATCAATTAACTTACATGATAGTGCTGGTACATCTTTTCATTATATGATTGCTGATGCAACTGGTGCTAGTGCGGTATTAGAATGGGTTACACCTAATGCTAATGACTTAACTGATAATGATGGTAGTACAAGAGTTTTAAATGTAGTTAGAAATGATGATGATATTAATGGACCAAGTAATTGTGAGACTAATGATTTTCAATATGCAACAAACTTTATTTTAACTCCAGGATATTATGATAATTACACTACAGATGCACCCGGATATAATAGATATTTAACATTAGAACAAAAAATTAATCCAAATGGAACTAATACTGAAGGTATTGTTGAGGATTTTGATTCTGGTATTGATATTTTAAAAAGTGTAGCTAGAAGAACGTATGATGGTGGAGATGACAATAATGGTTTAACTATTTGGAGTGCTCTATACGATCTTACTGATTTAAAAATGAGATGGGTTGGTAATGAATATTTTGATGATAATTCATTTATATTTGATTATCAATTTAATGCTAAATCTAATAGATTTGAATTAGTGTAAATATAATTAAATACTATAATTAATTTTATAGTATTTTTTTTATTTGTATGATAATATATTAAAAGAATTGGTGGTGAGAATATGAAGATATTAAGGTCAATTGCATACTCAATTATTATATTTAGTTTATGTTTTATAGTTATTGAATATGGAGTTAATAAATACTTTCAAGATTATCAAATAGAATTTTCTAATGATAATATAAATTATGATAATATTTCAAACAAAGAGTATTGGAGTAATATAATAATAAAAAAGGGATACGAATTATCTGAGGATATATATGATACATCAACAATAATAATTAGTGAGAATTCAACTATACTAAAAATTGATGGTAAAGGTATTTCTTATCAAGAAGCAAATAACTTATTAAGAGCATTATTAAATGATGGTGTTTCTTCACAAGATGATGATTTTATATCTAATTACTCTACTGAAACACTTAATAGAACTAATCCAATTATAATACCTATTATCATTTCTATAATTAGTTTTATTATGTTTATGTTTATTCTAAAAAAAGTAGAAGAACCAAAATATAAAATATTATCTAAAGAGTATTGGTCACTAGCATCTAAAGAGTCAAAAGTTGTTAGGAATCTTTGTACTATGTCTTTAATTTTATCACTACAAATAGTTATTGGTTTATTACCTATACCAAGTGGATTTGGTGAACTTAAAATAGGTTTTAGTTATTTATTTCAAGCTATAAATTGTTTGTTATTCGGTCCAATTAACGGATTAATGATTGGAGCTATGGGTGATGTAATAGGACACTTCTTACAACCTTCAGGTCCGTTCTTTTTAGGATATACACTAAATGCTATGATACCTTGTTTTGTTTATGGATTATGTTTTTATAAAACTAAGATTACTTTCTCAAAAGTACTATTAGCTAGAATAATAGTTAATTTCTTTGTTAATTCAATACTAGGTACATTATGGTCTGCTATGATGTTTAATCATACATTTGAGATGGCAATGACAAATTTCCTATATATTAATCTACCTAAAAATATATTTTATTTAATACCTCAAAGTTTAGTATTATTTATTGTTTTAAAACATGTAGTAAAAGTATTTTATCACTATAAATATATAGAAGAGTATCAAACGAAAGTTACAATAATCTAAGAGCCCAATCTTATATTATAATTTTACATATAATATGTTGGGTGAGAAAAATGAATAATTATAAATTTCCTTTCATGACAGATTATGAGTCATTAGAAACTTATGTAGTTAAAAAAGGAGACAGTTTATATAGTATTGCTAAAAAATATAATTGTAGTTTAGAAGAACTTCAAGAAGTTAATAAACTAGCAACAACTATGATATATCCTAACCAAGTATTATTTATTCCTAAAAGTAATAAAGAAACTTTTATTACTAAACAAGGAGATACAATGAAACATGTTATTTCTTCATTAGGAATTAAATTACCTAGTTTAAATGGATATGAAGGATTATTAGAGTTAGAGTTAGCGCCACAACAACAAATTGATACTACTGATGGTAGTGTAGTTTATAATGGTGAGACTGTAGAAGAAATTTTATATAGAAACAATATATCAGCAAAACAATTTATTGAATTAAATAAATCGTCTTGGTTAAAAAGTGGATCAAGATTTAAAATTAGATAAAAAATACTATGTTAATAAAATATAGTATTTTTTTATTATTTCTTTTAGGTAAGTCATTTTTTAATTTATAAATAAAAGAAATATTTTTTAAATATAATTATTTAATTTATTAATTTTTAATTATTTGGTATAATTGATAACAGGTGATAAACATGAAAGAAGTTATTGTAATAGGTGCTGGGTTAGCCGGTGTAGAAGCTAGTTATTATTTAGCTAATAAAGGAATTAAAGTAAAACTATATGAAATGCGTGGAAAGAAAAATACTCCTGCTCATAAAACAGATAAATTTGCTGAATTAGTTTGTTCTAATTCTTTAAGAAGTGATAGTATTGATGTAGCAAGTGGAGCATTAAAAAAAGAAATGGAAATGTTTAACTCTTTAGTTATAAGTGTAGGTAGAGAAACTCAAGTTGAAGCAGGTAGTGCTCTTGCTGTATGTAGAGAAACTTTTAGTGAACAAATAACTAGAATAATAAAACAACATCCTAATATTGAAGTTATTAATGAAGAGGTTTCAAGTATTGATACAACAAAAAATATAATTGTAGCAACTGGACCATTAACAAGTGATGACTTATCAAGTGAAATCAAAAGAATTTTAGGAGATGATGATTTTTATTTCTTTGATGCAGCAGCTCCTATTATTACGTATGAATCAATTAATATGGATGTAGCATATTTAAAAAGTAGATATGATAAAGGTGTAGCAGCATATATTAACTGTCCTATGACTAAAGAAGAATATGAGAAATTTCATTTTGAATTAATTAATGCTCAAGAAGCAGAATTGAAAGACTTTGATAATAAAGTGTTTGAAGGATGTATGCCTGTAGAAGTAATGGCTAAAAGAGGAAAAGATACATTATTATATGGTCCTTTAAAACCTATGGGTTTAATGACACCAGATGGTAAAAAACCATATGCTGTTGTACAACTAAGACAAGATGATGCTAAAAAAACTTTATATAATTTAGTAGGATTTCAAACACATTTAAAATATCCAGAACAAAAAAGAGTATTTAGTATGATTCCAGGTTTAGAAAAAGCAGAGTTTGTTAAATATGGATTAATGCATAAAAACACTTATATTAATTCTCCTAAATTATTAAATGCATCATATCAATCAAAAGAACATTCTAATTTATTCTTTTGTGGTCAAATGACTGGTGTTGAAGGATATGTTGAGTCTGCAGCATCTGGTATTTACGCTGCTATTAACATGTTAAGACATTTAAACGGTGAAGACTTATTAATATTCCCTCAAGAAACTATAATGGGTTCTATGGCTCATTATATTACTCACGCAAGTAAAACAAACTTTCAACCAATGAATGCTAATTTTGGTATTTTACCTAGTTTAGAAATTGCACATAAGAAAAAAGAAAGAAAATTACTGTATGGACAAAGAGCTTTAGAAATTATGAAAGAGTATATAGAAAATAATGGACTCTAAAATAATTGATGAATTTTTATTTTATTTAGAAAATGAAAAACATTATTCAGAACATACATTAAATTCTTATGCTACTGATATAAGTGCATTTGTTAATTTTATACAAGAAAACAAATTAGCAGCATCTATAACAAGAATTAATTCTCCAAGAATTCCTAAAAATTTTATTTCTTACTTATCAAATAAAAATTATTCTCAAACATCTGTGAATAGACATTTATCTACTATGAGATCTTTTTACAACTATTTATTAAAAGAAGATATTGTTAAAGAAAATTTATTTTTAGATGTTAAGAATGTTAAACAACCTAGAAAACTTCCTAAGTTTGTTGATGATGAAGTAATAATCAGTGTTTTAGAATCAATTGATACTACAACTGATTTAGGTAATAGAAATTATTTGATTTTAGAATTATTATTCGCTACAGGTTTAAGAGTAAGTGAATTATGCAATTTAGAAATTAAAAATATTGATTTTAGTAATAAAATGATTAAAGTAAAAGGTAAAGGTAATAAAGATAGAATAGTTGTTATGTATGATACTTTAATTGACAACTTAAAATATTATATTACAGTTACAAGAAGTAATTTATTATCTATTCAAGAAACAGATGCTAAAAAATTATTTATTAACTATAAAGGAGGTTATTTAACTCCTAGAGGTGTAAGAATAATTCTTAATTCTATAATAGAGAAAAGTGGAGAGTTTGTTAAAGTAACTCCGCACACACTAAGACATAGTTTTGCTACTACATTATTAAATAATGGTTGTGATTTAAGAATGGTCCAAGAATTATTAGGTCATAAAAATTTACAAACTACACAAATTTATACTCAAGTTGCTACCGATACATTAATAGAAGAGTATAAAAAAGCTTTCGAAAAAAAATAACAACAAGTTCTATTTAAATATACGATTATTCTATTATAAAGAATATATAATATTTTGATGGAACTTTTTAATAAGTATAATAGTTGAATGACTATTCAAATGAGTTGACATAAAATCTCAAAGTAGTATACTCTAATTGAGTATTAATTCAACTATATTTTAAAAAGGAGGGATATAATGAAAACATCAAAATTTAATGTTAATAAAATGACCTGTTCTGCGTGTATATCACACGTTGAAAAAACTGTATTAAAATTAAATGGAATAACAAAAGTTAATGTGCAATTGTTATCTAATTCAATGGATGTAGAATTTGATGAAAAGTTAATCAATGATGATGATATTTCAAATGCAGTAACAAAAGCTGGTTATCCAACAAATCTTAAAAATCATAAAGTAAAAGTAAAACAAAAAATAGAAGATAAAACAAAAGAAATGAAAATAAGATTATTTATTTCAATTGGATTTTTAATACCTCTAATGTATCTTTCAATGGGACCGATGATGGGGTTACCTATATTTGATATTTTTACAGGAGATAAAAATGCAGTAATTAATACATTTACTCAATTCTTATTATGTTTACCTATTGTATTTGTGAATAGACATTACTTTATATCAGGATTTAAAAAACTATTTATTAGAAAACCAAATATGGATTCTTTAATTGCTTTAGGTTCAGGAGCATCATTCTTATATGGTGTAATTGCAATTTATATGATAACTTATGGACAAAATTATGATGACATACACATTGTACATCAATATATGCATGATATATATTTTGAATCAGCAGCAACAATCCTAACTCTAATTACTCTAGGTAAATTCCTTGAAGAAAAATCAAAAGGTAAAACTACAGAAGCAATTAAAAAGTTAATTGATTTAGCTCCTAAAACAGCAATACGTTTAATAAATGATATTGAAGAAGAAGTATTAGTAGAAGATATTAATATAGATGATATATTAGTAATTAAACCAGGTACTAAATCTCCTGTAGATGGTATAGTAGTTAAAGGTCATTCATCAATGGATGAATCAGCATTAACAGGTGAAAGTATTCCTGTTGAAAAACAAATAGGTGATAAAATATTATCAGCAAGTACAAACAATACTGGTATATTATTAATTAAAGCAACAAAGGTTGGAGAAAATAGTACTATTTCTCAAATCATTAAATTAGTAGAAGAAGCAGGTAATAGTAAAGCACCTATTTCAAAACTAGCAGATAAAGTAAGTGGTGTATTTGTGCCTGTAGTTATATCTATTTCTTTATTAGCTTTCTTTTATTGGTTTTTAATAGGTAAAGAAAGTATTTCATTTTCACTTTCTATTTCAATAGCTGTTTTAGTAATTTCTTGTCCTTGTGCTTTAGGGTTAGCAACACCTGTTGCTATAATGGTTGGTACACAAGTTGGTGCAACAAATGGAATATTAATTAAGTCAGGTGAAGCATTAGAAATAGCACATCATATTGATACTATCGTATTAGATAAGACAGGTACGATAACACATGGAAAACCGCAAGTTACCGACGTTTTTTCAACAAATTATTATAATGATGAGTACTTACTTAAAAGAGCTTATCATATAGAAAGATTCTCAGAGCACCCCTTAGCATCAGCAGTAAATGAATATGTTAAAAAGTATAATTTTGATACAGCAGAAGTAAGTGACTATAATGCTATAGTTGGAAAAGGTATTATAGGAATTATTGAAAATAAAAAAGTAATAGCTGGGAATATGAAATTATTAGATGATTACAATTTAAATAATGATTGGGTAAAAAATAAATTTGAAACATTAGCACAAGAAGGTAAAACACCGTTATTCTTTTGTGAGGAAGATAAAGTAATTGGTGTTATAGCAGTTGCTGATACAATCAAAGAAACAAGTAAAAAAGCAATAAGTTTAATGAGAGAAATGAATTTAGATGTAATAATGTTAACAGGAGATAATTCTAGAACTGCTCAAGCAATTGCTAAAGAAGTAAATACAAGTAATGTTATTTCTGATGTTATGCCTCAAGATAAAGAATTAGTAATTCGAAATTTACAAAATGAAGGCAAAAAAGTTGCTATGGTAGGAGACGGGATTAATGACGCCCCAGCATTAGCAAGAGCAGATGTAGGTATAGCTATATGTGCTGGTATGGATATAGCTATTGATAGTGCTGATATGGTTTTAATGAAAAGTGATTTATTAGATGCTATAAGTGCTATTAAATTATCTAAGTCAGTTATTAAAAATATAAAAGGAAATCTATTTTGGGCATTCTTTTATAACAGTATTGGTATACCTGTAGCTGCTGGAGTATTCTATGGGTTTTTTGGATTTAAATTAAATCCTATGATAGCCGCTGCAGCAATGAGTTTAAGTTCTGTTTGTGTTGTTTGTAACGCATTAAGACTTAAATCATTTAAAACATATAAAACAAATATAAAAAAGAAAGAGGATAATTTTATGAATAAAAATATTTTAATTGAAGGTATGATGTGTTCTCATTGTACTAATCATGTTCAAACTGCTTTAAATAAATTAGAAGGTGTAACTGTTGTAACTATTGATACTAAACATGCAGAAGTTAAATTAGACAAAGAAATATCTAATGATGTTTTAAGTAATACAATTACTGAAGCAGGTTATAAAGTAGTAGATATAAAATCAGATGATAAAAATACAACATGTTCTAATAACGGATGCTGCTGTAATAAATAAGGAGAAAATTTATGAGTTGTAAAGATAAATGTTGTACAGATGATAAAGCGAAATGCGATTGTGCTATTATACATCATAATCAAGTAGAAAATGTTAGAAACAATATATTTAATGATGAAAAAATAATTAAATTATCTAATTTATATAAAGTTTTCTCTGATCAAACAAGATTAAATATATTATTAGCTTTAGAAATAGAAACTCTTTGTGTTTGTGATATAGCAAATGTTTTAAATATGACAAAGTCTGCTGTATCTCATCAACTAAAAATTTTAAGAGAAAATAATCTAATTAAATTTGATAAAAAAGGTAAGAGTTGTTATTACTTTTTAGCTGATGAACATGTTAAAAAAATAATAGATATCGCAGTTGATCATATAGAGGAGTTGTAAAATGAAATATACATTTAAAATTAAAAATATAGAATGTCCTAATTGTTGTGGGAAAATTGAAGATAAAGTAAATAAAAATAAAGATATAGAAATTCAAATAAATACAATGTTAGAAAAAATAATAATAAATACAGATTTAGATATTAATGAAGTTAAATTATTAGTTGATAATGTTTTAAAGAAATTCAAACCTATGAGTATTTTATGGGAAAACTAATAAAATTTTTCATTTCATTAATATTGTTAATTATTTCATTATTTATTGAAAATGAAATTTTATATTTAGTTATTATTTTGTCATCATATTTCATTTGTGCTTACCCTGTTATAATTAAAGCAATAAAAAATATATTTAATGGTAAATTACTAGATGAAAACTTTTTAATAACTCTAGCTACAATAGTTGCCATTTGTTTAAGCGAATATACAGAAGCAGTAGCAGTTATTTTATTTTATACATTAGGTATATCATTTGAACATTTTGCTTTAGATAAATCAAGAAAATCTATTAAAGAATTAATGGACATAAGACCTGACTATGCAAATTTAGTAGTAGATGATATTCAAAAAATAGATTGTGAAGATGTAAAAATAAATGATATTATTAGAGTTTTTCCCGGAGAAAAAATACCGTTAGATGGTATTGTTATTAAAGGAAGTGCATCATTAGATACATCATCAATTACAGGTGAGTCAAACTTATCAGATGTTTTAGTTAATGATGAAGTTATTAGTGGTTGTATAAACATTAATGGTATTATTGACATTAAAGTTTCAAAAGTGTTTAGTGAATCTACAGTTTCTAAAATTTTAGAGTTAGTTGAAAATGCTACTAATTCAAAATCAAAACAAGAACAATTTATAAAAAAATTTGCTAAAGTATATACTCCAGTTGTTGTTATTTTATGTTTATTTATTAGTTTAGTTGTACCTCTATTATTCAAGCAAGATTTTTCTACTTGGATTTATAGAGGATTAAATATGTTAGTAGTATCATGTCCTTGTGCTTTAGTGATATCTATACCTATGAGTTTTTTTGGTGGGATAGCTACTGCTTCAAGAGTAGGAGTATTAATAAAAGGAAGTAATTATTTTGAAACTATTTCTAAGGTTGATACAATTGTCTTAGATAAAACAGGGACTATCACTAAAGGTAAGTTTATTATAAAAGAAATAATACCTAATGATATCTCTAAAGAAGAATTAATTAAATATGCAGTTATAAATGAATATAATTCTCTACATCCAATTGCTTTAGTAATAAAAAGTATTAATGACTTAACTATAGATGAAAATTTATTAAATGATTATAAAGAAGAAATAGGATTTGGAATATCTTTAAACTATAATAATGATTTCTTAGTTTGTGGTAATTCTAAGATTATGGATAAGTATAATATTAAATATAATTATAGTGAAGGGATAGTTGTTTACTTCGCTTTAAATAATAAATTTATAGGTACTATTATTTTAGAAGATGAAATAAAAGATAACTCTTTAGAAATCATTTCTAATGTAAGAAGTAATGGAGTTAAAAATATCGTAATGTTATCTGGTGACAATGAATATTCATGTAAAAAAGTAAGCGAAAAAATAAATTTAGATAAATATTATTCTAACTTATTACCTCATGAAAAAGTTGAAATATTAAAAAAATATTTAAATGGTAAATGTTGTTTTGTTGGAGATGGGATTAATGATGCTCCATCGTTAAGAATTGCAGACATCGGAATATCTATGGGTGGTGTTGGAAGTAATGCTGCAATAGAAGCAAGTGACGTTGTTATTATGAATGATGATTTAAATAAAATAAATGATATTATAAAAATAAGTAAAAGAACTTTAAGAATATGTAAGCAAAATATAGTATTTGCTCTTAGTATTAAAGTCGTTATTTTAATATTAGCTGTATTTGGTTTAAGTAATTTATGGATAGCAATTTTAGGTGATGTTGGAGTAAGTATCATAGCAATTTTAAATGCATTAAGAATATTAATTAAGAAAAAGTGATATTGAAAATAAGTTGTAATTATTTGTTTTTTTAGTTAAAATATTATTCGACAAAAATGAATTGTTAGTTTGACATTCTAAATAAGATATTATATAATAAACACATACAAAAAAATGGAGGAAACGAAAATGAACGTATTTGAAAAAGTAAAATCAATCATCGTAAGCGAATTAAAAGTTGCTGAAGAAAAAATTACATTAGAAGCTAGTTTAGCTGAAGATTTAGGTGCAGATTCTTTAGATGCTGTAGAAGTTATTATGGCTATCGAAAATGAATTTGATATGGAAATTAGTGATGAAGTTGCTCAAGGTATGAAAACTGTTGGGGAAGTTGTTGCTTATATCGAGTCTCAAGTAAAATAATAAAAATGAAAAAGAGTATATTACTCTTTTTTTTATAGTTAAAGGAGGTATATTATGGATAATTTTAATATTGAAAATAAAATACAAGAAGAATTTTCTAATAAAAAATATTATAGATTTCAAAAAGATAGACTAAAAAAACAATCATTTGTTTTCTCATCATCTCCATTAGTAAGTAAGTATTCTATTGAAATGAATGATATAAGAAGTTTTATTTATGCAGATGTATATTCTAGATATTTAACATATAAAGGGTTTAATTCTTATCTAGCAACAACTATTAATAATACTAGTGAAGCTCTTTATAATAATGTTTCTAACAAAGTTTTATCAAAAGAAGATCCTTATTCACAATTATTAAACTCATCATATCATGACTTAACAAGTATGGATATATGTTTTGATAATGAAAAGAAAATAGATTCACATAGCAATGAGTTCATTTATTTTATCCAAGATGCTTTTTTAAAATTATATAAATTTAATCATATAACTAAAGATGAACTATTTCATTTAAACTTTGAATCTGTAAAAGAAGAATTAATAAAACAGTTAATAGAAAATGATATGTTTGATGATTTAAAAGAATATTTAAATTACGAATCAGGATTATTGTTTAATTTTAAAACATCTAATGATATACCTATTGAAATTTTAATTAAGAATCCAGAATACTTAGCAGGAGTAAATTTCATATGTATTAAATCAAAGAGTAGTATTGCTAGAAAATATATGCTAGATAGTGAGAAAGAATATATTATTCAAGCTTTAAAAAAGAAAAAAAACATTGGTGTTTTCAGTGGTAATTTCGCAACAAATCCGTTAACTAATGAAGAAATACCAATTTTAATTTCTAATCATTTTAAAGAAGAAATAAGAGTAGGGAATCCAAATATTAACAATGAAGACTTACTTTTTTCTAGTGTGTTAGGACTTAACTATGTCAATATATTTGAAACTATTGATAATGAAAAAACGTTGATAAATAGCGGTTTTTTAGATGGGTGTACTCCTGATGTTGCTAATAAAATTATTATAGATGAGAGTCTTAATGCTAATATGGCAATATATTATGAAGATATAAGTAAAACAAGTTTAGAAATATCTTCTGAATATGAAAATGGAATTTCTATTCCTTATTATGAAAGTGAATTAATTGATAGAACTGATTTGCCTGTTTTAATAGATAGAAAAAATAAAGTAAAAACTTTAAATCATAAACTTTCAAACAAAGAAATAATAAATCAAGTTTTCAACAAAAATATAACTCAAGCATTTTTATCTGTTGCTTCAAGATTAACTACGAAGTTTGGTATAACAAGTTATTCATCACCAGACTTTATTTTAGACTTTAAAGATTTTAAAAATTTTGATTATGCAATATTTAATAATAAAGAAGAATATTTATATACTTTAGTATTAAATTTAATTTTATTAAAAAGCATTAATATAGAAGAAAATATATTAAGTAAATTTTATATTGAAGGAAGCTTTTATGACAAATCTGGTTTAGAAGTTATTAGAGCTAACAATAATTTAATTGATACATCATCCATTGTAAAAAAATATGGAGCATGTGCTTTAAGATATAATATGTTAACAACAAAGATAAGAGATAATTATTATTATAATCAAGATGAACTAATAATAGCTAGTCAGCATATAAATAATTTTAGAAGTGTATTCTCATATCAATTTACTTCTGAATTTAAAGATTTAGATATACAATATAAATTTTTATTAGAAGAAGCTACATATGCTTTAGAAGATAATGATTTACCTAAATATACTAAATTATTAATTAATTTTATTAATGAAGTACATGAATATAAAAAAATAGCCTCTAGACAAGCTAAAGGCTTATTAATATTATTTAGTTTAGTTGCTCCTAGTATTTGTGAAAATATTAATAAAGAGAAGTTTAATTCTACATTCCCGTTAATGTATGAAGCTTGGCCTCTTTAGTACCTTGATAAGTTCCTCTTTTTTTCATTTCTTTATCAATTTCATTCATAACAACTAATTTTTTTAGTAACCATAAAGGTGCTACTAAATCGTCTTTACTACAATCAGCACTTAATCTATGAATTATTATATCTTTACGTAATAACTCAATTTGATCACATGTAATGCCTACATGCTCTTCAAGTGTTAACAATTTAAAATTTTCTTTAAGATACACTTTTTCTAAAAGTGTATCTTTTATTATCATTAATGAATGTATCTTTATACCAACTATTTCTAAGTTATTTAAATACTTAATATTTTCTAACATCATTTCTTTAGTTTCATAAGGTAATCCATTTATAATATGAACAACTACATTAATATTATATTTTCTTAATAATATAACTGCATTAGTAAAATCTTCAATAGTATAACAAGTATTTAAAAAAGATAAAGTTTTATTATGAATACTTTGTAATCCTAATTCAACAGTTATAGGTATTTGTTTGTTTAATTTATTTAAATAGATACATATATCTTCAGTTATACAATCACATCTTGTTGCAATTGCTATTTCTTTAATATCATCATGTAAATTTATTACTTGAGAATAAGTTTTTTCTAATTTTGATACTGAAGCATAAGTATTACTATTAGCTTGAAAATATGGTATATAAAAAGAATCTTTCCATTTATTATCCATAACTTCTTTAATTTGATAAAATTGTTCTTTTAAAGATAATTCTTTTTTTCCAGCGAAATCTCCACTACCTGATTTCGAACAATAAATACATCCACCCTTACCTCTTGCTCCATCTTTATTAGGACAAGTGAACCCAGCATTTAAAGAAATTTTACATACTTTTTTACCATATTTATATTTATAATATCTATCAATAGTATTATATCTTTTATTATTATCTATTATATTCATATGTATCATTCCTTTCTTAAGATATTATAGTTTATTAGTTAATATAAAGCAAATAAATAAGATAGATTTCACTTTTTTGAAACCCTATTTTATGGTATAATAAATTTAATAATTTATGTAAAGGAGACCCCTATGATAAGAAAAATAAAAATAGTTTTATTACAACCTAGATTTATAGGTTTATTTATAAAAGAAAAAGTTTGGAAATCATTATTAATGATTTTTATAGCATCTGCTATATCAATAATACCAGGAGCTATAACAGAAATTAATAATAAAGAAATATCCTCTGATTTTAGAACGGAATTAGTAACTAATATGCAAAATGCTAATGTTAGTGATGCTAAAATAGAAGATGGTGTATTATCTTATGTAGATCAATATATAATTTCTTATACTTATTTTAATGTTATTATAGGTGGAGAATTAAATTTAGATAACTTATACACTTATAACTTCATATTTGAAGAAAAAGATTTAACATTATATGTAAGTAATATTGCAGTATATTCTGTGAGTTATGAAGATTTAAATATAACTAATTTAGACTTTTCTTTAGTTAAAACTACAAGTTTAACTGAATCAAATAAATTAATTTATATTTTTAATCAGTTGTATATAGCAAATAAAAATGTTGTTTCATTTTATAATATAACCGCTTATTATATTGAAGTATTATTCACTATCTTCACAGGTGCTCTTATAATGACTTGTTTTACAATGATTTTTAATTCATCAGGTAATATAATGCCTTTTAAATATCGTTATAAAACTTGTTTGAATTGTCAGTATATTTATATATTTTCAATATTATTAAGTTTCTTATATTACAATGTTTATATACAAATACTAGGAAATTTCCTAATGGCTTTATATGTTGTTATCGCAACATCAAGTATTAGAATGGAAAAAGGGAGAATTAAATAACTATGGATGCATTTACTAAATTTTTAGAAAAATATAAATTTAGTAATATTGAATTAGTAAATATTAAAATTAACAAAACAAAAAAGTTTTGGGATTTATATTTAAAAATAGATAATGTATTAGAAATCGCTGAATTCAAAAGATTAAAGAATTCTATAGCCGATTTCTTTTATTTAGAAAATATCGATATTTTATTCAATATTACTTATAAAAAGAAAGCTACTGCTGAACAAATAAAGAATTATTATTCATATATGATGAAAGATTATATTGTCGATTATAGATTCCTAACATTTAGTAGTAATAGATTTGAAGTTGAAAATGATATTATTAATGTGTTCTTAGAAAAAATAAATAAAGAACATACAACATTAACTGAAGATATTGAAGTTTTAATGAATAGATATGGTATTGATATTAAAATTAAATTAAATGTTGATACTAATTTAGATGTACAAAAGTTGCAAGAGGAAGCTAGACAACAAAGTATTAAAAAACAAATGGAAGATATGACTAAAAATAGAAATATTGAAGCACCTGTAGAAATTAAAACAGAAAGAACTAATTATAAAAAATCAATGAATAGTGCTCCTATACCAATAAGTGAAGTACCAACTACTCAAGAAGAATTAGATATTTATAGAAATACAGTTGGTAGTTTAGATTTCGTAGTAGAAGGAAATCCTATTAAAATAGATATTAGAGAATTAAGAAATAATAACAACTTATTAGAAATGATTGTTAAGGATGATAGTGGATTATTAATTGCTAAATTATTTTTTAAAGATGATAAAACAAGAGACTTATTAGACCAAATTAAAAAGAATACTTTAGTTAAATTAGTAGGGTTTGCAGCATATGATAATTATACTAAAGATGTAGTATTGAATATTAAAGATATGAAATTAGCAGGAGAAAAGAAAGTTGTTCATAGGGAAGATTTAGCTTTAGAAAAAAGGGTTGAATTACATTGTCATACAAAAATGTCGACTCTAGATGCTATAACTAGTGCTAAAGATTATATTGAAGAAGCTGCAAGAATGGGACACAAAGCAATTGCTATTACAGACCATGATGGAGTATATGCAATTCCTGAGATTTATAAGGCTTGTAAAAAACATAAGATTAAACCTATTTATGGCTTAGAGACAGGATTAATTGATGAGAAGAATTTTAAAATTGCATACACTGATCATAACATTGAATTAAAAGATGCAACGTATGTAGTATTTGATATTGAGACTACAGGTTTTTCAACAGAGTTTGATGACATCATTGAAATAGGTGCTGTTAAAATTAAAAATGGAATAGTACAAGAATCATTTTCTGAGATTATTGATCCACAAAGAACTGTTTCTGAATTCATAAAAAATTTAACTAATATTACTGATGAAATGATTAAGGGTAGTAGAACTATATCTGAGGTATTACCTGATTTTATTAAGTTTTGTGGTGATGGAATAATGGTAGCGCAAAATGCTAGTTTTGATATTGGTCATATGTACGCTAATATGGATAAATTAAATATTAAAAATCCTAATTGGCCAGTAATTGATACTATGCAATTTGCTAGAAACTTTTATCATAATGAAATAAAAACATTTAACTTAAAATCATTATCTAAGTTTTTTAAAGTTAAACAAGAATCTCACCATAGAGCTGATGATGATGCTAGGGTGACAGGAGAAATATTTGTTCAAATGTTACAAAAATTAGCCGATATTAAAGTTACTAATTATAATCAAATAAATGATCATATTGATACTGTAAATGCTTATAAATTTGGATTTACAAAACATGTTACACTATTAGTAAAAAATCAAGTTGGATATAAAAACTTATTTAAAATAGTATCTGATTTATTAACTAAACATTTTTATAAAGAAGGTAGATTATTAAAATCTGTTTTAGAAGCACATAGAGAAGGTATTTTAGTAGGTACAAGTTGTTGTAATGGAGAAGTGTTTGATACAGCATTAAATAAACCATATAGTCAATTAATAGAATGTATGAAATATTATGATTATGTAGAATTACAACCACCAAGTGCTTATAGACATTTAGAAGAGAAATTAGAATTAAAAGATGTTGCTATAAAAGAAACAATGAAAAAAATTATTAAAGCGGCTCAAGAATTAAATAAAATTATTGTTGCTACAGGAGATGCTCATTATCTAACACCTGATTTAGCACAATATTATGATATATTTACTAAGGTTGTTAAACCTAGTGGTCAAAGACATACATTAGGTGGATATAAAACAAGACCTGATTTACATTTCAGAACAACTGATAATATGTTAGCTGAATTCAAATTCTTAGGTGCTAATTTTGCACATGAAATTGTTGTACAAAACACAAATAAAATTGCTGATATGATTGAAGAAGTACAAGCTTTTAAACCAAATTTATTTTCTCCTGTAGATAATGAATTTAAAGATAGTTTAAATGTTGCTTCAATTGAAGGTGAATTAAAAAGATTAGTATATGAAAAAGCATATGAATTATATGGTAAAGAATTACCTAAATTTGTTGTTGATAGAATAGATAAAGAATTAAATAGTATTATTTCAAATAAATTCTCTCCTGTTTATTATATGAGTCATCTACTTGTTAAAAAATCATTAGATGATAATTATCTAGTAGGGTCAAGGGGATCTGTAGGTTCTAGTTTAGTTGCTACATTAATGGATATAACAGAAGTAAATCCTTTAGCTCCTCATTACACTTGTCCTAATGGAGACTTTACTGTATTTAAATTAAAACCTCATGAAGTTGAAATATACGGTATTACTAAAGAACAAAAAAAATTCCAAGATGATTTAAATGCTGCACAATCAGGGTATGACTTACCAATTAGAGAGTGTCCGCATTGTAAAGCTAAAATGTTAAGAGATGGACAGGATATACCATTTGAAACATTCCTAGGATTTAAAGGAGATAAAGTACCAGATATCGACTTAAACTTTTCTGGTAAATATCAACCTGTTGCTCATGAGTATGTAAAAACATTAATGGGTGAAAAATATGCATTTAGAGCAGGAACTATTTCTACTGTAGCATTCAAAACAGCAATAGGATATGTTAAAGGATATTTAGAAGACAATGGAATTACTAAAAGAAGTATAGAAATACCAATAATGGCACAAAACATTGAAGGTGTTAAAAGATCAACAGGACAACATCCAGGAGGAATAGTTGTTGTACCAAGTAATATAGAAATTAATGATATTACTCCTATTCAATATCCTGCTGATAAAACAGATAGTCCTTGGTTAACAACACACTTTGATTATCATAGTTTTGAAGATAATCTATTAAAACTAGATATACTAGGGCACGATGATCCTACTACAATAAGATATTTATTTGATTATGTTTGGGCTCATCCAGATGAGTTTCCTTTTAGCGACCCAAGAGATGTACCTGTAGATGACCCTGAGGTTTATAAAATGTTTAGTGGTACATCTGTATTAAAAATAAAACCTTCTGATATCGATTCTGAAGTAGCTACTTTTGCTATACCTGAGTTTGGTACAGATTTCACTAGAAGAATGTTACTAGATACAAAACCAAAGACTTTTGCTGATTTAGTTAAAATATCTGGTTTATCTCATGGTACAAATGTATGGACAACTAATGCTCAAGAATTAGTATTAGGTAATACTGAACATGGTAAAATTCCTTTTGAAGAAGTTATCGGATGTCGTGATGACATTATGGAATACTTAATGACTAAAGGTGTAGACCCTAAAATTGCATTTGATATCATGGAGTATGTAAGAAAAGGTAAAGCAGCTACAAATTCCGACCCAGCAAAATGGAAAGAATTTACTGACATATTAAGAGAAACTAAAATACCAGAGTGGTATATATGGTCATGTGAAAAAATTGCATACATGTTCCCTAAGGCGCATGCTGTTGCTTATGTTTTAATGGCAATTAGAATTGCATGGTTTAAAATTCATAAACCTAAATTATTTTATTCAGCATTCTTTAGTATAAGAGCTACTCAATTTGATCCTCAAGCTATGCTTATGGGTGAAAATGCTATAAGAAGTAAAATTAGAGAATTAGATGGAATAATTAAAGGTGAAGGAAATGTTAAAGAAAAAGATTTAAGAACATGTTTAAAAGTTGCTTTAGAAATGATTGTTCGAGGGTATAAATTCTTACCTGTTGATATTAATATGTCACTTGCTTCTGATTTTGCATTAGAAGAAGATGGATTAAGAATGCCTTTCTCTTCAATGGATGGACTTGGAGAAAATGTTGCTTTAGGTGTTATTGAAGCTCGTAAAGAAAAAGCATTTACTTCTAAAGAAGATGTAAAAAATAGAACAAAAATAAATAAAAATGTATTTATACAAATGGATGCACTAGGTGCATTTGGTGATTTAAAAGAAGAAGAGGATGTTGAAGATATAGGCCTATTTGCTTTATAAATACCATAATTAACCATAATATTTGCATATATTATGAATGGTAGTATAATAATATGTATATGAAAGAAGGTATATTTATGAAAGCAAATAATCCGATTTTTAAAGGTATGGTTGACTCTGAGATTCAAACTGGTCAAAGAGCTACTTTAAGTGGAATTATAGGTAAAACATCTTTGTTATTATTAATTACAGCATTTGTAGCTGGATTAGTTATGATAGGAGCATTTAATCCTTATCCATTTTTATTTATAGGAAGTATAGTTGGTATGATAGCAGTAGTAATGGGAAGACTTAAACCTCAATTTGCTATGGCATCTAGTATTGTTTATGCAGCATGTGAAGGTATGTTTGTTGGGGCGTTATCATTAATTGCAGAAATTTATGTTCCAGGAGTTGTAATGATTTCTGTAATAGCAACAATTTCAATATTTGCTGTTATGTTAGGTCTTTATAAAATGAAAATAGTTCAAGCAACACCTATGTTAACTAAAGTTTTAATGGGTGCTGGTCTAGCAATAGTATTATGTATGGCTTGCTCTTTAGTTTTACAATTATTTGGAGTATTTAGCGGAATAGATTTATTCTCTCCTCTATACTTATTATTAAGTGCTGTATTAGTTATATATGGTTCATTTATGTTAGTTTTAAATTTTGATGAGGCTAACTACTATGTTAATTCAGGATTAGATAAAGCTTATGAATGGGTTGCATCTTTAGGATTAATAGTAACTATATTATATATTTACGTTCAAATATTAAGATTACTTGTTTCCTTATTAGGAAATAGAGACTAAAAAAAGGAAGTACTATCAATTTTTGGTAGTGCTTTTTTCTTTGCTTTAAATAGTATTTTATGTTAAAATTTAAGTTATATAAGGTGGTGTATGCAATGTTTGTATGTATGAAGGAAGATATAAAAAAAGATGAAATAAATAAAATAGTAAAAGAAATTAATTCATTAGGTTTTGAAGTTAAAATTTCTGATAATTTCTTAGATATTAAATGTGAAGAAAAAGATATGGGAAATATTATTCCTGTTTTAAAAGATAGATATGTTGGGAGTTCTATTTATAAACATTGTGCACACTACCACAATTATCCTAGTATTACAGTAAATGGATATTCTTTTAATGAAGAATCTTTTGCTATAATAGCTGGTCCTTGTAGTGTTGAGTCAGAAGAACAAGTGAAAATCATAACTCAATCTATAAAAAATAATATTAATTTTTTAAGAGGTGGGGCGTATAAGCCTAGAACTAGTCCTTATGAATTTCAAGGGTTATGTACAGAAGGATTAGAGTTATTAAAAAAACATTCTAATAATAAACCTATTGTTACAGAAATAACTTCAATAGAACAATTAAGTTATTTTATAGATAATGTAGATATCATTCAAGTTGGCGCAAGAAATATGCAAAATTTTGATTTGTTAAAAAAATTAGGAAATACAAATAAAGTTATATTATTAAAAAGAGGATTATCTAACACGATTCATGAATGGTTATGTGCTGCTGAATATATAATGGATGGTGGTAATAAAAATGTAATTCTTTGTGAAAGAGGAATTAGAACATTTGAAAATTATACTAGAAATACATTAGATTTATCTGCGGTTATTGCTGCTAAAAAATTAACATGCTTACCTGTTATAGTTGATCCTGCACATGCAAGTGGTAAATGGTGGATGATTGAAAAGTTATCAAAAGCAGCGTTAGCAGTAGGAGCAGATGGATTAATGATAGAAGTACATCATAAACCTTGTGAAGCATTATCAGATGGACCTCAGTCACTATTACCTGATAAATTTAATACTTTGATTGATGAATTAAAAGTGCTAGCACCACACTTCAAGAAAAAGGTGATTTAAATATGTATAATATAAAAGTAGAATTACAAAATAGTTATAATATTATTATAGATAAAAATATTAATGTTACTAATTATATTAAACAATTATATAATAATAAAAAAGTATTTTTAATAGTTGATAGTAATGTATTAAATTTATATAAAGATAAAATAAAAAAAGATTTTATAGGTTATGAAACTACTATAATAGATGTATATGCAAGTGAAGAAAATAAATCTTTAAAAACATATGAAACTATTATAAGTAAATTATTAGAAAATAACATTTCAAGAGATTCGTTAATTGTTTCTATAGGTGGTGGAGTAGTTGGTGATATAGCTGCTTTTGTAGCATCAACTATCTTAAGAGGAGTTAAATATATTTGTATACCTACTACTTTATTATCACAAGTAGATAGTAGTATAGGTGGTAAAACAGGACTTAATTTTAATAACAAAAAAAATATAATAGGAAGTTTTTTTCAACCTAGTTTAGTATTAATAGACACTACTTATTTAAATACTTTATCACAAGAAGATTATAACAATGGATTAGGTGAGATAATTAAACACGCTATGATACATGATAGTGAAATATTGTCTTTATTACAAGATAATTTAGAAATTGAAAATATAATTTATAAATCATTATTAGTAAAAAAATACTATGTTGAAAAAGATGAATTTGATTTAAATGAAAGAATGATTTTAAACTTTGGTCATACATTTGGACATGTTATAGAATTAGAAAAAAATATTAAACATGGACTAGCTGTTATTCAAGGAATGATATTAAGTATTAAATATGGAATAGATTTAAACATCACTAATGAAACTTGTTTATTACAGTTAATTAATGTATTAGATAAATTAAACATTAAATATTATGATTTAGATTATAAGCAATATTTAAATAAATTAAACTTTGATAAAAAGAATAATGAAAATTATTTAAACTTTATATTTTTAAAAAATATAACAAAACCGATTATAAAACAAATAGAAAGGGACTAATATGAGAATAGAAATAATTCCTAATAAGTTAAGTGGTAGTATTGATGTTATACCATCAAAGTCTTGTTTACACAGGGCTATTATAGCTTCTAGTTTAGCTGATGGAATTAGTACTATAGAAAACATATTATTTTCAGATGATATAAAAGCAACAATTAATGCTTGTATTAAATTAGGAGCTTCAATTGAAAAAAAAGATAATAAATTAATTATTAAAGGTACAACAAATTATAATACAAATCAAATTGTAGATTGTATTGAGAGTGGTTCTACTTTAAGATTTATGATACCCATTTTTTTAATAAATAATAATAAAGTTAAATTTATAGGTAGTGAAGGATTGTTATCTCGTCCTCTTGATGTTTATTATAATATTTTTGATAAACAAAATATTAAATATAACAATCTTTTGATAGAAGGTAATTTAAAACCAGATACATTTTATATAGATGGTAGTATTAGTAGTCAATTTATTACAGGATTATTATTTAGTTTACCTTTATTAAAAAATGATTCTAAAATAGTAATTACTAATAATTTAGAATCAAAAGGTTATGTCGATATAACAATAGATATACTAAAAAAATTTAATATTATTATAGAAAATAATAATTATAACGAATTTATTATTAAAGGTAATCAAAAATATATAAGTGCAAATTATCAAACAGAAGCAGATTATTCACAAGCGTCTTTCTTTTTAGTAGCAAATGAATTAGGTAGTAATATAAGTATTAATAATTTAAATATCAATTCATTACAACCTGATAAAAAAATAATAGATGATATATTAAAAATAAAAAATAATAAAAAAATAGATTTAAGTGAAAATCCCGATTGTGGCCCTATTTTAAGTGTGTTAGCTTCTTTTTATAATACTTCGTTTATTAATGCTAAAAGATTAAGAATAAAAGAATGCGATAGAATAACTAGTATGGTTAATAATTTAAATTTATTAAATGCAAATGTTGTTGAGGAAGAAGATAAAATGCATTTCGATAAAGTTAGTATATTAAATGGCAATGAAGTTAATAGTTATAATGATCATAGAGTAGCAATGGCAATGGCAATTGCATCAACAGTTTGTAGTAGTAATGTAATTTTAAATGAAGCAAATAGTGTTAGTAAGTCTTATCCGAAGTTTTGGGATGATTTTAAAAAGTTAGGAGGAAAGTTTAATGTTAAATGATATTAGAAAAGAGATTAATAATATAGATGAACAAATGATCAAATTATTTATTAAAAGAATGGAAATTGTTAAAAAAGTTTTAGTATATAAACAAGAAAACAATCTTCCTGTTTTAGATGAATCAAGAGAAGTTATTTTAATAAAAAGAAATATAGAATTATTAAATAATAAAGAATTAGAAAAATATTATAATATATTTTTTTCTGGAGTTTTAAATAGTAGTAAAAAATTTCAGGAGGATAATTTATGAAAAAATTCGGATTATTAGGTAGTACTCTTTCTCATAGTTATTCTAAAATAATTCACGAGATATTTTATAAGGAATATAATATTGATGCACAATATGATTTAATTAATACCACAACAAATGAATTAGAAAGTATTATAAATAAATTAAAAACAAATGAATATAGTGGGTATAATGTTACAATTCCTTTTAAAGAAGAAGTATTAAAATATGTTGATGTTTTATCACCTGGTGTTAATGATACAGGTTGTTGTAATACTTTAATTTGTATAGAAGGTAAAATCTTTGCTTATAATTCAGATATTTGTGGTATAGACTATTTGTTTAATAAAGTAAATTTAAATATTGAAGAAGCTTATATTTTAGGTACAGGTGCTACTTCTAAAACAGTAGCATGTGTATTAGGAAGAAAAAATATTAAATATAAAGTTATAGGAAGAAATAACAAAGTACTTAATTATGATTATATTAATAATAATTTTAAAAATGAAACAATAATAAATACAACACCAGTAGGTATGTATCCAAACATTAATCATAGTGTTTTATCAAAAGAAGTAGCAAGTAAAGCAAATTGTATTATAGATTTAATATACAATCCTTATGAAACTAAATTAATGTCATTTAATAATAATAGTTATAATGGATTATCTATGCTTGTTTATCAAGCAGCAATATCATTTGAAGTTTGGAATAAAATCAAAGTAGAAATAAGTTTTGTTGAAAAAGTAATTAAAGAATTAGAGGTGAAATAAATGAATACATTTGGTAATATTTTTAAAGTTAATATATTTGGTGAGTCTCATAGTGAATGTGTTGGGGTGTTAATAGATAATGTTAAACCTGGGATACAATTAAACATTGAAGACTTTACTGAAGATCTTAATAGAAGAAAAGGTGGTCAAAAAAACACAACTACTAGAGTTGAGTCTGATATACCTACAATATCAACTGGTTTATTTAATGGGAAAACAACTGGTGCACCTTTATTAATTACATTTAAAAATGAAAACATTATTTCAAAAGATTATGATAATCTTATAAATCACCCTAGACCTTCTCATGCTGATTTAACTTTTAAAAGTAAATATAAATTTAATGATCATAGAGGTGGAGGACATAGTAGTGGAAGATTAACTACAGGTATTGTAGCAGCAGGTGTTATTGCTAAAAAAATAATTCCATATGATATTTCTACAAAATTAAT
>JAWXUE010000013.1:16810-37406 GCA_044432925.1 bacterium | reverse complement strand
ATTCATCAGCATGCTCTTCCATGTAAGCTTCTAATACTTCAGTTAACATTTCTTCTTCTTCATCAGTTTCAATAGGCATTAAGCTACCATCAGTAGCCTCAGGTAAATAAACAGCAGGTACTAATTCGTTAGTTCCTTGAGGGTTAAATACTACATAATGTTTTTTAAATTCTTCTGAGTAGTGAGTAAATAAAATCTCACATAATAATTCTGTACCATCTTCTTGTATAATTGTTAATAATCTTTCTTCATTCATAATCTATATTCTCCTTTTTATTTAAAATCTAAATATCCTTGTAAAATTACAACAGCAGCTAATTCATCTTTAACTTTTTTTCTGTCTTCTCTTCTTACGTTTGCTGCTATCATTGCATTGTTTGCAACTTTTGTTGATAACCTTTCATCCCAAAGTATAACATTAACTTTAGTTTTTTGCAAAAGTAATGATTTAAAGTTTTCACTTATTTCTCCTCTTATCCCAACATCACCATTCATATGTTTAGGCATTCCTAGGATAACAGTATCAACACCTTCAGTGTTTAATATCTTAACCACTTCATCAGCACAATATTCATAATTATCATCTTTAAATCTTATTGTTGAATGCGTCCTAGCAAGCATTCCCATGATGTCGCTAATAGCAACACCACAAGTTTTACTTCCTAAGTCTAAACCAATATATTTCTTCATTAAATAGCACCTTTAATTGCTGTGATAACCTCATCTATTTTAGATAAGTCTTTCCCACCACCTTGAGCCATATCTTTACGTCCACCACCTGAACCATTTGATATTGATGCTGCAAGTTTAATTAATGCTCCACTATCTTTATCTATATTGTTTTTACAAACAAATACTGCTTTATCTTCTAATACTGATGCTATAAATACAATACCAGTACCAATTTTATTTAATAAAGCATCTGTTAATTCTTTTGTTTCTTTGCTTTCTAAATTTTCTACTTTAATAATTAATTTATTATCATCTAACTCTGTTAAATAAGAATCTAGATTAGATAAGTTTTCTTTTGATTTTAAATCATTAGCTTCTTTATTTAAAACTTTTAAATAATCCTTTACTAACGCTATTTCTTGTTTAATCATTGTTACATATCTATAACCTGTTAATTCTTTATTATAAACTGAATTATAAGTAGATTTAGAATTTGTTTCAGTTAATAATTGTTCTTTTTTTCCTAATAAAGTAGTTAATTCAGTTAATAAATTAATTATGTTATGATCTAATTTATCTTTCATATTATTACCAGTAACACCAGTAATTCTATATGTACCTGAACCAATTGAATCAATTGACACTATACTATATTGTTTAATATCATCAGTTGATTTAACATGTGTACCTGCACAAAATTCTACTGAAGGACCCATATTAACTACTCTTACTGTAGCACCATATTTTTCACCAAATAAAGCAGTTGCTCCTGTTTGTTTTGCTTCTTCAATAGACATTTCTTTTATATCTACTACACTAGCATCATTAATATATTTATTTATTAAATCTTCAACATTTAAAATTTCTTCTTCTGTTAAAGAATTAAAATTATTAAAATCAAATCTTGTATATTCACTACTTACTTGAGAACCTTGTTGTTTAATATGACTACCTAATACATTTACTAAAGCTGATTGTACTAAGTGAGTTGCTGAATGGTTTCTTGTTGTGTCATGTCTATTAGTAATATTAATAGCAGCAATAACCATATCACCTTCTTTGAATTTACCTTCTGAAAAATGTATATGTTGTCCATTTGGTAATTTAGCAACATCAGTTACTTCTACACCATTAATAGTACCTTTATCAGCTAATTGTCCACCACTAAACGCATAGAATGGAGTTTTATCTAATACAATACCGTTATCAAATACTTTAATAACTTTTGCTACTGTTGTGTGAGATGTATATCCAACAAATTCACTTACTTCTTTAAATTCTAATTGTTCTTCATTTTGAGTATTCATTGAATTAACATTTTTTCTAGCAGATCTAGCTCTTGTTTTTTGTTCTTCCATACAAACTTCAAACTCTTCTAAATCAACTGATTTTTTCATTTCTTCAACATACTCTTGTGTTAATTCAATAGGGAATCCAAATGTATCATATAATAAGAATGCATCTTTACCAGATAATTTTTTAGAATCTTTTAATAACTCTTCTAATTTTTGTTCACCTTTAATAATAGTAGATAAGAATTTTTCTTCTTCTGTAGAAACCATTTTTTTAACAATTTCAATTGTATCTTTTAAATAAGGATAGAATTCACCCATTACTTTTACTACTGTATCTACTAATTCATCCATGAATGGTTTATTAATATTTAATTTTTTAGAATATTTAACAGCTCTTCTTAATACTCTTCTTAAAACATATCCTCTACCTTCATTAGAGAAAGTAGCTCCATCTGCTAAAGCAAAACTTACTGTTCTTACATGATCAGCAATAACTTTAAAAGCCATTTGACCTTTATATTTAACACCAGAAATTTCTTCTATTTTTTGAATGATAGGTAAGAATAAATCTGTTTCATAGTTTGTATCTACCCCTTGTAATACACAAGCAAATCTTTCTAAACCTGCTCCTGTATCAATATTTTTTTGAGGTAATTCTTTATAATCTGCTCTATCTACTCCTTCAGTTGCATTGTACTGAGAAAATACGATATTCCAAATTTCAATAAATCTATCATTTTCAATATCTTTTTCTATTAATTCAATCCCTCTTTTATCATATGATTTTCCTCTATCATAAAAGATTTCTGTACAAGGTCCACATGGTCCTGTACCAATTTGCCAATAGTTTAAATCAGTTTTAATTAAATGATCTTTTTTAATTCCTAAAGAAACCCATTTGTCATAAGCAGCTTGATCACTTTCATATACAGTAAAATATAATTTTTTTACATCAATACCAAAGTACTCTTCACTAGTTAATAATTCATAAGCCCAAGGAATAATATCATCTTTGAAATAATCTCCGATACTAAAGTTCCCCATCATCTCAAAGAATGTATGGTGTCTTGCAGTCTTCCCAACATTTTCAATATCATTTGTTCTTATACATTTTTGTACATTTGTAATTCTTGGATTCTCAGGTAAACTAGAACCATCAAAATATTTTTTTAATGGAGCAACCCCTGCGTTTATCCATAATAAAGTTTTATCAGCAATAGGTACTAATGGTGCACTTGGTTCTACACTATGCTCTTTATCTTTGAAAAACTTTAACCAAATTTCTCTTATTTCAACACTACTAAATTTTTTCATATTTTTCCTCCTAAATAATAAAAAAAGCCCTTAGAAATTAATCTAAGGACGATGTTAATCGCGGTACCACCTTAGTTCTAGAGTTACCTCTAGCACTTTATTTTTCTTTTAACGCAAGATACGTCATCCTTTAATTATTAGTAGCTTCATAAATTTGTATTAACTTTCAGCATATGTTAATTCTCTAGGTTTAAATTTATTACTTATCTAATAAGATGAATTACTAATATAATACTACTTTTTTTGATATTTGTAAATAATAAAGTATTTTATTTAGAAAAAAATAGAAGATTTCTCTTCTATTAAATATTCCAATTAAATATATTAATTTTATCTCCTGTAATTATTATATGTATTACTGTAATAATGAAATCTGCTATTAATAACATTATCATTATTTTTGAGGCATTTCTTAGCATTACTATATTAATAGTTTTTATTTTTCTATATAAAGGTGTAACGATTGCTGGAGCGGCAATCATAATTAATAAAAACCATGCATCACTTACTTCTCTAGATATAAATCCATTCCAAAATGTATCAGCTGTTTCTTGGTAGTGCCATAATCTTATATCAAATATCATATAATATGTCTGCCCAACAACAAACTCAAAAGCAACAGCTGTTAGTGTACATACTATTGTATATATTAATAAAGTTAGTGATTTAACAGCAAACTTTGAAAATCCAGTTTTTTGTATATATAAATCTTTCCATTTACCTTCAAATGGTAACCCTACTACAATCATTATTATCACCACAGCAAATCCATATATAGGGCATAGTGGTAATGTTAGAAATCCTTTATCTAATACTGAACCATGAAACACAATATTACCTATTGTTTCCATTAACCATCCACCTACAGAGAATATTAAAAATATTGCTGATAGATACATCCAATTTTCTTTAATTTTAGTTATCATAGGTTACCTCCTTAGGAATTATAATTGTAATATATATTTTAAAATAATACAATAGAAAAAAGTTATTTAAAAAACTACTACATTTATTAATATAGTAGTTTTAAAATTAGTTCATTATTTTAGCTATCTTACATCTAATTTTTTTACCATCTTTAGAGCATAAGAATACTGCTGCTGTTATAGTAACTGCTGAACCTAATGCCATATTTATTAACATTTTACTCATTTATATCACCTCAATATTATTTTTACATTATTACATAAAACTATAAGGTGTAATATTTTCCATATTAATTTCTCCTAAAGTATCAAAAGGTATACTAGGGTCATTAATAGGTGTTAAATTATTTTTCGTTTCATTATTCAATCTATAACATAATGTTGAATATCTTTTATCTTCTATTTTATTTATTCCTTTTATAAAAGCATCGTAATCCCCTATTAAAATAAGTTTTTCTTTTGCTCTTGTAACTCCTGTATATAATAGTTTTCTTTTCAACATTATATTATGTGCTTTTGTTATAGGTATTATAACAACCTTGTATTCACTACCTTGTGATTTATGAATACTTGTTGCATAAGCTAATTTTATATTATCAAATTCATTTAAATTAAATTTAACTATTTTATTATCAAAAACAATATTAACTTTTTCTTTTTCAGAGTCATCTTCTTGTACTAATACTTTGTTATCTATAAAACCTATATCGCCATTATATATTTGTTGTTCTTTAGAATTTATTAATTGTATTACTTTATCATTTTGTTTAAATGTTTTATCTTTATAAGAGAAAGTAAATTTATAATCTTTATTATATGTTTCACTAACTAATGTATTTATATTATCTATTCCATTAACACCTTTATACATAGGAATTAAAACTGTTATATCTTCTTTTAAATCATAACCTTGTTTCATCGCTACAGCTATATATCTAATTATTAAATTACTTATATCACTATCTTTACAAGGAACAAAATGTAAATCATTGTTTTCATGAAATACATTTTCATCAACAACACCATTATTAATCATTTTAGCTAAATTAACTATTCCACTATTATTTTTTTGTCTATAGATTGTAGTTAATACAGATAGTTTAATTATTTTAGAATTGATTAAATCATTTAATATTTCACCACATGCAATACTAGGTAATTGATCTTTATCTCCAACGAATACTACAATAGCATTTTTACTTATTGCTTTTAATAAGTTATTAGCTAATACTAAATCAATCATAGAAACTTCATCTATTACTATTAATTTAGCAGGTAATAAATTATCTTCATGATATAAAAAATTACCTTCTAAATCTATTCCTAAACATCTATGTATTGTTTCAGCAGGGAAATTACATTTCTCTCTTAATCTTTTAGCTGCTTTACCTGTAGGTGCTAATAACTTAATATCCATTAAAGCTTTATCATCTAATAGATTATAAGAATTCAACATAGCAAACACATCAATAATACCTTTTACAATAGTAGTCTTTCCTGTACCAGGTCCTCCTGTTACAATAGAAACTTTATTTACAAGTGATGACATCATAGCAGATATTTGATCTTCTGAGAATGCAATATTATTAAATTCTTGATAATCACTTAAACTTTCTTCTACTACACTTTTTTTGAATTTTGTATTTCCTTTTAACAATTTAATTTTTCCACTTACTTGTAATTCTGCTTCATAGATATGTTTTAGATAAATATTATTCTCATCAACAATTAGTCTTCCTTTAGCAATTAAATTATTTAATCCTTTTTCAAAAACTGATATTTCTATAAACTCTTTATTATATTTATCAGCCTCAGTATATAAATTATCTTTACTAACATAACTCATTCCAAAACTATCACTTAAATTAAAAATAGCATACATTAATAAAGCTTGAATTCTTTTATTATCTACTTGACTAAAACCCAATTTAATCGCTAGACTATCGGCTTTTTTGAATCCGAATCCATCTAGTTCATAGATTAAATTATATGGATCATTATAAATATGATTCAAAGTTCTATCTTGATATTTTTCATATAATTTCATTATATTTTTTGTTGTTAAACCAGAATCATGCATCTTAACAAATAATTCTTCTAATGATTTATTTTGGATTAAACTATTATATAATATTTCTTTAATTCTATTTGATAAATTAGTTTTATTTAATACTTCTTTATTTTCTACTATTAATTCTAAACAATTAGAACCTAATTTATCGTATATTTCAGTAGCATACTTTTCTCCTACTCCAGGGAAAAAGTTAGATGATAAATATTCAACAATACCTTGTCTACTTGTATCTATTTTCTTCTTTATACTTTTGACTTGTAGTTGTTCACCGAATTTAGGATGTACAACAAATTCACCTTCAACTTCATAAGATACTTCTTTTATCATTGCTTGGAAATATCCAGAAATAATAATGTCTCTACCTTCATCAGTATAAACAGAAACTATTTGAAAATTATTTTCTTTTGATTCAAAAATAACATTTTTCAAGTTGCAAATAATAGTTTGCATATTTATCTTCCTTTCATATTTTTTATTAATAATAATGTTAGAGCGCTTATTAGAAAAATGATACTACATATATTAAATAACAAGATATTATTATAACTATAAATATACCCTGCTACGATTGTACCAATTATTCCTCCTAATGATATAAAACTTTGTCTTACACCCATTAGTATACCTGTAGATACTTTTTCATTATCAGCTAGTGTAGTTACTGTAAGAGGTTCTAGTAATGTTTTTCCTATTATATAAATAAAATAGAAAGTAAATATCCCTACAGTATTTGTATTAAAAGATAAGAATACACTTATAGCGCACATACAACTTATTAAGATTGATAAATTGTAATTATTATATTTTCTTAATCTAGGTAATATAAATAAACTTGTTATTAAAGTTACTACTCCTACTATTAAATTAAATAATCCTATAAATAATGTTGAGTATCCTAGTCCGTTAAAATAAACATCTAAGTATTTAGAAATATTAGTAAAACTCATTCCTATCATAAATAAAATAAATAAGAATATTAAATACCATGAATTAATTTTTTTAATATCTTTTAATGAACTAAAAGGATTCTTACTTCTTATACTACCTTTTACTTCATCATTTGTATTATGAATGAAAAATAATATTATTCCATAACTTATTAATAGTAATCCTTGAATATAAAATACCACTTCATAACTTCCTATAAATGACTCCCCAATTAATCCACCTAAAAAACTACCAGCTGATGCTCCTAATACATTAAACACTATATAAGAAGATGTAACTTCTTTTCTTCTATCTTTTAATATACTAGATGTATTTATGTAAGATAACATATTAACAGCTATTGCTCCATTACCTATTCCAGATAAAACTCTTGCTACAAGTATAGCAGGAAGGTTATTAAAAAAACCGAAGAAAATTTGTCCTATTGCATAAATAATTAATCCAATACAAACCATTTTCTTTCGATTTTTACTATCTCCAAAAGCACCCCATAGAGGTGCTGTAAGTAATATACCTAAATTCATAGCAGCAAATAAATAACCAAATGAGTTATCATTAAATCCTAATTGAGCTATATAAGCTGGTGTTACAGGATGTCCTATATTAGCAAGCAATCCATATAAGAAAGCTACTTCTAGTACAAAAAATACTTTTTTAGTAACTTCGTTTTTCATCATTTGAATAAACCTCTTCGATAATTCCTCCACCTAGACATTCTTCGTTATCATAAATAACACAAGCTTGACCAGGAGTTACAGCTCTTACTCCTTCATAAAAAATATGAGCTTTATTATCATCTAAAAATTTAATTGTAACAATATTATCTTGTTCTCTATATCTAAATTTTGCTTGATACTCTTTATTTTCTTTTGGAATTGTATTAATCCAATTACAATTTTCAATAATACAGTTATTAGAATATAAATATTCATGGTGATAACCTTGTTCTACTAATAAGTTATTATTTTTTAAATCTTTTCCTACTACAAACCAAGGTTCATTAGAATAACCGTTTAATCCACCTATTTCTAATCCTTTTCTTTGTCCGATTGTATAATACATTAAACCATCGTGTTTAGAAATAACATCTCCATTTAATCTTACCATCTTACCGGGTTTAGCAGGTAAATAATTTTTAAGAAATTGTTTAAAGTTTCTTTCTCCTATAAAACAAATTCCTGTAGAATCTTTTTTAGTAGCTGTTACTAAATTTTTATTTATAGCACTAGATCTTACTTCTGATTTGATCATATCTCCTATAGGGAATAAACTAATTTTAATTTGTTCTTGAGATAACTGAGATAAAAAGTAAGTTTGATCTTTATTATTATCTTTACCTCTTAATAAATAACTTCCGTTTTCTGTATGATTAACTTGAGCATAATGCCCCATTGCTATATAATCAGCATTTTGTTTAACAGCAAAATCAAGGAATGCTTTAAACTTTATTTCTTTATTACACATTATATCTGGGTTTGGTGTTCTACCTTTTTCATATTCACTTAAAAAATATTTAAATACATAATTCCAGTATTCTTCAATAAAGTCAACTCTTAAGCAAGGTATACCTAACGCATCAGCTACTAGTACAGCATCTTGGTAATCTAACTCTTGAGGACAAATTTCATTATTAATATCTTTATTTCCTAGTACATCATTATTAGTAGTTGAATCCCAGTTTCTCATGAAACATCCTACTACTTCATAACCATCTTCTAATAAGCGAATTGCAGCAACACTACTATCTACACCACCAGATAGTCCTAAAATTACTTTTTTCTTCATTATCTTTTTATATCGCTTGGCATACGATAATCTCCTCTTGGTGAAAGTGATACTTCTAATACCTTTGGCCCGTCAGGTAATGTTTGTCTTTTGAATTGTTGTGAAAAGAATCTTCTAAAGAAATTATTAGTATAATTAACAGCCTCTTCACTATTTAATCCAAATGTTTGTTCTAATAAGAAATTAATTCTTTCTTTGTTATCTCCTATAGTTAAATATCTAAACATAATAAAATCATTTATTTCATATTTACCTATTTGATTTTCTGTTACTTGATTTTTAATTAACTCAGGAGAAATAGGTGTATTTACTACATCTAATAATATTTCTTTTTCTTTTTTGAAATCAGTGTTAGCATATTGTTCTACTAAAAATCTAATTGTAGTTTTCGGTAGCCCAGCATTTATACCATACATACTCATTTGATCTCCATTATAAGTACAGAATCCTAATGCTAATTCTGACATATCTCCTGTACCTAAAACTAATCCATTATGTTTATTAGCAAGATTCATTAAGATTAATGTTCTAATTCTTGCTTGAGTATTTTCATATGTTATATCAATACTATCTTTACTGTGTTCTATTAATTCAAAATGTTTTAATGTAGATTCTACTATATCTTTTGTTAATAAAGTAAGTCCTAATGAATTAATTAAATCAACAGCATTATTTTTAGTACGATCACTAGTACCAAGTCCTGGCATAGTAACAGCTATAATATCTTTTAAATCTTTTTTTAATTTTTTAAATGTATTTACAGCAACTAATAAAGCCATTGTAGAATCTAGTCCACCTGATACTCCTACTACTATTGTTTTAGCATTAGTATGTGATAAACGTTTATATAAAGCCATTTCTAGTAAATTCTTAACTTTAATAAACTCTTCTTTTTTAGTAGGTACAAAAGGTAATTGATTTAATTTATTTTCAAATTTAAAAGTTGTTTCTTCTAATGCGAAATTGATATATTGATATTCTTCATCGTTTTGTTTTTGATGTAAGTTAGTAGATACTTTTCTTTTAAAATTAATTTTATCAATATCTAAATCAGCATATACAATTTTAGAAGTTGGTTCATAATTTAAATTATTTAAAACTTCTTCTCCTACCTCAGAAACAATGTTATGTCCGATAAATATTAAATCAGAAGTTGACTCTGTAACAGAACTTGATGCATAAATATATCCTGTAACATTTCTTCTAGCATTATCTAGTACACAAGTTTTTCTCATTTCATCTTTTCCTAATGTTTCATTAGAAGCTGATAAATTAATAATTACATTAGCACCATTAACAGATAAATAAGATCCTGGAGTATTAGCCCCCCACATGTCCTCGCAAATCTCTACTCCTAAATGCAAGTCATGTGTTGTATCACTAAATATTATATTTCCAAAAGGATAAACTTTATTATTAATTGTTATCTCTTTTGCTTTTGTATTTTTACCACTTTTGAAATATCTTTTTTCATAAAATTCACAGTAGTTAGGTAAGAACTGTTTAGGTACTACTCCTAAGATATTATCTTCTTTTAAAACAATAGCACAATTAAATAAAGAACCTTCTAACAAAAGTGGTGCTCCTACTATAACAATTCCTTTATTTTTATTATTAACTCTTAATTCTTCTATTGCTTGAAAAACTTCTTTTTGTAAAATATTTTGGAAAAATAAATCACCACATGTATATCCTGTTATACATAACTCAGAGAAAACTGTTATACTAGCAGTTGATTTATTAGCACATTTAATTATTTCTTTTACATTAAAAAAAGGATTTCCTACTTGTAATTCTATATTTACACAAGCTACTTTTATAAATTGATTATTTAACATATTCTACACCTCATACAAATTATTTTCTTTTATATATTTTAAAACATCTTCATCTATTACATTAGTATTTTTATTATTTCTAAAATCACTACTAGATATATCGAAATTTATATTAACAACATCAAAATTATTAGGATATTCAAAACTACTAAAATCCAATTTAATATTATCTCTTGTTAATACGATAAACTTAAATTCTTCTATTAACTTTTTAGCATTAATCCAATTATGTAAATTAATTAAATTATCAGCACCTAATATAAAATAAATATCTTTATCTTCTTTTTGTAATTTTTTTAATAAGTCATAAGTACCTAAATACTTCTTATTATCCTCAGCATTAATAACTGTTGCATCTAGTTTATTAGCTATGATATTTAGCATATTAAAACGATGATGAAACTCTAT
Organism: bacterium; assembly: GCA_044432925.1. Taxonomy (GTDB): domain Bacteria; phylum Bacillota_I; class Bacilli_A; order Acholeplasmatales; family Anaeroplasmataceae; genus JAWXUE01. The sequence goes on along the minus strand of JAWXUE010000013.1, from coordinate 26,146 downwards.
TAAATTTTCTTTTGAATAACTATTACCTACAGGTACAAAAAGAAAATTACTATTATATTTTTCTTTTAATAATTTAGCTATTTCATAATGTGCTTTTGTAATTGGGTTAAAAGACCCACCATACACTAATAACATATACATCACCTAAGTATTATTTTACCACAAAACTAGTTATTTTATAAGAAAAAGTTACTACTTAATTAAAAGTAATAACTTTATTTTATTAATTTATTAAATAGTTCTCCTCTTTGTTGATATGATTTAAATAAATCATAAGATGCAAACATCGGACTATATAATAAAACATTATTTTTATTTAAATATTTTAAAGCTTCTAGAGTAGCTTCAACTAGATTTTCTACTTTAATACATTTAATGTTATTTTTTTCAAAGTAAGATTTTAATAAATCATTTGTTTCACCGTAAGAAACTACTAATTGTATATTAATTAAATAATTATCTAATTGATTTAATTCATAATTTCTATATAATCCACCACTTATTAGTATTATTGGTTTTTTTATTGATTTAATAGCACTTATAGTACTATATACATTTGTACTTTTAGCATCATTAATAATATTCTTTTTTATATATTGAAATCTATAATCTGACTTTTTAAAAGTAATTAAACTTTTTTTTATATCTTTTTTATTAATATTTAAAATATTACCTACTATAATACTAGCTAAATAGTTACCTAGTGTCTCTATATTCTTTTCTTTTAATTTTTTTATTTTAATTATTCTTTTATTATTAAAATAAATATAATTGTTTTTTATATAACAATCAGCAGTTTGATCATATAAACTAAAAGAATATTTTTTAGCGACTGAATTACTGATTATTGTTTTAGTAGTATTACAATCTAAATTATATATTAAATAATCATTTATACTTTGATTATCTATTAATTTCTTTTTAGATAAAATATAATCTTCTATTGTTTTATGATAATCTAAATGACAACAATTTATATTAGTAATAACTGCGATATTGGGAGTGAATAAATTAGTTCCTTTTAATTCAAAACTACTTAATTCACAAACAAAATGAGTACATTCTTTATTTTCTACTGAAGCTTCTCCTATACTATAACCTATATTACCACAAGCAATTGATTTATATTTTTTATTTAAAATATCATTAATTAAAAGTGTTGTTGTAGTTTTACCATTAGAACCTGTCACTCCAATATAATATCTATTTAAAAACCAATAAACAAATTCTATATCTGTTACAACTAATTTATTTAATTTTATAAATCTTCTTAAAATCTTTTCATCATAACTTATTCCAGGACCTTTTACTATTACTGAATAATTATTATCTACATTATCATTTACATTAATATAATCATATTTAATTTTTAATTGTTGTGCTAGTTTAATTGCACCATCATTACTAATACCTTTCCCAACAAACAATATTCTCAATATAATCACCAATAAATTATATGTTATATGTTATATAAATATGAAAAAAGATTTGCATAAGCAAACCTTTATTTTATTATTCCAACTTTTTTATAAATATAATTAACTTGTGTTAAATAATATTCTAATGTAAAACAAGAATCTATTTCTTCTTTTGTTAAATATTTTGATACTTCATTACTATTTATTAATAACTCTTGATAATCTAAATTATTAGATAGAGCATTCATAGCAATAGGTTGTACCATATCATAAGCGAGTTCTCTTGTTAAATTTTTATTTATTAATTCATTCATTACTCTTTGAGCGAATATAACTTTTTTAGTTAAATATATATTACTTAACATTTTATCTTCATATACTACTAAATTTTCTAATATTCCTTTGAAACGATTTAACATATAATCAAGTAAACATGTAGCATCAGGTAAAATAATTCTTTCAGTACAAGAATGTGATATATCACGTTCATGCCACAATGCAATATTTTCAAAGAAAGTACTCATATACCCACGCATAACTCTTGCGCAACCACAAATGTTTTCACTACTAATAGGATTACGTTTATGAGGCATAGCACTAGAACCTTTTTGTTTATTTCCAAATGCTTCTTCAACTTCTTGAACTTCTGTTCTTTGTAGATTTCTAATTTCTAAAGCCATTTGTTCTAAATTAGATGCAATTAAAGCAAGAGTACTCATATAGTTTGCATGTCTATCTCTTTGAATTACTTGTGTTGAAATATTAGCATTATCAATACCTAAATTTTCACAAACATATTCACTTATGAAAGGAGGAATATTAGCGTAATTTCCTACTGCTCCACTTAACTTACCACATTCAACTTCTAATCTAGCTTGATTGAATCTATTAATATTTCTTTTCATTTGTTCATACCATAAAGCCCACTTTAATCCAAAAGAAGTAATATCAGCATGGATACCATGAGTTCTTCCGATACATGGAGTATCTTGATATTTTAAAGCTTGTTTTTTTAACATTTCTAAAAAATCTTCTAAATCTTTTTTTATAATATCATTTGCTTGTTTTATTAAATAACCATTTGCTGTATCAACTACATCAGTAGAAGTTAATCCGTAATGAATCCATTTTGATTCTTCACCTAAAGTTTCTGATACTGCTCTTGTAAAAGCAACAACGTCATGTCTTGTTTGTTGTTCTATTTCTAAAATTCTATTTATACTAAAAGAAGCTTTATCTAATTTTTTAACATCATTAATTGGTGCAACACCTAATTTAGCCCAAGCCTGAGCATTAAGAATTTCTACTTTTAAATATGAATTAAATTTATTTTCTTCAGTCCATATATCACGCATCACTTTTCTACTATAACGTTCTAACATATAATTCTCCTTAGTTTATATTTTAATAACAATTAAATAAATCGCTTAGAATAGCCCTTTTACTTTATTATCTACTATATCCATATTTAAAGCAGCTGGAGTTTTTGGAAGCCCAGGCATAGTCATTATTGCTGTGGTTAAACATACAATAAAACCTGCTCCTATAGATGGTTTTAAGTTTTTGATTGTTATTGTAAAATCATTTGGCGCACCTAATAATTTAGCATTATCAGTAAATGAATATTGAGTTTTTGCCATACAAATAGCTAAATTACCCCAACCTCTATTTTCAAAATCTTCAATTTGTTTTAATACTTTATCAGTAAACTTAACTTCTTTAGCACGATAAATTTCTTTACAAATAGCTGTTATTTTTTCTTTAATACTATCTTCATTGTTATATAATTGTTTTAATTTAGTTTTAGAATTTATTTTACTTAATACTTTATTAGCTAAGTCTTGTGCTCCTAAACTTCCTTTGTTAAACACTTCTGATAAACTTATTTCATGATTATTTTGTTTAGCCCAATTTAATAAAATATCAATTTCCTCTTTAGTATCACTATCAAATTTATTAATAGCAACTACATATGGTAAATTAAATTTAGTAATATTTTCAATATGTCTTTCTAAGTTTGATATACCTTTAATTAATGCTTCTTTATTTTCTTTATTTAAATCAGCTTTTTCTATTCCACCTTGCATTTTTAATGCTCTAATTGTAGCTACTACTACAACTGCACTAGGATTAATATTTGCTTGTCTGCATTTAATATTAAAGAATTTCTCAGCACCTAAGTCAGCACCAAATCCTGCTTCTGTTATAACATAATCAGCTAGTTTCATTGCTGTTTTAGTTGCAATTATACTATTACAACCATGTGCTATATTAGCAAAAGGACCACCATGAATTAAAACAGGTGTATGTTCTAATGTTTGTACTAAATTAGGTTTAATAGCATCTTTCATAATAACAGCTATAGCACCACTACATTGTAAATCTTTAACTGTAATAGCTTTATTATCTAAACTATATCCTATAACAATTTTATCTATTTTATTTTTGAAGTCTTCTAAAGAATTAGATAAGCATAATACTGCCATAACTTCTGATGCTACTGTTATATCAAAATGATCTTCACGCATAACTCCATTAGCATCACTACCTAAACCAATAGTAATATTTCTTAGTACACGGTCGTTCATATCTAATACTCTTTTAAATATTATTTTATTAATATCTATATTTAATTCATTACCTTGATGAATATGATTATCAATTATTGCTGCTATAGCGTTATTAGCAGTTGTTATTGCATGAATATCACCAGTGAAATGTAGGTTTATATCTTCCATCGGAATAACTTGTGCATAACCTCCACCACAAGCTCCACCTTTCATTCCTAATACAGGTCCGAATGATGGTTCTCTTAATGCAACAATAGTATTTTTATTTAAACTATTTAATGCATCAGCTAGTCCTATAGTAGTTGTTGATTTACCTTCACCTGCTGGGGTGGGGGAGATTGCAGTTACTAATATTACATTACCTTTTTCTTTATTATTTATTTTATCAATATTAATTTTTGCAATGTTATTTCCATAACAATATAAATCTTCTTCTTTTATATTTATTTTTTTTGCTATTTCTTTTATAGGTAAAATTTTAGCTTTTTGTGCTATTTCTAAATCGTTCATAATAATCATCCTTTCTAAAATAAAAAAGCATATCAAAAAGACATGCTTTTAATGTAGAAAATAAAGCTGCTTTTCTAAGAATTTTAATAGAATATTTTCTATTAAACACTACTTATATAATATCACATTTTTATTATTCTTCATAGTATTTTTATATTAATAACAATATTGCTATATAAACAAAAATAATTTCTATTATATAAAACATATGTAGTACTTCTTTTTCATTATAACCACTTAATTCAAAATGATGATGTAATGGAGCCATTTTAAATATTCTTTTTCCTTTTGTTATTTTAAAATAGAGTACTTGTATAATAACAGAAATTGTTTCTAATAAAAATATTCCGCCAAATATAAATAAGTAAGCTTCTATTTTTAATAATATACATACTGTAACAATAAATGCACCTATAGCATATGCTCCGATATTTCCCATGAATATTTTGGCCTTAGGATAATTCCATATTAAAAATCCAAATATTGTAGATATTAATAAAATGATTGTTGTACTAATTTCTAAATTAGATTTAAGTGCTATTAAAAATATTCCAAATAAACATATTACACTACATCCACCAAGTAAACCATCAATTCCATCTGTTAAATTAGTAGCATTAGTAAATCCTGTAAATAATAATAAAATAAATAGTCCATAAAGAAATTTTAAATCAAATGTATAATTTAAAAAATATATATGAGTGTCATAGTTATTATGAAGTAAAATATAAAAATATATGCAAGCAATTGCAACTTGTATAAATAATTTTAATGTTGAAGATATTCCTTCATTATCTTTTTTTATTACTATTATCAAATCATCTATTAGTCCTAATAAAGAATAACTTATAATAGGAAAGCATATTAAAAGAAATTTTACTTCTATATTAAATATTAAACTGAAAAAAACAAATAGTATTACAAAGGAAAGTACAAATCCTATACCACCTAACGTTGGGGTTTTATTTTTGCTTCTATGTGTTTTAGGACCTAGTAATCTTGTTATTTGTCCTATTTGTTTATTTGTTTGAATATTTATTATAATAAAATCTAAGATTACAGTTAAAACAACACCTATTAAAAATAAAACAGAAATATATTCTTTATTCATTTTTGTGCTCCTTTATATAATTTTTAACTGTTTGTTTATCACTAAAAGGATGTTTAATACCCATTATAATTTGATAGTTTTCTGAGCCCTTACCTAATATAGCAATTATCTCATCTTTAATAGAATCATTAAGTGCTTTATAAATAGCTTCTTTTCTATCTAGTATTATTTCATATTTATATTCTTTAATTTCTTTTGTTATATCATCTATTATTTGTGTAGGAATCTCATCTCTAGGATTATCATTAGTAAATATTATTTTATCAGCATACTTACAAGTAATCTCGCCTATAATAGAACGCTTTATTTTATCTCTATTCCCTCCTGCACCAATTATTACAGTTAGTTTTCTATTAGAATATTCTTTAAGTGTTTTAAGCGCATTTTCAACACTATCAGGAGTATGCGCAAAGTCTATTACAACAGTTTTATCTTTATATTTTATTAAATCCATTCTTCCTTCTACATTTACATATAGTTTTAAGAAATCACTAAATCTATTTATACTAAAACCTAGTTTATTAATACAAGCTAATGCTGATAGTATATTATAAACATTAAACCCACCTATTAAAGATGTTTTAAAATAATATTTATTATGATTAAATAATAATCTAAAAGATGTTTCATTAATATTTTTATTAACATTTACACCTTGATAGTCTGATTGATTTACAATAGAATAAGTAACAACATTAGCCTCACTTAATTTATTATAAAAATCAAAGTTATCTAAATCTTTATTTAATATTACATATTTATTTTTCTTGTACTTCATATTTGAAATAATTATACCTTTAGAAAATTTATAGTCTATCATTGTTTTATGATAATCTAAATGATCATGTGTTACATTAGATAAAATTATTATATCAAAATCAAAATACATTACTCTTTGTTCTCTTATACCTATACTACTTACTTCAATAACAACATACTCTAATCCTTTTCTTAAAGCTTGTTTAATTACTTTAGTCATTAGTAATAAGTTTGGTGTTGTATTATTAGTATTGTAATGTTCTTTTTTAAAGAATATACCATTTGTACCTATCATCATAACTTCATGACCTTCATAACATAAATAATCATGAATTAAATTAGTTATAGTTGTTTTTCCGTTTGTACCTGTAACTCCTATTAATTTTATTTTTTTTGTTATATCTTTATAAAATAACTTAGCTGATAAAGCAATAGTTTTTTTAACATCATCTACTTTAATATAATTTATGTTACTATATTTATTGTTTATTATATTTTCATAAACAATAGTTTTAGCACCATTAGTAATAGCTTCTTCAATAAACTTATTATTATCATTAGTTAAACTTGGTATAACAAAAAAAACATCATTTAAATTACAATCTAAAGAATTATCTTCTAAAGAATTAATTTTATGATTGTTTATTACTATTTGAGGTATATTTAATTTATTTAATAAAGTATTTAGTCTCACCTATATCACCACTAAATTATATGGTAATAAACTTTTTTTATTACTTTAGTTAAAAAACTATTTACATATCATAAAATATATGGTATTATAATTAAGCATGGTCGGATAGTTTAACGGATAAAACACGCGCCTTCTAAGCGTGCGATCTGGGTTCGATTCCCGGTCTGACTGCCATTTAAATAACATCTTTAATAAAGATGTTTTTTTTATACAAAAAATACCCTATTTAGTATAGGGTATTATAATATTTTCTTTTATTGAATTAATTTTTTTATTTAATTCTATTTTATTATTATCATCTTTTATTTTATTTAATTCATTATTTAAATTAATATATTTAGAATTCCAATAATCAAAATAAACTTCATTAATATCTTTTCTTAAAATAGGTCCGAATAAAACATCTTCTTCATTGAATGATGTTTTTTTATTTATAGCAGTTAAATAATAACAATATTTTTTATTATCTAACAACATATTTTCAAACGTTATTTCAAAATTATTTTCTAATAAGAATTTTCTTAATATTTCAAAATCACTATTAGGTTGTAATATTAATTTATTAGCTAATTTTATTTTATCTAAATCATCTTGTAAAATTCTAGTCATTAAATAACCACCTATACCAGATATGACTAAACAATCTAATTGTTCATTAAAATCTTTTAGTCCATCTGATAGTAGGAATGTTGCATTGCTTAATTTATATTTAATAAAATTATTTTTAGCACTATTTAGAGGTTCTTGATTAATATCTAATAAGTATGCATGTTTAATACCGCAATAAAGTATTGAATATATTGAAAATAATCCATGATCACACCCAACATCACATACAGTATTAAAACCAATAACTTCTTTAGATAAAGCTTCTAATCTTTTAGAAATTTTCATTATCTATTCATGAAATCTTTAAGTTTTTTAGATCTTGTTGGATGTTTAAGTTTTCTTAAAGCTTTAGCTTCAATTTGTCTAATACGTTCTCTTGTTACACCGAACTCTTTTCCTACTTCTTCTAAAGTACGACTTCTACCATCTAATAAACCAAAACGCATTCTTAATACTTTTTCTTCTCTATCAGTTAATTCTTCTAATACTTCATTTAATTCTCTTTTTAACATATCTTTTGCAGTAAATTCATATGGATCTAATGCATTTTTATCACTAATGAATTCTCCTAATGAAGAGTCATCTTCTTCACCTACAGGTGATTCTAAAGATACAGGCTCTTGAGCAATCTTTTGAATTTGTTGTACTTTTTCTACAGTAATACCCATTTTAGCTGCTACTTCTTCAGGAAGAGGTTCACGACTTAATTCTTGTACTAATTGTCTTTGAATTCTAACTAATCTATTAATAGTTTCAACCATATGAACAGGAATACGAATAGTTCTTGCTTGATCAGCTACTGCTCTTGTTATTGCTTGTCTAATCCACCATGTAGAATAAGTAGAAAATTTAAATCCTTTTTTAGAATCAAATTTTTCTACTGCTTTCATTAATCCCATGTTTCCTTCTTGAATTAAATCTAATAAAGCAAGACCTCTACCGATATATTTTTTAGCAATAGAAACAACTAATTTTAAGTTTGCTTGAATTAATTTTTCTTTTGATTGATTCATTTTTAATACTAAAGCATTTAATTGGTCAATATCTTCTTGTGGTAATGTTGCACCTTCTTCTTCAATTGTTTTTAATTGATCTAATGCATAATTACCATTAATGATATCAGTTGCTAATTCTGTTTCTTCTTCAAATGTTAGTAATTTGATTTCACCAATTTCTTTTAAGTACATTTTAACTGGATCATCAACTTTTATTGTTTGAGGTAATTTATCAAAGTTAGCTACATCAGCAGTAAACTCTTCTAATTCTTTTAAGTTAATATCTGCAGGCATCTCAGCATCCTCAACTACAACAGGAGCACCTTGAGCACCTGGTGCAGCAACTACTATTTCAATTCCATTATTTTCTAATTCTGCTCTTACTAAATTCATATCATCTTTTTCAAGACTAAAAGTCGTTTGAACATCTTCTAATAATACATATCCATCTTTTGATTTTTTTATTAACTCGTTAATTTTCTTTTTGAATTCCATAATTATACCTCGCTTATTTTTTATTTGTTTCTAATTTATTAATTTCTTTAACACAATCTAAACCTTTGTTTAGTGATTCTAATGGTGCTTGTTGATTTAAAACTAAACCTTTTCTTGCTTTAACTTTTAAAAATTCTCTTTCTATATAAAATAAACTATCTTTTAAAATAACATT
>JAWXUE010000013.1:0-16710 GCA_044432925.1 bacterium | reverse complement strand
AATGTTTCATTTTTAATCTCTTCAGCATCTACTAAAGAATAAATATTTTTATCTATAAAATTAGATTGATAAATAAATTCTATTGAGTTTACTTTTTTATCAAATAATTCATTAAATGCTTCTACTGAATTGTTTGAAATAAATTCATCAGGGTCTACTCCAGTTGGTAATTGTAATACATCTACATTTAAACCAGACAATAAACTAATTGCTGTTTTTGTTGCTTTAATCCCAGCCGCATCATTATCATAAGCTAATACAACATTAGTTGCATACTTCTTAATTAAGCTTACTTGATTAGCAGTTAAAGCACTTCCTAATGCACAAACAACATCTTCTAAGTTAGCATTAGAAATCTTAATTACATCCATTTGACCTTCACATAAAATAATTCTTTTTGTTCTATTGATTTGTTTTAAAGCATTACTTAAATTATATAAATGATCACCTTTACGGTATATTTTAGTTTCCATTGTATTTACATACTTAGGACCGTTACTATCATCATATAATCTTCCAGAAAATGCTATTGTTTGGCCATTTTCATTAGTAATAGGAAACATTATTCTATTCATGAAAATATCATATAGAGTTGTTCCATTATTTTTTATAAGACCAATTTCAATACAATCTAAATCTAAGAATCCTTTATCAATTAAAACATTTTTTAATGTATCTTTATCACTAGGTGCTAGTCCTATACCAAATGCTTTAATAGTATCTTCACTAAGTCCTCGTTTATACAAATAATCTAAAGCTTTCTTTCCAGATTTACTATTAAATAGATTATATGCATAAAACTCTTGAGCAACTTTGTATATATCGTAATATTTTTTGTTTTTGTCTTCTTTTTTAGGTTTTATATTAACATCTAATTCAACAGAAGCTCTTTGTGCTAATATACTAGCAGCTTCTACTAATGATATATTTTTTATCTTTCTTAAGAAGTTAATAGGATTTCCACCCTCCCCACAACTCATGCATTTAGCAATCTTTTTATCAGGAGAAACGGAAAACGAAGGACTACTATCATTGTGAAATGGACATAAACCAAAATATCCACTACCCTTTTTAGTTAATTCAACATATTCACTAACTAAACTGACTATATCTGTTTTATCAATTATTTCTTGGAATTTTTCATCTGTTATCATAATTTATATACAAACAAATAGTTTGAGTCCTCCTTTCTTTTTTAGAATTTTAATTTTTCATTAATAAAGTTTTCTAAATCTTCTACTTTAACAGTAGTTTGTTCCATAGTGTCTCTATCTCTAATAGTAACTGTATTGCTAGTTAAAGTATTATCATCTACAGTTATACAGAATGGAGTACCTATTGAATCACATCTTCTATATCTTTTACCAATTGTTTGTGTATCATCATAACTAACACTAAATGTTTTAGCTAAATTAGAATAAATTTCTAAAGCTTTATCACCATGAATTTTTTTCATTAATGGTAGAATTGTTGCTTTATAAGGAGCAAGAGCAGGTATTAATCTTAATACTTCTCTTTCTTCATTTTCTAATTGTTCTTTTTCATAAGCATTAAATAATACAGCAAGTAATAATCTTTCAACACCAACAGATGGTTCTACAACATAAGGAATATATTTTTCATTTGTAGTAGGATCTAAGTATTCTAAATTTTGTTTAGAATGTTCCATATGAGTTTTTAAGTCATAATCTGTACGACTTGCAATTCCCCATAATTCACCAAATCCCCAAGGGAATTTATATTCAATATCAGTAGTTGCATTTGAATAAAATGATAATTCATCTTCTTCATGTGCTCTTAATTTAATATTATCTTTTTTAATACCTAAAGAATATAAGAAATTAACACAGTTATTTACCCATGTATCAAACCATTCTATTTCAGTACCAGGTTTACAGAAAAATTCTAATTCCATTTGTTCGAATTCTCTTGTTCTAAAGATAAAATTACCTGGAGTAATTTCATTTCTAAAACTTTTACCAATTTGTCCAATTCCAAAAGGAACTTTTTTTCTTAAAGATCTTTGTACATTTTTATATTGAACAAAGATACCTTGAGCTGTCTCAGGTCTTAAGTAAACTGCATTACTTTCATCTTCAATAACACCTTGATTAGTTTTAAACATTAAATTGAATTTTCTAATTGGAGTATAGTCTACAGCTCCACAACCAGGACATTTAACTTTATTATTAGTTAAATAATCAAAAATTGCTTCATTAGATAATCCATCACCATTTACTTCACCTTTTGAATGATCTTCAATTAATTTATCTGCTCTGTGTCTTGTATTACAAGATTTACAATCTGTTAAAGGATCACTAAACCCTCCAACATGTCCACTTGCTATCCAAACTTGAGGATTCATTAAGATTGCTGCATCTAACCCAACGTTATTAGCATCTTCTTGAATCATTTTTTTCCACCAAGCATTTTTAATATTTTGTTTTAATAGAACTCCTAACGGTCCATAATCCCATGAATTAGCTAATCCGCCATATATTTCGCTTCCTTGAAATACATAACCTGTTTGCTTACAATAAGCTACTAATTCTTCTAAACTGAATTTACTCATATCTATCCCTCCATCTTCAATGTATAGAAATACATAGTATTATATCACAAAAACATCATGTTGTCTATAAGAAAATGATGTAAAAATATATGAAAAAAAGACAACTATTTCTAATTGTCTTCCTTCTTCTTATCTAAAAGTTATTGTTAAATAAATACCTTGTTCTGCTAATGCAGGACTAGTTGTATCAATAGAAGTACCAAAACCTTCTGTATAGTTGGTATAATTTAAAAATAAACCAGTTTCTACACCTTGTTTTACTTCAAGACCAGCTCCAGCTAGATTTTCAGTAGCAATTGATGTAACTACAATATTTTCATCATACACTTTTTCTGAATAATGAATCGTTTCACCATCATAACTATCTGTATAACCATATAGTAATTCTGGGGATTCATATAAAAAATAAATATATCCACCTTCTAGCATACTATCTTCTACTAGAATTGTCTGTACCCATTTCTCATCAACAATCGTATACAAAGTAAATACTAAAGTCTTGCTTGTTCCTAAATTACTATATTTAAAACAACGATATTCTCTTGAAGTAATATCATCTGGATAAAGAGGTTGTAGTGAAATTTTATTTACCTCTTCTTCATTACTACTATTTTCATTATCATTTTTTATATCACTACATCCAAACAATGTAAAACTTAATAACATTAAAAATAAACAACTAATTTTTTTCATAATAAACCTCCTTTTGTAATATTATTATAACATATATTTTTAATATTTTGTTCTTGATTTCTATATATATTAATATACTATATTAGGTGATTATGAATTGATTAAAGAAATATTGAATTTTATTAGAAATAACTTTTTAAACTTATTTATTATTTTAATTATCTATCAATTAATATTATGTGTTTTAACATTCTCAGTTAAAAATTTTCAAGTATTACTAATTGAGATAATTGTATTTGGAGTTATGATTGTATATGATAATCTCAAAAACAAATAACGGCTTACTTAAAAGATTAAAGAGAGTTTTTTGTAAACTCTCTTTTATTTATAGTCTTTGAAGTTTTCTAAGAAAATAGAAATTTTTCTACTTAATTGAATATATTTATTACAAGTGTTATTTAAGTCTATTAAATCAAAATCTATATTTATTACATAAATATATAATACTAAGAATTTAAAATATATTTTATAAAAGTTGTTGTTATATTGTTCTAATGTTTGATCTATTAAACTATACCACCCTACGTTTATATGATCACAATTAACATATAATTTAGCTAGGTCTGAAACACATAACCCTAAATAAGAATTATCAAAACTAATTAATTTTTTGTTATATAAATGAGTTAGATTAGGATTACCATGGTTTAGAGAATATGTAACACTTATTTTATCATCAATATAATTATGAATCTTCTTTTGTAGATTGTACATGATTATTTTAGTATCTAAAAAAACATTATATTTACTAAGCATAATCCATTCAAAATCAGTCTTATTTTGTTTAACCTCTGCTTCTCTTATATACATTTCTAACATTTGAAATTTATAATCTATCTTTTTATAAGTTCTATATAAATATTTAAAATTCTTTTTATTTAATTTTTTTTCATAACTAGTAGACTTATGTAAATCATTAAGTGCATCTAATAATTGTTGTGCTTTTTTAGATACAGGGAATTCTAATTCTTTTTCATACTTATATAAAAAATAAAGTCCTTCTTTTGTTTGGAATTTTTTTAAAGGATAACTTATACAATTCACTTGTTCTGTTGCTATAAAATTATATACTTCATTACATTTAGGAGTAACTAATTTAACGATGTATTTATTAGAATTTACACTAAATAGTGTAACATTAGATGTCACACTATTTATATCAATTAATTGTTGTTCAAAATATTTACTTAGTAAATTATTTAAATTACTCGTCAAATAATTAACCTTGTTTTATCAATTGACATTTTTTTATAACAACTATCAATTGATAAATTATGTTTAAATGCAAGTTTATCTACCTCATCAACATTTATATTAAATAAAACTTTAACTTCCATAAAATCATCAGTTAAATTACTTAAACCTAAGTCTTCTTTTTCAACATAACTTACAGGTAACTCTTCTCTTATACCAGTAGATTCTACTATTGTTTCATAAGATGATGAAATTTCTTCTTTCACTTCTTCAATGTTAGTTATATTAGAAATATCAATTACTTGAGCTTCTTCTAATAAGATATTTTCTGCTAAAACTACTTCACTAATTTCTACATTTAAATTATATTCTATATTTAACCCTTGGTTATCAATAACTTGAATATCAACATTGATAATATCTAATTTTGTTAATTCTTTATCACCTAAGTTTAATTCGAAAGGTAATATTATATCTTTATATTCTGTTTGTAATTCATTGTTAATATATTCTAATTTAATACAAATACTAGTTTTATAAATTTCATTTATTTTTTCACCTTCAATAATACTAGTATCATAAGAACTTAATTGAGAAATTTTTGGTACAGGGTAAAATTCCATTTCATTTATTTCAAAATTCAAACTATCATCTCCTTAATACTTTATATGCTTAAGAAGTATTTTATATACAAAAAAAGAAAGAAATTAATCTTCCTTTAAATGTTCTTCTATAAATGTCCAAGTTTTTTCAATACCAAATTTCTCTTCTGCTGAAGTTTCAATAATAGTATCTCCTTTAACTAAGTTTAAATCTTTAATAATCATATTTTTATTCTTAGCTCTTTCACTTTGGTTTAATTTATCTCTTTTAGTTAAAATAATAGCAGTTTTAATACCACAATATTTTAAATATTCATACATAGTAATATCTAATTTTGTAGGTGGATGTCTATAATCGATTAATAAGAATGCAACTTTAAGATTTACTCTTTTAGTTAAATATTCCTCAATCATAGCACCAAACTCTTCTCTTAAAGATTTACTTACCTTAGCATAACCATAACCAGGTACATCTACTAAGTAAAATTCTTTGTTAATAAAAAAGAAATTTAATGTTTGAGTTTTCCCTGGGTTTGAAGAAGTTCTTGCTAGGGCTTTTCTATTTGTTAATCCATTTATAAATGAACTTTTACCAACGTTACTTCTTCCACAAAATAAAAACTCTGGTAAAGTATCTTCTGGTAAATGTTCGATTTTAGTACCACTTGTTATGTAGTCTGCAGTTTTTATTATCATAATTAATACCTCTTAAATAAATTATCTTCTAGATAAACAGTTGCCATATCCATATGTGACTTATCAATTTTTCCGTGATAGTCACTTCCTGCAGTTATCATAAGATTATGTTTTTTTGCTAATTCAATATATTCTAAATGTTGATTTTCTTTATTCAAAGGATAATACCCTTCGATTCCATCTAAACCTAATTTAATAAGGTCTTCTACATTAGTTCTTTTTAATAAAGTAGGGTGTGCAATAACAGCAATACCATTAGCTTCTTTAATTAATTTTATTCCATCTTCTGTAGTTAATTTAGCAGCTTCAATATATGCTTTTGAATCTTTATCTAAATATTTTCTACACTCATCTTCTGTAACATCATTATCTTGCGTTAATAAATAAGCAAGACTTCCTCTTGTAATCATACCTTTTGTATCTTTTATTTTATTATAATCCATTTTTAATCCATAAAACTTTTCTAAATTTTCACAATATTGTTTAGCTCTTGTGTGCCTAGCAACAAATTGCTCTTTAGAATACTCTATAATACTCTTAGGTATTTCATCTAAGAAATAACCTAATATATGTACTGACTCATTATTATAATAAGTTGATAGCTCTAGGGCTTTAATACCAACTATATTATGTTTATTACAATGTTCAATAAACTCTTCTACTCCATTAACTGAATCATGATCAGTTAAAGCAATATGAGTCAATCCTTTTTCTTTAGCTCTTAATACTAATTCTTCTACAGTTTTTGTACCATCAGAATAAACTGAATGCATATGTAAATCAGCTTTCATATACTAAGCCTTCTTTACTACTTCAGATTTTAATTTCATAGCACCAAAACCATCGATTCTACAGTCAATGTTATGACCATCTTTAGCATCAGGTACTAATCTAATATTTTTAACTTTTGTTCCAACTTTAATAGAACCAGATGCACCTTTAACTTTTAAATCTTTTACTACAGTAACTGCATCACCATCTTGTAATACATTTCCATTAGCATCTTTTATTACAGCCTCAACAGAAGTTTCTTCACTCCATTCATGAGCACACATTGGGCAAATAAATAATTCGTTTTCTTGATATGTGAATTCACTATCACATTTAGGACAATTTGGTAAGTTCATAATTTATCTCTCCTTTTTCTTTATCGGATGTCTTAGAATAGTTTTTAATTTATCTACATGAGTTTTTCTATTATCACTAATATAAATTTCATGATGATGTCTTAAATTACTAAAATCTAATTGATATCCATTATCTTCTATAAAATCATGCATTAACTTTGTTGTTTCAAACCCACTATCATAACTACCGATATGTAGAGCTTGTACGCATAACCCTTCTTCTATTATATCATACTTTATTTCACTATAATCTAAATTTTTCTTTTTTGATATTTTATCTATTGCCCAAATAAAATCTTCTTTTGTTATAAACTCAGGCATTCTTATCATTAATTTAAATACAAATAAATCTTTTCTTGTTGGATCATAACCTTCGATTCCTTCTTGATACCAATAACCTTCTAATGGCGCAACAACAAATTGTTCGAAGTCTTTTATTTTATAATCTGATTTATAACTCATACTTAATGTATAAGCTGTTGAATATAATAATCCAATACCTCTAGTAAAGTCTGAATTTTCACTTCCAGGATTACCTCTACCATCAAAAGTAATGAAATTCATTTTCTTTACATTTATAATAGTTGGTTTTTTAGAATTATAATATTCTTTTTCTAATTTTTTATAATCTAATTTCATATAACATACCTCGGTATAAATATTTATTAATTTGTTAATAATAGTAAAAAAGGGGGATTTGTATGATACTATTAGTTGTTTTATTTTATTTTACTTATAAAATTTTTACCTATAAAAAAGTTAATTTAATAAGAAGGGATATTGTCCCTAAAATATGTTTATTTATAAATAGTGATTATGAACAAGATATTTTAGAGTTATTAGTTTATCAAAATTATCCTAAACATTTATTTGATGTATATATTAAAAGTAATAATGAATATTTATATAATTTTAATATATCAAAATATAATTCTAAAGAGATATTGAATAGTGATTATGATATTGTTTGTATAGTAACTAAACCAATAGATATTAACTATTTAAATTTCACTGTTAAAGAATATTTAAAAGGATACGATGTTATTATTAGTAACTCTTGTAACATAAATAATTTATTAGCTAAAAGGAACTTAAATAAGTTTTTTAATAATATGATATTTGATTCTAATTTTTCTTTTTCTCATAATTTATATAAAGAAAATATTATAAATTTAGGTAGTCCTTATTTAAGAAACTTTTTATCTCATAAAACAAATTTAATAACATATAGCCCTTTAATAGAAACTTTTGAGGAACACAATGAAATATCAATAAACACTTTAGATAAAGGATTTATTTATTTTAAATTATATTTATTAATTTCTATTATTTTTGTTTTTTTAGTAACTAACAATATTTTTAATTTATTAATATTTTTCTATATTATTACAATAATAGATAATTTTATATTTTTAAATAAACATAATAAATTAAATTATTTAGCTTTATTACTACTACCTATTACAACTTTTAGTTATCTCTTAAAATTCTTCGTTAATAATATACGTAGCAACATTAATACCATCCAAGCAAGATGATGTTATCCCACCACTATACCCAGCACCTTCTCCAATTGGATATAAATGAGGGATATTAGCTTGATAATTTTCATCTCTTTTGATTCTTATAACACTACTACTTCTTGTTTCAACTGCAGTTATTACAGCATCATTAAAATTAAACCCTCTTAATCTTTTATCCATTAATTTGATTCCTTCTTTTAATGCTTCATAAACAAAATCAGGTAATAACTCTTTCATATTAGCAAATACATATCCATTAGGATAAGAAGGTTTAACACTTCTTAATTTAGTTGCTACTTCATCATTTAAAAATTCTTTTACTAAATTAATAGGTGCTTTATATGAATTTGAATAATCATAACATAACTTCTCATATTTTCTTCTATATTCTAATCCATCAAGAGGACTATTTACAAAGAAGTCTTCAACTTTAACATTAACTAATAAACCTGAATTAGCATTTTCTAAATCTCGTTTATTATAACTCATACCATTTGTAACAATTGTATTTTCTTCATTATTAGAAGAAACAACCATTCCCCCAGGGCACATACAAAATGTATAGATATCTCTATTACAAGCTTTAACATTTAATTTATAAACAGCTGCTTCTTTTATTTTCTCATTAGCAAATTGAACTTTATTTATTAAACTTTGAGGATGTTCTATTCTAACTCCCATACTAAATGGTTTAGGTTCTAGATATACATTTTTCTTATATAATAATTCATAAGTTTCATTTGATGAGTGTCCTACACCTAATATTAATTTATCACATGTTAATTTTACTTCTTTATTATTTATTGTATTTAATAATGTTAAATCATATTGTTTGTTGTAATCAAAATTTGTTAATGTATGAGAAAACATAAATGTACCACCTAGTTCAATTATTTCTTCTCTAATTCTTTTTACAACATGTACTAAATAATCAGTACCTATATGAGGATTACCATCATAATAAATATCTCTTTTTGCACCATGAGCAATAAATTCTTTTAATATAAATCTTATTTTAGAATCTTTTAAATTAGTAGTTAATTTACCATCTGAGAATGTCCCTGCTCCACCTTCACCAAATACAACATTAGAGTTAGTATTTAATTTATCTGTTTTAAAGAATTCTTCTATGTCTTTTGTTCTTCCATCTACTTCTTTACCACGTTCTACAATAATAGGTTTAAATCCACTTCTTGCTAATAATAATGCAGCAAACATTCCACTAGGTCCAAATCCAACAACTACTGTTTTAGACGGTCTTTTAACAAAAGGTAATTTATATTCATCTGTATATTCATAATGTTGTGTTAAATTTTTTTCATTTAATAATGCTTTATTTAATTTATCAACTTTGAATACTACTGAGTAGATATAAAATATCTTTGGTTTATTTCTAGAGTCAATTGATCTTTTAATTAATTTAAAATCTTCTACTTTATCTAAAAAGTATTTTGTAAGTATGTAACTTTTAGTTTCTTGTTCATTTAATTTTTTTGAAGATTTTATTTCTCTTATACAAACTTGCATATTTCTTCACCAACTTTCATCGCACTATTAAAGGCAAACCATAAATTATAACCACCACATAATGCATCTATATCAAGTATTTCTCCTGTGAAAAATACTTTTTTGTATTTAACTGATTCAAATTCATTAACCTCAGATAAATTAACTCCTCCTCTTACTACTTGAGAAAATTTATAATCATATAATCCATCTACATTTAATCTAAATTTTTTATATAAATTAATAAATTTGATTAATTCATCATCTGTTAATTCATCTATCTTTCTTTCATTACATTTAATTAATTTAATTATTTTATTATCTAAACTATATTTAAAACAATTAGTTGTAGTATAATTCTTATTCTTAATACAATTAATAATATCATTAATATCATCTTTAGGGAAAAAGTCTATTTCTATATAATCATTTTCTTCAAACTTAGCACTTAAATTCATTATACAAATTCCACTTATACCATCATTTTTAAACTGAATTTCTCCTGTTTGTGTTATAACATTATTTTGTTTTCTAATCAAAGAAACTTTAGCTTGTTGTCTAACTTCTTTCATATCTTTAATTTGATTTGATGTAAAACCAACTAAACTTTGTTTTAAATTTGTAATATCAAAATCTTTATTTAAAAGTTTATATACATTGTTATTATTTAATGCTTTAGAACCTATAGCAATTACTATAGCATCATATTTTTTATTATTAATTGTTTTATCTTTAAAATTAATATTAGTAACTTCTTTATTTAAAAGTACATTAACTTTAGTAATTTCTAATCTTTCTTTAAAAAAGTTTATAACCATTGATGCTGTTTTACTATATGGAAATAATAAGTTATTATCTGATGTTATTTTTAAATTATATTTATTAAAATATTCTAAGTAAGAATTAACATTATAATTCATAAAATTTGTAATATACTTTTCATTATTAAAATAAGAAGGTTTAATATCTTTGTTTCCTAAATTGCACTTACCACCACCTGTAGCAGCAAGTTTTTTCAGAATCTTTTCCTCTTTTTCATATAAATCAACATTTATTAAATTGTTATTTTCTTTGATGCTTAATGCAGTCATTACACCACTTGCACCTGCTCCTATAATAGCAACATTCATAATTATTCACCTACTAAAATTAAAAGCACCAAATTAATGGTGCTAATATATTATTTTAAATTATTTAATACTTCGTTAATATGATTACCATATTCTAATGCTTCATCATATTTAAATAGTAATTCTGGCATTTTTCTTGATTGAACTTTTTTAGCTAATTCACTTTTTAAATAACCTTTTGAACGGTTAAATGAATCATCAATTTTATCTTTTAAGAAAGTTGGTACAATATAATATACTGTAGCATAACTTAAATCTTTAGTAACTCTTACCTCAGTAACAGTAACACTAGCTAAGTTACTATCTTTAGCTTGTTTCATTAATAACATTGATAATTCTCTTTGAATAGTTTTTGCTAATCTATCTACTAATAAACTCATTATTTTCTTTTAACCTCACGCATTACAGAAGCTTCAAAAATATCTCCTTCTTTAATGTCGTTAAACTTCTCAATCATAATACCACATTCATAACCATTTTTAACTTCTTTAACTGAATCCTTAAAACGTTGTAGTGTAGACATTTTTCCTTCATGAACTACAATACCTTCTCTTATAACTCTGATTAAAGAGTTTCTTTCAATTACACCATCAGTAACAAATGACCCAGCAATCGTTCCTAATTTCGAAACTTTAAATAACGCTCTAACTTCAGCTTGACCTGTAACTACTTCTTCAAATATAGGGTCTAACATTCCTGTTAATGCTTCTTTAATATCATCTAATACTTTATAGATAATACTATATAATCTTATTTCTACACCTTTGTCAGTAGCCGCTTGTCTTACTTGTAATGTAGGTCTAACATTAAACCCAATAACAATAGCATTTGACGCTGCTGCTAAGATAATATCAGTATCAGTAATTGCACCAACTGAATCTCTAATAATATTAACTTGTGTATTTTCTACATCTATTTTAGCAATTGATCCTTTTAATGCTTCTAATGAACCAACTACATCACCTTTAATAATTAAATTTAAAACTTTTTTACTTGTATCTAATTTAGAGAACATTTGTTCTAAAGAAACTGGTTTAGAAGCTTGTTGTTGTGATTTAGTACGGTGTTTTCTAGCTGCAGCAATATCGTGCGCTTGTCTTTCATCTACTAAAACCATGAATTTATCTCCAGCATTAGGAACCTCATCTAAACCTGTAATTACTACAGCTTTTGAAGGTGAAGCTTCAGTTACTTTTCTTTTTAATTCATCATCCATACTTCTTACTTTACCACATGTGTTACCACAAACGATATTATCACCAACTCTTAATGTACCATTTTGAATTAATAAAGTAGCTACAACTCCGCGTCCTTTATCTAATTGAGCTTCAATTACAGTACCTGTTGCTAATCTTTTAGGATTAGCTTTTAATTCTAAAATTTCAGATTGTAATTGAATCATTTCTAATAACCCATCAATGTTAGTACCTTTTAATGCTGAAATTTCAACAAAGATTGTTGAACCTCCCCATTCTTCAGGTACTAAATCAAATTCTACTAATTCTTGCATTACTCTATCTTTATTTGCTCCTGGTTTATCAATTTTATTTACAGCAACAATAATTGGACAATTAGCAGCTTTAGCATGTTGAATTGCTTCTTTTGTTTGAGGCATTACACCATCATCAGCAGCAACAACTAAGATAATTAAGTCTGTAACTTGAGCTCCTCTTGAACGCATTTGAGTAAATGCAGCATGTCCTGGAGTATCAATAAATGTAATTAATTTATCATTTTTCTTAACTTGGTATGCACCAATATGTTGAGTGATTCCACCCGCTTCTCCATTAGCTACTTTAGAATTTCTAATATAATCTAATAAAGTTGTTTTTCCATGGTCAACGTGTCCCATGATTGTTACAATACAAGGTCTTTCTACTAAATCTTTTACATCATCAACAATTTCAAATTCATCGAATCTTGTAACATCTGTTACTACTTCATCTTTAATTTCACAATCATATTCCATTGCTAATAACTCAATAGTTTCGCGATCTAACGCTTGATTTTGAGTTGCCATTAATCCATTAAGCATTAATTTTTTAATAACATCAGCAATTGGTTTTTTAACAGCAGTTGCTAAATCAGATAGTGTCATTCCTTCTGAATAAATAATTACACCTTTTTCTTCTTTATTAGCATCTTTTTGTGGTAAGTTTTGAATACGAACGTCTTTTTTTACTGGTTTTTTTGCCATATCATCACATTCTCTCTTTCATTTTATTTGCAAATCCATCATCTACTATTGTAACCACTTTACGATTTTTATTACCTATAGCCATTGATAACTCTTCAGTATTATAATCTGTTATTAAAGTTACTTCATAAAATTTGCATTTGTCTGTGATTTTTTTAGTAGTATTAACCCCAGCATCACTTGCTAAAAAAACTAATTTAGCTTGTTTTTTCTGAATTGTTTTAACACTAAAATCTTCACCTATTACTACTTTTCTTGCTCTAGTTGCAAGTCCTATTAACTTAAGCAGATAAATCACCTACTATTTTACATAATTCTTCATAAATTTCTTCATTAACACTAACTTCTAATTTACGATCTAATATTTTAGTTTTTTGCGCTTTTTTAATTACTTCTAAATCAGCTTTTAAATAAGCACCTCTACCATTAGCTTTACCTTTTGTATCAACGATAACTTCTTGTTCGGGCGTCCTAACAACTCTGATTAATTGTTGTTTAGGTAATTGTTCTTTAGTCAATGCACAACTGCGCATTGGAACTTTTTTCATTATAATAAACCTTCTTCTTGAGCTTGAGTTTCAGATTTAATATCGATATGAGACCAACCTGAAGATTCTAAGAATAAACGAATATTGTTTCCTTTACGTCCGATAGCTAATGAAACTTGATCATCTGGTACGATAACTGTACAATGTTTTTTCTCTTCATCAATTCCTACAACAGAAACAACATCAACAGGTTTTAAAGCATTTCTAATTAAGATTTCTGGTTCTGTACTAAATTTAAATACTTCTAATCTCTCACCATTTAATTGGTTAGTGATTTCATTTATTCTTGAACCTCTTTCACCAATGATCGCTCCTACTGCATCAACTTTTTCATTATTAGAGATAACACAAACTTTTGTTAATCTTCCTGCTTCTCTACTAATTCCTTTAATTTCTACAACTCCAGATGCAACCTCAGGAATGAATTTTTCTAATAGCCTAACAACTAATCTTGGGTGAATTCTTGTACAATTTAAGAATACTCCTTTTTTAGTTTGATCTAATTTACTTACATAAACAGTCATTTTATCTCCAGCCCAATAATTTTCTCCTGGAATTAATTCTGTTGTTCTTATTGAAGGGTAAGTACTATCATCTAATCTTAATTTAATAAAATTTTCTTTTACTTCAACTACAGGTAATGTTAAAATTTCATTTTCATAATGTTTTAACTTATCGATAGTTCCTTCTTTTTCAATATTTTTAATGTTTTGAGTGAATACTTGTTTAGCTTGAGAAACTGCTAATCTTCTAAATTCTTTAATTGTAATAGGTGTTTCAATTACATCACCAACTTTAGCATAAGCTTTAAGTTGTTTAGCTTCTAATAAAGAAATAGGCATTGCATCAAGAATATCATCAAACTTTTCATCTTCAGTTACAACTTTTTTTCTTGAAAACATATTTATTTCATTTTTTTCTGGTTTGAATTCTACTCTTACAGCTGAATTTCCATTTTCTTTTTTATAAGCGTTAGCTAATCCTTTTGAAAAAGCATCGTATACTTTATCAATTTCCATATTTTTTTCTACTGCATAAACCTCTATTTGTTTAAAAAACTCTTTACTTATCATACTGCTTCCTCCTATATGTGCACAGCTAATCTAATATAGCTAATGTCATCAAAATTAATTTTATAAACTTTCATTCTACCTTTTAAATTCACTTTAACACTTAATATTGAATCTTCAATATTTTCTAATTTACCTTCATAAGTAGCACCATTAGATTCTAAATAAACGTATGAAGTAATATATTTATTTAATTGTTCTAATGATTTAATCTCTTTTTCAGCTCCTGCTGAAGATACCTCTAACATATACTCAGGCCAATCTTGATCAAATTCATCTAACTTTTCAGCTAAATAAGTATTACAAACAGCTAACTCGTCTATATCAATGATGTCATCACTATCTACTAATACTTCAACAATATTCATTCCATATTCTTTTTTTAATTTACATGAATAAAGTATTAATCCTTTTTCTTCTAAGTAAGGTTCTACAATATTTTTAACGATATCGATATTCAAATAATCACCCTTTCAAATTAAAATGAGTGAGACTTTTACGTTCTCACTCAATTTCTTAATGTTATTATATCACAAAAAACTAATATATGCAAATAATTAATTAGTTGTTACTAAGTTGTATCTTTTTACTAAGTTAACTTTGATGTCTCTTAAAATAGCAGAGATTTTTTCATTATTATCATCTTTTTTAACTTCTTTAACTAATTTGTCTAATGCAGCACTGATATTACCATCAATAGCATTTACAAATTCACTATCTTCATCTTCTAATAAATCAAATTCTTCTTTCATTAAAACTAAAATCTCAACTACTTGTTCATCTGATGTTAAAGTAATTAACTTGTTTGCTTTTTTGATAAATTCTTCACTAACGTCTTTATTTTTTTTCATAACTTCCTCCATTTAGAATAATCTAGATAAATTGTAACATAAAATGTCTTTTTTTTCAATAATTTTTAAATATATTCAGTTGTCATAAATACAATTCCTAAAATAAATATAACAATTAATATAATAACTAATGGTAATGTATATTTATGATTTTGATAAACTATTTCTTTTTCAATTACTTTTTGAGTTAATAACTCATCAACAGAAATATTTAAAGAATTTGCTAATGCAACTATTATATTTAATTCAGGTAAAACTTCACCATTTTCCCAACTTGAAACAACACTTAACTCAACATTAAGTTTAACACTTAACTCATCTTGTGATAAATTTAATTCTTCTCTTTTATTTTTTATATAATTTCCTAATTTAATCTTATCCATAATACACCTCCAATAAGTAAATATATTATAACATAAATAAATTAAATGAATAGACTTTTTATAGATTTTAAAGTAAAATATAAATAATATTGGAGGTTTTAATATGAAAAAAGCAATGTACGCAGGTTCTTTTGATCCAATTTCAAATGGTCATTTAGATATTATTACAAGAGCAGCTAAATTAGTAACAGAGTTACATGTAGTTGTTTCTTATAATCAAAATAAAAAATCTACTTTATCTTTAGAAACAAAAATTGAATTAATTAAAAAAGTTACCAAAGATATTCCTAATGTAGTAGTAAGTTCATACGATGGTCTAACAGTTAATTATGCTAAAGAAAATAACATTAATTTATTAATTAGAAGTTTAAGAAATTATCAAGATTATGAACAAGAGTTTTCTTTATTTCAATATAATAAAGATATTTGTGAGGATGTTGAGACTATGTTACTTCTTCCTTCTAGTAAAAATATATTCATCTCATCAACAGCTATTAGAGAATTAATTTATTTTAATTGCGATATTTCAAAATATGTTCCTTTAGAAATTAAAGATGATATAATTAAAGGATTTAAAAAATAATTTATTAATATTACAAATAACCTTAATTGGTTATT